>NZ_JACUZZ010000140.1:0-284 GCF_014851595.1 Rhizobium sp. RHZ01
GACTAAGCCATCCTTGGTTTCAACAGAACTGGGCTCGGACATCTCGCGCAATCCATGGGATTGTGCAAAACACCTGGAAGCCTCCAGATCAATCTTCTCTTCACGATATATGCAGAACAGGCATCCGGCCGAAGCCGATGCAAACTTTGTTTTTCTCCAGAAGGATATCCCGGCTCGACACCAAAGCGATTTGGTGGAGCTGAGCGGGATCGAACCGCTGACCCCCTGCTTGCAAAGCAGGTGCTCTCCCAGCTGAGCTACAGCCCCAACCATCGCAACACCTG
>NZ_JACUZZ010000141.1:0-282 GCF_014851595.1 Rhizobium sp. RHZ01
GTTACGTTTTATTCCTGAGACATAGGTAACACTTTTGGACCGAAAGGGTTCGGCAAAGGTTCAAGCCTGCATGTCTCATCATCGAAGTATCCCAGATCGTAGTCCATAAAGCTTGTCAGCCAGATATGGTCTTCGACCTGTTTGATGCCGACGGGCTGACCGGCGAAGACCAGACTGAGATTGATCTTCTTCCGCTTGTAGCAGATGCGTCCGCATGTTGTGACGGTGACTGTCTGGTCGTGGAACGGGTAGTCGAGATCGGGTAGGCCGCGGTAGGCGCGC
>NZ_JACUZZ010000142.1:0-280 GCF_014851595.1 Rhizobium sp. RHZ01
GTTGTTCGACGGTCGGCCAATCGCCTTGTGCCGGATCGACGCCGCGCCGTCCGTGCACATCCGTTGCAGAAGCCGACGGACCTGGCGGGTGCTCAGATCAAGCACATGCGCCGCCGACACCATGGTCATCCGGCCGTCAATCACCTTCGACAAAATCTCGATCCGCTGCAGATCACGCTCGCTCATCGCAATCAATCCCATCTGCAATCTCCGCCGTCATCAAAACCGGGGAGAGAGTGACATTTCTACTTTGCAGAAACAGGACACTTTAACTTTGCGG
>NZ_JACUZZ010000143.1:0-267 GCF_014851595.1 Rhizobium sp. RHZ01
CATTGGAATCGTCGATCGACTGGTTCTGGCAGACCATGCAGCGCAGTTCGGCGGAGATCGCCCGGGCGCGCGCCTCGAGCGCCGGATCGGCAAGAACCTCGTCCGGATTGACGGCAAAGGCCGGCGCGGCCGACAGAACTATCGCTATCACCAGGAGCAGACGCCTCATCATTCGGCCGGCTCCATGGCAGGACGCAGCGGCTTTGCCCTGCGGTTCGGCGCCCCGACACGCAGGCGCCGGTCGCTCAGCGACACGAAGCCGCCGAT
>NZ_JACUZZ010000144.1:0-264 GCF_014851595.1 Rhizobium sp. RHZ01
CATCACCACGTTTCGCGAGCGGGAAGGGGAGCGGCCAAAGCTTGTCGCCGATCTCGACGATCTTCTTGCCGTCCCGGTCCTCCACGACCACCTGCTTTGCGGCGCCCTCGCGGATTTGCCGGTAGGTATTCATGGCGTCCTCGTTGGCCTTTAGCTTGGCCGCGTCGATGCCGAGCAGCGCAGCAAGACCATCGACGTCGCCGGACGACAGCGCTGCCTTCAGCTTGTCGACCGCCGCAATCGGGTCGTCGAATTGCGGCGCCG
>NZ_JACUZZ010000145.1:0-264 GCF_014851595.1 Rhizobium sp. RHZ01
GACAATTGAAGATGAGAAGAAAGAGAAACGTGGGCGGCGGAGCTTGCGGGACCGGAAGAGATTTCGGTTCTTGAAAGAGACTTTGGCGGTCACGTTTATCAAGAGAAGTTACACTGGTTTTTGACGCGAGGGTTTTGGCCTTTGTGTTTGGAAAACAGGTGTGAAGTTCTCGTCGATTCAGAACGTGACGTAAATGCCAATGATTGAATTCTCAACATGAGAGTTTGATCCTGGCTCAGAACGAACGCTGGCGGCAGGCTTAAC
>NZ_JACUZZ010000146.1:0-260 GCF_014851595.1 Rhizobium sp. RHZ01
GTGTGGAAGCGCAGCAATGTGTGAAGCTTACCGGTACTAATAGCTCGATTGGCTTGATCGTTCTCATTGATCAATGCTCATCTGCGACACAGACGTGTCGGGATGAAGCCTAGACGTGTTCAACTCTAAAAACAGGGCTTTGCCCTCACCAGCTTCTCATTTGTTGCGCTTCGCTGACCTGGTGGTTATGGCGGGGCGGCTGCACCCGTTCCCATTCCGAACACGGCCGTGAAACGCCCCAGCGCCTATGGTACTTCGTC
>NZ_JACUZZ010000147.1:0-260 GCF_014851595.1 Rhizobium sp. RHZ01
TAGCCGCAAAGTTAGAATGTCCTGTTTCTGCAAAGTAGAAATGTCACTCTCTCCCCGGTTTTGATGACGGCGGAGATTGCAGATGGGATTGATTGCGATGAGCGAGCGTGATCTGCAGCGGATCGAGGTTTTGTCGAAGGTGATCGCCGGCCGGATGACCATGGTGTCGGCGGCGCATGTGCTTGATCTGAGCACCCGCCAGGTCCGTCGGCTTCTGCAACGGATGTGCACGGACGGCGCGGGGTCGATCCGTCACAAGG
>NZ_JACUZZ010000148.1:0-255 GCF_014851595.1 Rhizobium sp. RHZ01
TTGTGATTCATTGGGACATGTTGAAGAAACCTGCCCCCACCCAGACGGCTCTTGAGATGGTGACGCTCGACAGTCTGGTGCCGAAGGATCACCTGCTGCGCAAGATCGACGCGGTGATCGACTTTTCCTTCATCCATGATCGTGTTGCGGGGCTTTATTGCGCCGACAACGGCCGCCCGCCGCTCGATCCGACCTTGATGTTCAAGGCGCTGTTCATTGGCTACCTGTTCGGCATCCGCTCGGAGCGTCAGTTGG
>NZ_JACUZZ010000149.1:0-255 GCF_014851595.1 Rhizobium sp. RHZ01
TGTAAGAAGCGAACGCAGGGAACTGAAACATCTAAGTACCTGCAGGAAAGGACATCAACCGAGACTCCGCAAGTAGTGGCGAGCGAACGCGGACCAGGCCAGTGGCAATTGTGTTTAAAGCGGAACAATCTGGAAAGTTTGGCCGTAGCGGGTGACAGCCCCGTACGCGTAGATAGCATGATTGTCCTAGAGTAGGGCGGGACACGAGAAATCCTGTCTGAACATGGGGAGACCACTCTCCAAGCCTAAGTACTC
>NZ_JACUZZ010000014.1:0-156647 GCF_014851595.1 Rhizobium sp. RHZ01
CGCCATGGCGCTCACCAAGCCACCCAGACCAGCCATGGCATGAGCGCCAGAGGCCGCCAACTTCGCCCCGCCTCAGAACCCAACTAAAACAACCAACGTCCAAAAAACAAACCCGCCGAAAATATCGGCGGGTTTGTCAGCAGTCTGAGCGCCGAACTTCGGTTCGGCGCTTTTGGCTTACGCTACGCTGTTCTCAATTTCCGTCGATCTGCTGTCCAATGTAGGCGATCGCCTGCTGGTAGACCGTCGCCGCGTTCCAGCCGGCGATGGCCGCGAAGTTGGGCTCGCCCGGCTGATAACCCGCACCGGCCTGCCAGCCATGGCCCTTCAGGAAGTTGGCAGTCGAGGCAAGCGCGTCAGCGCGAGAACCGACCATATCGACGCGGCCGTCGCCGTCGCCATCGGCGCCGAAGCGCACGACATTGCGCGGCAGGAACTGCGTCTGGCCGATTTCACCATGCGCTGCTCCACGCGCCTGCGTATTGAGATAACCCTCAGAGACCAGCTGCAGCGCGGCATAAAGCTGGTCGGTGAAATAGTCGGAGCGACGGCAGTCATAGGCGAGCGTGGAGACGGCCGACAGCGTATGCTGGTTGCCCATGTAGCTGCCGAATCCGGTTTCCATGCCCCAAATCGCGATCAACGGGCCGGCAGGAACACCGAAGCGACGCTCGACCGATGCAAAAAGAGCTGCATTGGAGCGCTTCATGCTCTTGCCGCGCGAGATGATCGCGGCACCACCGCGCTTCTGCATGAAGGCATCAAAGGAAAGCTTGAAGCTCTTCTGGCCGCGGTCGGCGGCAATGGTCGGCCTGTTGTAGGAGACGTTTGCGAAGGCGCGATCCAGAACCGAGGGGCTGACACCGTTTGCAACGGCTTCTTGCTTGAACTCGTCCACCCAGGCGTTGAAGCCGGCGCCGTTGTTGCCGCACTGGGCTGCCGTGGCGGCTGCAGGAACTGCGTGGAGCATGCAGGCGGCGGCAGCTGCCAGCAAAAATTTCGTCATGCGCATGGAGATATCCCGATCTGACTGGCCTTCAAACCGGGCCAGCGGCCCCGCTTTCGGCAATATTGTCACCGTCTTTGATTTGGCAAGCGCGGGAAGCCGAAACGACCAACCCGCGCCAAGAAAAGCCCTTACCTTATTTAGCCGGGCTTAACAAACCATAGTTAACAACTGGTTCAGGCTGCCTGCTTGCGCGGCTTCACAAGTCCGCGATTGACAAGCAACTCGGCGATCTGGATCGCGTTCAGAGCGGCACCCTTGCGGAGGTTGTCGGAAACCACCCACATATTCAGGCCGTTCTCGACCGTCGCGTCCTCGCGGATGCGCGAGATAAAGGTCGCGTCTTCGCCAGCGGATTCGTAAGGCGTGATGTAACCACCGTTCTCGTGCTTGTCGATGACGAGGCAGCCGGGAGCTTCGCGCAGAATGTCGCGTGCCTGATCGGCCGTGATCTCGCTTTCGAATTCGATGTTGACCGATTCAGAGTGGCCGATGAAGACTGGAACGCGAACTGCCGTGCAGGTCACCTTGATCTTCGGGTCGAGCATCTTCTTGGTCTCGGCGAGAACCTTCCACTCTTCCTTCGTGTAGCCGTCTTCCATGAAGGCGTCGATGTGCGGGATGACGTTGAAGGCAATACGCTTCGTGAACTTCTTGTTCTCGATCGGATCCGCGACGAAGACGGCGCGCGTCTGGTTGAACAGCTCGTCCATACCGTCCTTGCCTGCGCCGGAAACGGACTGGTAGGTCGAAACGACGACGCGCTTGATCTTGGCGAAGTCGTGCAGCGGCTTGAGAGCGACGACAAGTTGCGCAGTCGAGCAGTTGGGATTTGCGATAATGTTGCGCTTGCTGAACTGGGTTACGGCGTCCGGGTTCACTTCCGGAACGATCAGCGGCACGTCTGCGTCGTAACGCCACGCCGAGGAGTTGTCGATGACAACGCAGCCCTGGGCGCCGATCTTGGGCGACCACTTCTTGGAAACTTCGCCGCCGGCCGACATCAGGCAGATGTCCGTGTCGGAGAAATCGTAATTCTCGAGGTTGGCGACCTTCAGCGTCTTGTCGCCGTAGGACACTTCGGTGCCCTGCGAGCGCGCGGACGCAAGCGCCACGACTTCATCGGCAGGAAAACCGCGCTCGGAGAGGATATTGAGCATTTCCCGGCCAACATTCCCGGTCGCTCCCGCAACTGCAACTTTAAAACCCATTTCTCAAGCTCTCTTTCTCTTCTCTCCTCTTGTCCGGTGAGGGGGAAAGCGCGCAAATATCGCGGCTTCCTTGTCCCCAGCCGGGCCGGGGAGAGAGCGGCAGGCCAGAGACGTCAGACGGTTTTCGTCGTCGTTTTGGCCTTGGTTTTGGAAGAAACCGGAACGGCAATATCCATCCCGGCACCTTGTGCCCGGTCATTGCATGCAGCAATGGCGTGTTCGTCGCGAACCATGGATATTCCTTTTCCGCCGTTGCTCTTAGAAGGTTTTCCACAGGAGTCAAGGTTTTTGCGATCAGATGCGGCGGCGTGGCGGCGGACTTGCGATCTTCCAGGAGCCTGATGCCACCGCCGTCTAGCGCCGATCCCGCGAACGATCGATGCGGACAGGAACCGGCACCAGCGTTCGGTTGGGCAACCTGTTTCGGCCGCCTGTCTCGAGCTTGCGCTTACGCTCAAGATGGTAGGCGTAGGCAAACTGGATGGCGATGCCGATAACCACGAAGACCGGGCCGACGATCCGGTCGTGGTTGTTGATGTAGAGCACCACCTGGCCAACCATCGCCAGAATGGTGCCGGCGACAAAGATGTTCAGCGAGTGGCGGCCGAGAATGGTCAGCGGATTGTCTGCGGACCGGCGAAGCAGGCGCGAGATTGCCGGAATATTGATGACGAGATACGTCAGCGCCAGAACGTGCAACAGTCTTGGCAGGGACAGGAACGTTTTGTCGAAACCGGTCAGCACCGGCGGCAGACCGAGCGCTGCCAACGCAGTCCCGAAGCTCCAGAGTTGACCGACCACCCAGGCGAAGGACAATGCGACGTAAGCGGCGGCAGCAGCAAAAAGGACCGGGTGCTGCGGCAGTTTGCCGCCGCGGCAGACATGCATCATACCGACGATGCCGATCGTGAAGAGGAACTGCCAGGACAGTGGATTGAGGAACCAATAGCCCTCGATCAGCATGTTATGGGGCGCAATCTCGTAGGTGCCTGCAAAGAGCCAAACGGTGCCGGAGACGGCCAAAGCGAGAAGAGGGCTTGCCGCGTTGAGCAACAGAATGACCGGCACCATCAGCATCAAGGCCCCATACAACGGGAGGATGTTGTTGTAGCCGATCTGATGTCCCAGCAGCACGAGCGCGGGAATACCAGCCTTCAGATTGGTTAGGACGGCAAGAATATTGATCTCGCACAGCAGGCCGGGGCGGTGGAAGACCCAGGCGCCCGTCAGGAACAAGGCAAGCGTCATGAACGTCGTTATCATGTGAGCCAGGTAAAGAGTGAACGCCCGCTTCGTGGCCTTCACTGCGGTGTGAAGCCACGCGCTTGGCTCAAACCGCGTGCCATAGGCCAAGCCGACGGCAATACCTGAAATCAGAACGAACGCCTCGGCGGCATCCGAGAAGCCGAAATTCTTGGTTGTAAGGTTCTCGAAAATCTGACCGGGAACATGATTGATGAAAATCGTGATGAGCGCGAGCCCGCGCAGAACGTCCAACCGCGTATCGCGTTTCGCCGGCGCTACCGTCACAGAACTCTGCTTGGCGCCGATCGGTGCCCCGCGCGCTATTGCCATGGAATTCTCCTGCTCTTCCGATATGCAAACACAGTTGCGGCCAAAAGGGTTCCCTTTTGGCCGCAACGAATCGCCGGATCATTAGCCAGGAAAAATGCTGTTATCCGACCGGATATCCCTCGTCGGGATCGGTGACTTCGCGTCCGTTGATGGTCACATCGTAACCCCTCGGATGGGACGATTTTGAGACCGAAATGAGGTATTTAGCACCTGCGCGTTCAATATCGGCGGAGAAGCCGTCCCATGTGCTTGCCAGTGCTGGACGCACGTACAAGCGGCCATCCCTCACCCTGATGCCGAGGATGCCCTCGATCACCGAGCGGTAGAGCCAACCGGCCGAGCCAGTATACCAGGTCCAACCGCCGCGCCCGCTGAGCGCGCCCTCACCGTAGACGTCAGCTGCGATGATGTAGGGTTCGACGCGATAGTGTTCCGCCGAAGCCGGATCGCGCGCATGGCTGATCGGATTGAGCAGATCGAAGCAACGGAGGGCATCATCGCCGCGGCCAAGTTCAGCCAGTGCCAGCACAACCCAGGTCGCGGCATGGGTGTATTGCCCGCCGTTTTCACGAACACCCGGCGGGTAGGCCTTGATGTAACCAGGATCCTTAGCCGAGTTTGCAAAGGGCGGCGTGAAGAGCCGGATGATCCGCGCTTCCGGATCGACCAATTTCTCCAGCACGGAATTCATCGCCTTCGCCGAGTGCGCCGGATCTCCCTCCCCTGATAGCACGCTCCAGGATTGGGCGATGGAATCGATCTGGCATTCGAGGCTTTCCTTGGAGCCAAGCAAGCTGCCGTCGTCGAACGTGCCACGCCGGTAGTGAGTGCCATCCCAGGCAACGGTCTCGAGTGCGGCCTTGAGGGTGGTCAGGTGCTGTGTCCACCGCTCGACGCGCGCCTTGTCGCCGCGTTCCTCAGCATACGCCGAGAATGAACGGAGCGCGCCCGCCAGGAACCAGCCAAGCCACACACTGGTGCCCTGTCCGCCAATACCGACGCGGTTCATGCCGTCGTTCCAGTCGCCTCCGAGGAAGAGCGGCAGGCCGTTCTTGCCTGTTCGGGCGATGGCGAGATCGAGCGCGAGGGCCGCGTGTTCGTAAACGCTCACCTTGTCTTCGGAGACTTCCGGCAGATAGAAGGAGTCGTGCTGCCCTTCGAGGAGTGCCGGCCCTTCGAGGAAAGCGAGCTGTTCGTCGAGGACGCTCTTGTCTCCCGTAACGCTGCAATAGTGATGGATCGCGTAAGCGAGCCAAACCACGTCGTCTGAAATCATCGTCCGAACGCCGGCACCAGTGCCTGGCAGCCACCAGTGCTGCACATCGCCCTCGCGGAATTGACGCGAGGCGGCGTTCAGGATCTGCTTGCGAGCAATCGACGGCTCATGGATGACGAATGCCAACGTGTCCTGCAGCTGATCGCGGAAGCCGAAGGCACCGCTTGCCTGATAGAAGGCCGTGCGCGCCATGATGCGGCAGCCGAGGCTCTGGTAGGGGAGCCACGTGTTGATCAGATTGTTCATGCCCTGATCGGGCGTGGAAACCTGCACCTTTCCGGTGAACGCCTGCCAGAACGAACGATTTGCCTGGACAACGTCGTCAAAGGCGACCTTGCGGATATCGTTGATCACCGCCCGCGCTTCCGCCTTCGTCTTGGTATCGCCGAGGAAGAAGCAGACGTCGCGCTCCTCGTCCGGTGCAATCTCGATATCGAACGCCAGAACCGCTGCCGGGTCGCCGTCGAGTTCTGTAGCGCCTGAAAGGCTGGTTCCCAAGCTCAGTGCACGCGGTGCCTGGATCGTACCTGTCTTGCCGATGAATTCCCGGCGGCTGGCGGTAAAGCTCGATGGTTTCTCGCTGGCCACAAAGAAAGCGACACGACCGGAATAGTCGATGCTGTAGTTATTGCTTGCAAACAGCGCTCCGGTTTCCGCGTCGTGTTCCGAGAGGATGAACGGTGCGGACTTTTGCGAATTGTTGCCGAGAATCCATTCGACGTAGCCGTAGATCCGCAGCTTTCTTGGCTTGGAGCCTGTATTGCGTAGCCGGATTCGCTGCAACTTGACCGGTTTCTCGCGATCGACGGTCTGCGTAACCTCGAGTGCGATCTCGTTCTGGACGCTGGAGAAGGCCGAATAGCCCAGACCATGTCGCGCTTCGAATCGTATGTCTTGGCGATCTGAGAGGTTTGCGAACGGGGTCATGACCGCGCCGCTATCTTGATCGACGACGTAGATCGCTTCACCGGCGCGGTTGATGACTGCATCATTCGACCACGACGTCAGCTGATAATCGCGGGAGTTTGCGCTCCAGGTGAACCCCGCACCTTCCGCGGAGACATGGAAGCCGAACTTTTCGTTCGAGATTACATTGATCCACGGATGCGGCGTTGCGTGGCCCCCGGGAAGGCGCACGACGTATTCGCGACCGTCGCCGGCAAAACCGCCGATGCCGTTCCAGTAGTTGAGATCGCCTTCTTCCTCGATGACCACCTTCGATGGCCGTGCGGCGGGTTTCGGGGCGCTCCGCTTGATTGACGTCCTCGTGCGATCGGCGCGCTCCAGTTCCTGCTGCTCTTCCTTGCTTGGAGAAAAGAGTGCGGCGGCACGATTGATCTGATCGATAATCTTGCCGTTCTTGGCATGGAGCGTCACGCGGGAGGCCGAGATCAGCGCGTGATACGTCGATTCTTCCATCAGATCCTTGCGGACCGTGAAGATGTGCTGGCGCAAGCCATCGGCCTGACCCAAGCGGCGGACATTCTCGGCCATCTGGTCGACGGCGTGCTGCATGTCCTGTGCGTAGGACGACGCGCGCTCGTTCATGATGACCAAGTCGGCGGTGACGCCGCGCGAGCGCAGGTATTCCTGCGCAAGCAAGGCCTCCCTGACGATTTCGAGATCCATGTCATCGTTGACGCGCAACGTGAAGATCGGGAAATCGCCTGAGATCGCAAGCGGCCAAAGCGACGACTGCGACTGCATCCCGGCCGCGACCGCGGCAGCATCGGCTCGCAAATACATATCCGGATAAACCAGGTGGCGGCCGAGGTGCTGGAAGGCTGCTGCCTGCTGCGACGTGACACCGACGTGGCGCATCTGCACCTGCGTGCGGGTCCAGGCCTGGACGAGCTCGTTGTTGAAGGCGTCGGCGTGGCGGTAGCGATCAACTGCCTGGTCCACCTCATTGCGGCTCGGGGCGGCAATGGTCCAGAAAGTGACCGTGACCTTCTTGCCGGGCGGTACGCGGACGATGCGGCGAAGCGAGAGAACCGGATCAAGGGTGAAGCCGTCCGTGCCGGAAAGGGTCGCGCCCGGATCGAAGGCAGCAGCGTTTGCGAGGCTGCGTCCCCGACCGAGGAACTTGCGGCGATCGGTTTCGAACTCCGTGTCCCGCGTCGAGCCGGAGTTGTCGACGATAAGGTGGGCAACGGCCATATTCGGCTCGTTCGGATCACGCTTGTTGCGCTCGACCCGGATGACGTCACCACGCTTGCCGATCTCCGTCTTGACGAACATCCGCGCAAATGCCGGATGGGCGTTATCGACATCGTCCGTCGCCAGAACCGGTTCGAGATACGACGTCACCTCGATGAAGCGATCTTCCGTTCCGGTGTTGACGAGCGTTAGGCGTCGAGCCTCGGCATCATGCTCGGTCGCAACGATGCATTCGACTTCGCTGGTGATATCTCCGACAGTCTTGGTGAACTCCGCCTTTTCGTCGGCGAAGAGAACCTTAGCTTGTTCGCCTTCGACACTCTTTGGCTCCGCCGTTGTCGACCACCATTCGTTGGTTGCCGTATCGCGAAGGAAGATAAAGGTGCCCCAGCGATCCTCTGTCGGGTCGGCTTTCCAGCGGGCGACCGACTGGCCGTTCCACCGCGAATAGCCGGCGCCCGTTGCGGTCAGCATCAGAGAGTAGTGGCCGTTCGAGAGGAAGACCAGCTCGCGATCGCGCGAGGCGGGGTCGTAGATCTTGCGCAGTTCAGGGCGCAAGAGATCGTCCTGGATGCTGGCTGGGGTATCGGACTCGTGCTTGCCGCTCATGACCGGAATATCCCTCGGTGCCTTCTCTTGAAGAAGGAGCTCGGCAGCCTCGATCACTGGATCCGAGTGGAATAGTTCGCGCAGATGGCCGTTGAAGGCAACGTTCGCGACCGCGGCGATCGACATGCCGTGGTGGTGAGCATAGTAGTTATAGACGACCGCGCAAGTCTTGCCTTCCGGCAGGCGCGTCGGCGTAAAGTCCACGGCGTCGTGGAAGCCGAACTTGCCGAGCGCACCGAGCTTGCGCAGACGCTGCAGGTTCTCAAGCGCCGCGTCAGGATCGTACTGGCTGGCAAGGATCGACGCATAGGGCGCGATGACTGCGTTGTGGCCGAGGCCACGCTTCAGGCCGAGCGACGGTACGCCGAAGTTGGTGTACTGGTAATTCAGGTTATGGTCGCGGGCATTGAAGGCCGCTTCCGAAATACCCCACGGAATCCCCAGCTTGCGCGCATGGTTCATCTGCTCGACCACGACCAGATTGTTGGTCTGGTTGAGGATACCGCCGCCACGCTCCTGCATGACGAGCGGTGGCATGAGGTATTCGAACATCGAGCCGGACCAGGAGACAAGCGCACCGCGCGAGCCAACCGGGACGACCTGGCGGCCGAGGCGGTACCAATGTTCCGTCGGCAGATCGCCCTTGGCGATGCCGAACAGGCTGGTGAGCCGGCATTCGGACGCCAGGAGGTCGTAGCAGGCCTGATCGAGCTCGCCGCTTTCGACGCGATATCCGATCGAGAGCAGGCGCCGCTCGGGTCGGAACAGGAAGCCGAAATCCATCGAGAAGGCGAGGTCGCGGGCCTTGTCACGCAAGGCAATCAGGCGCGGACGCAACGCATCGATGTTGGACAGATCGAAGGTGCTATCTGAAATGTGGGCTTCGCAGACCTTGACCAGAGACTCAGCCCAGCGCGTGACTTCGGCGCTCAGCGCAGACTTCACCTCGTGATCGAGGTTGGCCGCGAGTTTCTGAATGTCGCGCGCCAGTACGGCCAGGTTGATGATGCGGATGGATGCGAACTCATGCTCGCGCTTTACCGCAGCCAACGCATTCTGGAAGCCGATGATGCGTTCCTCCAGGCGACGGCGCAGCGGACGGACCGTCTTGCGATCGTCCGGCAGCTCCGACAGCACTTCCGCGAGGATGCCGGCAGTATCGCCGACGCCATCGAGATTGCCCTGCATATGGGCCGAAGGCGCTTCCGCCCAGTTGCGGCAGGCAGACGAGATCGCGATCAGGTGGCCGGCGAGGTTGCCGCTGTCGACTGCGGAAACATAACGCGGTCCAAGCGTCTCCAGCGTATCCGTGTGATACCAGTTGAAGAGATGCCCGCGGAATTTCTCCATCTTGTCGATTGTTGCGATCGTCTGTTCGAGCCGCTCTATGGTTTCCTCGAAAGAGAACCAACCGAAATGGCGGCCCGAGACGACCGACAGCAGGTAGACCCCGATGTTGGTCGGCGACGTGCGCGTCGCCACGATCACGTGCGGCGTTTCCTGAACGTTGTCCGGCGGTAGATAGTTCTGCTCGGCGGTGGTGAACGTCGCGAAATAGCGCCAGGTGCGGCGCGCGATCTTGCGGAGCTCGCTGGAAACGGAATCGGCAACCTCAAGCCGGTCCTCGGTCTCGGCGGACTGGCTGACATAGTAGGCGACCAGCGGCGAGATGATCCACAGGAACGCGAAAGGAACGCCGACGAGGTAGGCGTTGTCGCCGGAGAGGGCCGCTAAACCGAGTGCGAGGAGGGCCAGCACCGGCGCGTGCCACATTGCCTTGTAGTAAGACGGGATCGTTCCCTGCTTGCCGGCCTGGACGCTGGCTGCCGTTCGCCACTGCAGCATCAGTTTGTGGCTGAAAAGCAGGCGATAGAGCGAGCGACCGATGGCATCAGCCATCATGCAAGCGGAATCGGCGATGAACACGATCCGCAAGGCTACCTGAGCGTTGGCCGCGCGAATATCGGACCAGACCGTGTAAAGGTGAGCACTGGCGACGATATCGCTGCTGCGTGGAATGATGCCGTGGATCAGCGAGAGGGTCGGAGCGACGAAAAGGCAGAAAATCAAGAGGATCTGCCAGACGAGCGCGCCGAGCGGGCTCATGAAATACCAGCCGAGCACCGAAGCGAAGAACCATGCGATCGGCGTCAAAGAGCGCCGCAGGTTATCGAACATCTTCCAGCGGCCGAGCCCGGTCACACCGTGCGTCGGGTTGAACATGTACGGCAGCAGCTGCCAGTCGCCACGCGCCCAGCGATGCTGGCGCGACGTTTCGACCTCGTAGCGGGTCGGGAAATCTTCGACGAGTTCTAGATCGGTGACGAGCGCGCACCGGGCCATCGAGCCCTCGAGCAAATCGTGGCTGAGCACCGAGTTTTCCTCGATGCGACCCTTCAAGGATCCTTCGAAGGCGTCGACATGATAGAGGCCCTTGCCGGTGAACGTGCCCTCACCTGCCAGATCCTGATAGACGTCGGAGACGGTGAAGACGTATGGGTCGAGGCCGCGGTTGATCGAGAAGACACGTTGGAAGACCGATGCATCCTTGCCTGTTGTCAGCGATGGGGTGACACGCGGCTGCAGCACGCCGTAGCCGCTTTCGACGCGACCCGTGGCCGGATTGATGACCGGACGGTTGATCGGATGGTAAAGCTTGCCAGCGAGCTTCGTGACCGTATCGCGCATGAGGCGGGTGTCGGCATCGAGCGTCATCACGTACTGAATGTTTGCCGGTACGATATTTGCACCGGGAAGGTAGGTCGTATCGCGGTCGCCGCGAAGCAGCAGGTTCAATTCGTGCAGCTTGCCGCGCTTGCGCTCCCATCCCATCCAGGCGCCCTCGGATGGATTGTAAAGACGACGGCGGTGCAAGAGGTAGAAGCGTGTCTTGCCGTCGAAGGCATAGCGTGCCGAGAGGTTCGCGACCTCGCGGCGGGCATAGTCCAGAACCTCGAGATCGGCCGAGGTTTCCTCGACTTGGCTGTCCGGCCAGTCGCTGAGCAGTGCGAAGTAGATTTCGCCGCGCGGATTCGCGAGATAATGAACTTCCAGATTGCGGACCAGCTCATCGACGCTGTCGCGGTTCGAGATGAGGCAGGGAACGACCAGAAGCGTACGGGCTTCCTCGGGGATGCCCTCCTTGAACTCGTAGCCGACCAAGCGGGCCGGTGTGACGAAAAACGACAGCACAGTGTTGAAGAGACCGGTTGCTCCTTCCGAAGCCGGAAGGGAGAACATGATCAGCAGGATTGCGATCTCAAGTGGTCCCATGCCCGCATGCGCCATGAATTTCCCAACAATCGCCATGGCGATGATGGTGAGCAGGATCACCGGAACGGCGATCGATAGCCAGTTGAATCGGCGGACCGTGCGGACGAAATGCTGGGTCAGAGTTGGGCGATAGTTCGATCGCGCTTCGAGCTTGGGTCTTTGGGCGCCGGTCAGGAAGCCGCCGACGTTTGGTTCGTGCGGTTGCGGCTCGTCGGAGGCCTTCGCCTCCTCGGTCATGTCGAGCGCCAGCTGGGCGATCTCCATTTCCGAGAGCTGCGAGCGCTTGGCGAGTTTTTCGATCTGCTTGCGATACTTGTTGCGTGAGCCGGAATCGAGATCGCCGTAGTCGGAATGATCCCAGAGCAGCTTGTCGACGTGGCTGACCTGTTCAACCCAGACCGACCACTCGGTGTCGTCGATCTCGCGAAGGCTGCGAATGATGTTGCCCATGGTGACGTTGCCGGAGGACAGGCGGCTGTGCTCCGCCATTGTCGTCTCTTCGGTGTCGCGACCGAGCGCTTCAAGGCGTTCGTCCAGCCATGCGATCGCCACGCTCGACGCCTGCGAGCCATCGCGCATGCGGTAGAGGAACTGCGTCGCGAAGGTGTTGTCTTCGGCGAGCGACTCGAGCGACCTGAGATAGTCGGCCGCCTGTGCCGGCTCCGTCAGCCGCACAAGCTCATCTGCAGCCTCATTGGCGCGCCGGCGCATCCGGCGGCTGCGTTCGACGCGGATCGAAATACGGCGCAGGTTTTCAACGAGCACGTAGCGCACGAGCGATGGCAGCGCCCAGAGCTCACCGATCCTCAGCGTTTCACCCTGCTGGAAGCCATCGACAAGGGCCGTCAGGCTTTCCTGCGAAATCGTGCTTTGAGTGTGGGCAACATAAAGCCAAGCCAACGCCAGGGTGCGTGGGATCTGGACGCCGTTCACGTTGATCGTCGGCAGTTCCCGATAGAAGCGCCGCGGGAAGTCGCGACGGATCTCTTGGATCGCTTCCTCAACGATGTAGTGGTTATCGAGCAGCCATTCCGCCGCGGGGGTGATCGTTTCCCCGGATTCCACGTCCGTTGCCGTGGTGCGGTAGACCCGCAGGATCTCCTTCTCGTTTTCCTTATGCCGCGCGAAGAAATCGAAGGGCGCAAAGGCGGGCAGCGAGTCGATGCCGCGGGCGGCCACGGTGGCGGCCATCGCCTTGATGTTCTCGATGGAAAGGTAGGTCGAGCGGATCGAGTCGTTGTGGTCGATCTGCTTCGGTTCGGACTCGCGGGACGGGCTCGGAGACGTGGCGGAAATTGACATGGGTTCGGTTCTGGATCCAAGCAAAGTTATGATGATTTGCGTAGCCTTTTGCACTGCCAAATATGACTGCCGCATGAACAGCGCCGGGGTTTCTTGATCCCGGACAACACAATCAAAACGACGATCAACCGACGATGCGAATCGGTTTAAACGCGACCTGTGTGGGCTATTTGCGTAAACGGCTCCGCTGCGCCCTCCACCCTTCTGAAGCCATTCCGGGAAAGTTGGACACCATTGCGATAATTCAAGTCAAGATGTTTCAAAGGATGCGGAGCTCGCTCGGCTAATCTCGCGTGCCGACGAAAAAACCGGCGCTCAAGAGCGCCGGCTTTCAACTCGTCCTCAGGTGCGACGCACGAGGCGCATGATCAGCGAGACAACGAACAGGATCAGGAACAGGAAGAAAAGAACCTGGGCGATGGATGCGGATGCACCTGCAATACCGCCGAAGCCCAATACGCCGGCAATGAGCGCCACTACGAGAAATACGAGTGCATAGTAAAGCATGGCGATCTCCTTTGTTTTTGCTGCTCAAATAACGGCAGGTCGCCTTATTGGTTCCGTCGGAACTTCAGGCCCGCTGGATCCGTCAACGAAAAAGGCGCGCCGAGATGGACGCGCCTTCACAAAAATCTGGGAAAAGAACGCCGCTCTAAAAGGCATGGAAGAGATAGAGCAAAATAATCACAGGGATTGGGATGCCGATCAACCAGAGTAAAATGCCTTTCATCGTCATTCTCCTTCTCACATCGAGTGTGCTAAGGGAATGAACGGGGGAACGGATGGTTCCCGAAGCGGCATCTTCAGCGCAGCAGCCGCAGCGCTCTTGCCTTATCCTAAGATGCCAAAGACGAGAGCAGCAACGAAGACAAATGCCGCCGTAACAAGCGTAGCGTGAACAACAAGCTGAATCTTGCCGCGCCTCGTGGCCGGTCGCGCGGTCTGCGCGGGACGATACTGATTTACATGAGCGTGCGAGATACCCAGATCTGCCATGTGCTGCCTCCGTTTTCTCCGCTTTTCTTTTTTGTAGATCGTATTTTCGTATTTTCTCTATCTGATAAGTAGAGATAAAATTCTGTCCTGCCAGTGCGCGATAAAAAATCTGCCTCCGGTAATCAGACGAGGGTTCGCCACGCCCAAAGCAAGGAACGGTCCTCTATTGCACCCTGGTGCGGCTTGACCGTTGCCGCCTGTGTTTCCAAAAGCCGCCGATCCTTCTCCGCGGGAATGGATGTCGTGGTTGCAGCTTCTCTATCGGTCTTGGCCGGGGGGTGCAGGTATCCCATGGTCATGCCGCCGAGAAAAAACATGCCTGATCTCCATGATCACGAAAATTAACGGGCGTTAACCGGATCATGACAGAAGTAAGGCGAGTGTCAATAGTCTAGTTGAATGGTCGTGTTTTAGCTAATTGTTAACGCTGAGGCCCGGCGAGCCTCAGCAAAATCAATTCGTTGAAAGGATTGCCTTTCAGGCTTTGACGAAGCCCTTGCTGGCAACCATCAAATTTCGCGTGTAGTCCTCGGTCACGGCCGCCTGCGCCAGCTGGGCCGAGGTCAGGCGCTCGACGACGGTCCCATTTCGCATCACAGCAAGGCGATCGCACATATGGGTGACGACGCCGAGATCATGGCTGACCATAACGAAGGTCAGATTGCGATCACGCCGCACTTGTTCGAGGAGGTTCAGAACCTCGGCTTGCACGGAAGCGTCAAGCGCCGAGGTCGGCTCGTCAAGCAAGAGGATGGAGGGCTCGACAATCAACGCACGGGCGATCGCAACGCGTTGGCGCTGACCGCCGGAAAGCTGGTGCGGGTAGCGGAAGCGGAAGCCGTTTCCAAGTCCGACCTCGTCGAGGGCGCGCGCGATCCGCGTGTCGCTGTCGCTGATGCCATGGATTGCCAGCGGCTCGAGCAGGAGGCGATCGATGGTCTGGCGCGGGTGCAGGGATCCGTATGGATCCTGGAAGACCATCTGCACCTGCCTGTAAAAGGCCTTCGATCGCTTCGTGCCGACGAGCGGATCGTCATGGATCTTGATGGAACCGCTTGCTACCGGCGCCAAGCCGGCAACGGCACGGAGCAGCGTCGATTTTCCGGATCCGGATTCGCCGACCAGGCCGAATGACTCGCCGGTCTCGATATCGACGCTGACGTCCTTCAGGGCGTGGAAGTGATCATAGATCACGCTCAGCTTGTCGACAGAAAGTGCAATGCTCATGCTGCCCACTCCGGCTTGCGATCCAGAACCGGCAGGGGATGCCTGCTTTCTCCGATTTGGGGCATGCAGTTCAACAGGCCCTGCGTGTACGGGTGGCGCGCATTCTTGAGATCGGATGCCTTGAGTTCCTCGACGACCTTGCCGGCATACATAACAATGACTCGGTCGCAGAAGGACGACACAAGACGCAGATCGTGAGACACGAAGATCAGCCCCATGCCGCGCTCCGACACAAGCCGGTCCATAATCCTGAGGACGTCGAGCTGAACCGTGACATCCAGTGCGGAGGTCGGTTCGTCGGCAATCAACAGTTCCGGATCGGCGATCAGCATCATGGCGATCATGGCGCGCTGACCCATGCCGCCCGAGACCTCGTGCGGATAGAGGTCGAACACTCGCTTCGGATCGCGGATCTGCACTGCCTCCAACATCGCGAGAGCGCGGTCGCGCGCCTCCGCCTTGCCGACTTTCTCGTGCGTCCTCAGCGTTTCGCAGATCTGCCGGCCAATCGACATGACGGGATCGAGTGAATATTTCGGATCCTGCAGGACCATCGCGATGCGCTTGCCGCGCAATTGCCGGCGCTGCTTGGCGGATGCGGCGAGAAGGTCAATGCCGTTGAAGTCGAGTTTGTCGGCCGAAACGATGCCGTGCTTCGGCGTCAGACCCATAATGGCGCGCCCCGTCTGGGACTTGCCGGAACCGGATTCGCCGACGATGCCGAGGCGTTCCTTGCCAAGGGTAAACGAGACGCCGCGAACGGCTTCGATGACGCCCGTGCGTGTGGGATAGCTGACCTTGAGGTTTTGAACGGTGAGGAGATCGGTCATTGGCCGCTCTCCTTGGGGTCGAGCGCATCGCGCAGGCCGTCGCCGAGAAGATTAAAGCCGAGGCTAACGATGAGAATCGCAAAGCCCGGCATGGCTGCCACCCACCACTGGTCGAGGATGAAACGCCGGCCTGACGCGATCATTGCGCCCCATTCCGGAAGCGGGGGCTGCGCCCCGAGACCGAGGAAACCGAGACCGGCGGCTGTCAGGATGATGCCAGCCATATCGAGCGTCACGCGCACGATGAGCGAGGAAAGACAAAGCGGCATCACATGCCGGACCACAATCCGCAGAGGCGATGCACCCATCAGCTTGACCGCGGAGATGTAGTCAGAGCGACGAACGGTCAGCGTTTCCGCGCGTGCAATGCGAGCGTAGGGCGGCCAAGATGTAATCGCAATCGCGATGATCGCGTTCTGGATACCAGGTCCGAGCGCTGCAACGAAGGCGAGGGCCAGAACCAGCTTGGGGAAAGCCAGGAAGATATCGGTGATGCGCATCAGCGTCGCGTCGACCCAGCCGCCGGCGTAGCCCGACACGGTCCCGACGATCAGACCGATCGGCGCCGAGATGGCAGCAACGAGAACGACGACCAGCAACGTCAAGCGGGTGCCATAGACAAGGCGTGAATAGATATCACGGCCCTGATCGTCCGTGCCAAGCCAGTAGCCTTCAGAGCCGGGCGGCAGAAGACGCGCATTCTTCAGGTCGCCAACGATAGGCGAATGGGTTGCCAGCACGTTCGCAAAGGCAGCCATGAACAGGAGGGCGATAATGATCAGCAAACCGACGACGGCTAGGCGATTTGCGGTGAACTGGCGCCAGGTCACGTAGGCTCGGCCCAATCGCGCCTGTCTGCGCGACTGCGGCCGATCTGAAAGCAGCCACTCGCGGCGGCTCATCGGCGCTGATTGATTTGCGGGAACCGTCATCGGCTTCGCGTCCTAGGGTCGAGCGTCCGATAGAGAAGATCGGACAAAAGGTTGATGCCGATGAAAACCGTGCCGATGACGATGGTGCCACCGAGAACAGCGTTCATGTCCGCATTCTGAAGGGAATTGGTGATGTAGAGCCCGATGCCCGGCCAGGAGAAAACCGTCTCCGTCAGTACCGAGCCCTCGAGCAGACCGGCGTAGGAGAGCGCGATGACGGTGACGAGCGGCACGGCGGCGTTGCGCAGTGCATGGCCCCAGATGACCCTCGTCTCCGACAACCCCTTGGCGCGTGCGGCAACCACATATTCCTGGCTGAGCTCATTGAGCATGAAGCTTCGGGTCATGCGGCTGATGTAGGCAAGCGAAAAGTAGCCGAGCAGCGAGGCCGGCAGAATGATGTGGCGGAAGACATCGTAGAAGACGTCCCACTGCCCCTGCATGGCGCTGTCGATCAGATAGAAGCCAGTTACCGGCGTAAAACTGTACTCGAAGACGATATCGATGCGGCCCGGGAAGGCCACCCATCGCAATTGCGCGTAGAAGATCACGAGCGAGATCAGCGCAAGCCAGAAGATCGGAACGGAATAACCGATCAGACCTATGACGCGGACAACCTGGTCGGCGACGCTGCCCCGCCGAACGGCAGCCAGCACGCCGAGCGGCACGCCGATGACCGAGCCGATGATGGTCCCGAGTGTCGCGAGCTCGATCGTTGCTGGAAACACGCGCTTAATGTCGACCATGACGGGATTGGTGGTCAGGACGGAGGTCCCGAAGTCACCCGACAGGATGCTCTTCAGATAAACAAAGAACTGCTGGTAGAGCGGCAGGTCGAAACCGAGCTCGCGACGGACGCGCTCGACGACATGCGTAGGCGCACGATCACCGAGAATGGCAAGGACGGGATCGATCGGTACGACGCGGCCGATGAAAAAGGTTACGGCCAGAAGGCCAAGATAAGTCGTGACGGCGGCGACAAGAAATCGCCCGACCGCCTTGGCAATGGGAACAGCACGGCCCCGTTTGGGCCGTGCCTCCATCTTTGTTTCAACGATGCTCAACGGATCAATCCTGCCGGATCATTCCTTGCCGACCGGGCCGACATAGTTGGTGTCGAAGCTCGGGCCGAGTTTGAAGTCCTTGAGGCTCTTGCGGGCGCCTGCCACTTCGATCTGCTGGAAGATGATCACGAAGGGGCTGTTGGCGAGGAACTTCTTCTGGATGTCCTCGTACATGGCCGCGCGCTTCGCGCCGTCACGTTCCAGCAGTGCAGCCTTCGTTTCCTTGTCGAGTTCGGGCGCTTCCCAGGTGTTGCGCCATGCGAGCGTCTTGACGGTACCGGCGTCCGAGTTGTCCGGGTTCGTGGTGAAGGTATCGGCATTCGAGTTCGGATCGAAATAGTCCGAGCCCCACTGGCCAATGTACATGTCGTGTGTACGCGCGCGGAACTTCGTCAGGGTCTGCTTGCCGTCGCCGGGGATGATTTCCATCTTGACGCCAGCCTGGGCGAGCGACTGCTGCATGGATTCGGCAATACCCGTTACCGGCTGCGTATTGCGAACGTCCATCGTCACCGAGAAGCCGTCCTTCAGGCCAGCCTTCGCCAGCAGTTCCTTGGCCTTGGCCACATCGAGCTTATACGGTTTCTCATCCAGCGCACCGAGCTGGCCTTTCGGCAGGAAGGTCTGGTGGATTTCGCCGATGCCCTTGATCAGCGTCGAACCAATCGCGTCATAGTCGACGAGGTACTTGAAGGCTTCCTGGACTTCCGGCTTCTTCAGGTTTTCGTTCTTGGAGTTCAGGCTAACGTAATAGACCGTACCCTTCGGGGCGCTGACGGTCGTCAGATCGGCGTTCTTGGCGACTGCATCGAGATCGCCGGGCTCCAGGTTGCGGGCGGTGTCGATATCGCCGGCTTCCAGCGCCAGGCGCTGCGCCGAGCTTTCCTTCATGAAGCGATAGATCACGCGATTGAGCTTCGCCTTGTCGCCGTAGTAGTTGTCATTGCGCTCCATCACGACAACTTCATTGGCGCGCCACTCGCGCAGCTTGAAAACGCCCGAGCCCGCGTAACCGGTCTTCAGCCATTCGTTGCCGAAGTCGTTGTCATACTTGTAATCGGCGCTCGGCGTCACGGACTTGACGTGATCCATAACGAGCTTCTTGTCGACAACAGAGGCAACGGTTGCCGTCAGGCAGTTCAGCACGAAGCTCGGCGCATAGGGCTTGTCGACGGTAAAGACGAAGGTGTTTTCATCCGTCGCCTTCGCCTTTTCGGTGACGTTGTCGCCATTGATGCCGAACTGGGTGATGATGAAGGCGGGGCTCTTGTCGAGCTTCACGGCGCGTTCGAAGGACCATGCGACGTCGTCAGCAGTGATCGGGTTACCGGAGGCAAACTTCAGACCGGGCTTGAGCTTGAAGGTGTAGGTCAGGCCATCATCCGATACCGTCCAGCTGTCGGCGAGGTCGCCCTTGACCTTGGACGTGTCGTTCATGTCAAGACGGACGAGCAAGCTGTAGGTGTTGCTCGTGACTTCGGCCGTCGACAGTTCGAACGCCTCGCCCGGATCCATGGTGATGATGTCGTCGAAGGCAAAGCCTTCAACCAGCGTGTCCTTCGGCGTTTCCGCGAAAGCGGCCGGTGCAGCTGCCATCATGATCGACAGAGCAGCGCCTGCCGAAAGTTGACGGAATGTGCGGTTGAATTTGCTGACTATCATGGTTTTTGGTTCCCCTGTTTTCCATTTCAATGCAAAGCTTTAGGCGGGCTCAGGCGTTTTCTTCTCCCCACGCCGAAGCCAGAATCCTCAGCCAGTTCCCGCTGGCCAATTTTTCGAGATCTCGCGCACCATAGCCAACGCGCTGGAGGGCGGCAATCAGCTTCTGGTTCCCTGCGGCGTCCCCTATTTCTTCGGGGATCGTTGCGCCGTCAAAGTCCGAACCGAGCGCCACACAGTCGATGCCGACGCGCTCCACGAGGTAGTCGATGTGGCGAACCATATCGATCAGCGGCGTATCGCCATCGGAGCGACCGTCGCTGCGCAGCATCGCGGTCGCATAGTTCACGCCGACGAGACCGCGGCTTTCCCTGATGGCGTCGAGCTGCTTGTCGGTGAGGTTGCGGGCGACTGGCGTCAACGCGTGAGCGTTGGAATGGCTGGCAACAAGCGGCTGATCGGTCGTCTTGGCGACGTCCCAGAAGCCCTTCTCGGTGATGTGCGCCAGATCGATCAGGATGCCTAGGCGGTTGCATTCGCGCACGAGGGCAAAGCCTGCCTCGGTAAGACCGGGCGCGGTGTCCGGGGACATAGGGAAGGCGAAGGGCACGCCGTGTCCGAAGATATTGTGGCGGCTCCATACCGGTCCCAACGAGCGCAGGCCGGCGGCATAAAATACTTCGAGCGCCGCCAGGTCAGGTCCGATGGCCTCGCAGCCTTCCATGTGCATCACGGCCGCGAAGAGCCCGTCAGCCATGGCCTTGCGGATATCCTTTACCGTGCGGCAAAGGCGCCAGGCGCCGGCGCGGTCCAGGCGAAGCGCGATGGCGGCCATTTCCGCGGCGATGTTCAGCGAGGACAGCGGCTCGAGGGGCGCAGCGAGCGGCGTGACGTAGTGGCCGTTCTTGTCGGGATCGGCAAAAACGAGATCGCCGGAGGGCACGTAGATTGCGCAGAGGCCACCGGCCAGTCCGCCAGCCTTGGCGCGCGGGCCATCTATGTGGCCCAAATCTGTTCCGTTTGAAAATTCAGCGACTGGATCGCCGCCATCCCTTTCATGTGTCCAAAGCCGAAGGAGG
Source organism: Rhizobium sp. RHZ01 (assembly GCF_014851595.1). Classification (NCBI taxonomy): domain Bacteria; kingdom Pseudomonadati; phylum Pseudomonadota; class Alphaproteobacteria; order Hyphomicrobiales; family Rhizobiaceae; genus Rhizobium; species Rhizobium sp. RHZ01. The sequence goes on from NZ_JACUZZ010000014.1 coordinate 20,200, forward strand.
ACGTCGTTATGGCCGTCGAATACGAATTGCATCTGCGTTCCTGTGTGCCCGGGCGGGCGATACGAAGAGCGCAGAATAGAAAAGCTGGCAGAATACGCCACCTCTTTTTTCAGAAATTTTGCTGTTCCGCAGCAATAGTTAGCAGAAACGAGAAACGGGAGCCGAGGCTCCCGTTCCGAAGGGTTTTCTATCAGTGCTTGGCGCGTTTCTTTTGGCGGTAGACGTCGATCACGACGGCGGCCACAATGATCAGGCCTTTGACGATCTCCTGGTAGTAGGCGTCGACTCTTAAGAAGGTGAAGCCAGAGGTCATCACGCCAAGAATGATCGTACCGATAACCGTGCCGGTGATGCGGCCGACGCCGCCGGTCAGAGACGTACCGCCGATGACAGCCGCGGCAATGGCGTCCAGTTCGTACATGACGCCCATGCCAGCTTGCGCAGTCTGGGCGCGGGCTGCCGTAACGACGCCCGCAAGGCCCGCAAGGAGACCGGCAATGGCGTAAACCTTGATCAGGTGAGCTTCGATATTGATACCGGAAACGCGCGCAGCCTGGACGTTGGCACCGATCGCATAGGTGAACTTGCCGTAGCGCGTATAGCGAAGCGCAATGTGGAAGATTAGCGCCACGACCAGAAAGACGATGACGGGCCAAATGCCGGTGCCGATGAAATTGAACTGCTCGGTGAGTCCCGAGACCGGCTGGCCCTTGGTGTACCACTTCGAAATGCCGCGTGCCGAAACCATCATGCCGAGCGTGGCGATGAATGGCGGGATCTTGGTCTTTGCAATCAGCTGCCCGTTGATAAAGCCGGCCGCAAGGCCGATGAGGAGGCCGACGCCGATCGGGATGAAGAATGGCAGGTCGGTCAGCGAAGGATAGAGCGCCCGTGGCCAGGTCGATGCCTGCGCGAAGCTTGCCGCAATCATCGCCGTCATGCCGACGACGGAGCCGGATGAGAGGTCGATGCCGCCGGTAATGATGACCTGCGTCACACCCACCGAGATGATGCCGATGACGGAGACCTGAAGGATCATGATCGTCAGGCGCTGCGAATTGAACAGAAAGCTCTGGCCGATGAAGATCCAGCCGAGAATTTCATAGACAAGTGCAATGCCGACCAGGACAAGGAAAATGCTGAGCTCGGGCGGGACACGCCGTCTGCGCGCGCGCGTTGCAAGCGGGGCCGCTACCTCAGCTGCGTTGGTATTCATGATATCCTCCCTTCGGTTGCCGGACGCCGCGTTACTGCGCGGCAAGCTCCATGACCTTGATCTGCGTTGCTTCGTCGCGATTGAGAAAACCGGTCACCCGACCCTCGTGCATCACCATGATGCGGTCGCTCATGCCCAGTACTTCGGGCATCTCCGACGAGATCATGAGCACCGCCACTCCGTTTTTCGCCATCTCTGTCACCAGGCGATGGATTTCAGCCTTGGCGCCGACGTCGATGCCACGGGTCGGCTCGTCGAGAATGAGGATTTTCGGATTGGTCAGCAGCCAGCGACCGATCAGAACCTTCTGCTGATTGCCGCCGGACAGGTTTTCCACGCGCTCATCGAGGTTGGGCGTCTTCACTCGGAGTTTCTTGGCCATGTCCTCGCAGGTCGCCTCGATCGAGCTTTCCTGCACAAAGCCCCCCTTGACGAACCTGTCCTGGAGAACGGCGATCTGCATGTTCTCGAGAACGCTGAGGATCAGCAAACAGCCCGTGTCTTTGCGGTCCTCGGTCAGGAACGCCATGTGATTCCGGATTGCGACGGTCGGCGAGGCGATCGTCGTCTTCTTGCCGAAGAGTTCGATCGTGCCCGATGTTGCGGGCGTCACGCCGAATAAGGTCTCGGCGACGTTTGATCGGCCTGAGCCGACAAGGCCGGCTACGCCGAGGATTTCGCCCGATCGCACGTCAAAGGAAACGTCACGGAAGACGTCGTTGAGCGACAGGTTCTTGACCGAGAGGACGACGTCGCCGATCGGCACGTCCTCTTTGGGGAACATCTGGGTGATCTCGCGGCCGACCATCATGCGGATGATGTCATCGCGGGTGACATCTGTTGAGGCATGAGTGCCGATATAGCGGCCATCGCGGAACACCGAGAACTCGTCGGCAATCTCGAACAGCTCGTTCATCTTGTGCGTGATGTAGACGATACCGATGCCTTGAGCTCTGAGGTCGCGAATGATCCGAAAGAGGTGTTCGACCTCGCGCTCGGTCAGCGCCGAGGTTGGCTCGTCCATGATCAGGACGTCGGAATTGTAGGAGACAGCCTTGGCGATCTCGACCATCTGCCGGCTGGCGACGGAAAGTTCGCGGACCTGGATCTCCGGGTCGATGTCGATGTTCAGCCGGCGAAACAGCTCGTCGGTCTGGCGGAACATGGCTGCGTGGTCGACAAAGCCAAACTTGTTCGTCGGCTCGCGACGGATCCAAATGTTCTCGGCGACGGTCATATAGGGCATCAGGTTCAGCTCCTGATGAATCATCGCAATGCCATTTTCCAAGGCGTCGAGCGGCGATTTGAGCTGGATCTCAACGCCCTTGAGGCGTACTTCGCCCTTGTCGGGAATATAGATGCCGGCGAGGATTTTCATCAGCGTCGACTTGCCGGCGCCGTTTTCGCCCATCAAGGCATGCACGGTGCCGCGCCTCAGCCGGAACTGAACATCATCAAGTGCGACAACGCCCGGGAACTCCTTCCGGACACCTTCGGCGCTCAACAGGTATTCCGCATTCGGAACAGCGCCGCTCTGGCGCACTGCAGCCATTGTAGACGGGCTGACAACCATCTCATCTCCTCCCGGACACGGACTGAGGGAAGGAATGCGGAACCCTGTCCCGCATCCCGATTTCTCCGAACGTTAGTTCTTCGCGACGAAGTCCTTGACGTTCTCAGGCGTGACGAGCTGGAAAGGAATGTAAACCTTCTTCTCTATCTTTTCGCCCTTCGCGAGCTTCAGGGCCGCATCAAGCGCGCCCTTGCCCTGCCCTGCGGCATCCTGGAAGACCGTCACATCGAGATCACCGGCCTGCATCGCGGCGAGTGCGTCCTGCGTAGCGTCAACGCCGCCGATCACGATCTTGCTGAGGTCCTTGCCGGCCGCCTTGAGCGCCTGAATGGCGCCGATCGCCATTTCGTCGTTGTTCGAAATGACGGCATCGAACTCGAGACCGCTGGAGAGCCAGTTGGTCAGAAGGTCGGACCCCTGAGTACGGGACCAGTTGGCCGTCTGCTCTTCGATGATCTGGATGCCCTTGCATTCGTCCGTCGCAATGACGTCATGGACGTCCTTGGTGCGCATGCGTGCAGCCTGGTTGGAGAGTTCGCCCATCATGACAACGGCCTTACCCTTGCCTCCCAACAGGCGGCAAACTTCCTTGGCTTCAAGCGTACCGGATTCCTGCTCGTTCGAAGCGACGAAGGCCTGTTTATCCGGAAGGCTGTCGACGTTGACCGGTTCGCGGTTGACGTAAACGAGCGGAATGCCGGCATCAGCCGCGATTTTCGACATGGCGGCGGTAGCGTCGGTGTCGACCGGATTGACGATGATCGCGTCAACCTTGGATGCGATGAAGTTCTGGATCTGGCTCTGCTGCTTCGCGACGTCGTTCTGGGCGTCTTCAACCTGCAGCGTCACGCCCTTCAGGGTCTTGGAATAGTCCTGCATCCCGTTGCGCAGGACGGTCAGGAAGTTGTCGTCAAACAGCGCCATCGAGACGCCAACGGTTTCAGCGTGAGCGGCCGTCGACAGGACGAGCGCCAGGGCAGTACCCATGATAAATTTCTTCATTTTGTTTTCCTCCACAAAGCGGTGTCCGGCTGCACCCTCCTCACGCCGGAGCTTCGGGCCATGCCCAAAAGCCAGTATCTTGTTCGCTGCGTGCCATCTCCCGTTGGCCATCCGTCAAGAAACGGAACAAACGAACCGTGAAATTTGTATCACGGAATATTCATTCCATTTTCTATGGGAGGCGTCAAGTCCAATTGAAGGATGAGGCCGCCGGCGCTTGGCGAAAATCTCGCCAAAACGGCTGCCAGGCACTGAAAAGCGCGATGTCGATGACTATATTGGCCGCGCCAGCGGCAGCCGTTTCGCTGCCCTTCCAAGGAGAAACTGATGCCGATCTCGATGTATCGATCAACCGTTCCGGTCTTCCAACGTGGCCTTGAGACGTTGAAGACCTATCTCGACAAAGCCGAGGCCTTCGCCAAAGAAAAAGGCGTCGATGGCGCGGATCTCGTTGCGGCGCGGCTATCTTCGGACATGCTGCCGTTTGCAGGCCAGTATCAGCGCGCGACCGACAGCGCCAAGTTGGCGATTGCGCGACTGACCGCCAGCGAGGCGCCGAAATTCGAGGATAACGAAGCGACGATCGCCGAGTTGCGTGCGCGTGTTGCCAAGACAGAAGCCTACCTTGCGGCCGTTACGCCGGCTGCACTCGAGGGAACGGAAACGCGCGAAATCACTCTGTCTCCAGGGGGCAACAAGATCACGTTCCGCGGCGACGAGTATGTCATGACCTTCGCACTGCCGAACTTCTTCTTCCATATTGCGACGGCTCACGCGATCCTGCGCAACCAGGGCGTTCCGGTCGGCAAGATGGACTATCTCGGTCGCTTCGCGTGACGAAGCTCAGGGCCGGTGCTTCACCGGCCCTTTCTCGGTAAGTTCGGTGAAGGCTAGCGTCTGATCCAGATGGCGGGCACGCAGCGAGAGAAGTTTCTCGGCATAGGCAAGCCGCACCGGCAGATAGGCTTCGTCTGACGCGAGGTTGTTCAATTCCATCGGATCAGCCTGCAGATCGAACAGCAGCGGTGACAATGCTGTGAAATGCACGTATTTGAAGCGCTCATCCCTGATGACGGCAAGATTGCATTCGTTCGACCGCAATCCGAAATGAGTTTCCGGCTCCTGAGTGGCGATATCGCGGAAGTCAAATTCCCAGAAGGCTGCTTCGCGCCAATTTCCGGGCTCGCGCCGCATGAGCGGCAGGAGCGATTGTCCGTCCACACCATTCTCCGGCTCGATATTCAGGCGGTCGCACAATGTCGGGAAGATGTCTGCCGCGGACGTGAACCGCTCGACAACGCTGCCCCGCGTGGCGGCCTGCGGGTCGCGGATGACAAGCGGGATATGATAGCTGCCGTCGAAGAAGCCGCCCTTGCCGAGCGTCCAGTGATCGCCCGCCATCTCGGCGTGGTCGGAGGTGAAGATGATCAGCGTGTTATCCCAGGCCCTGGCTTCCTTCAATGCGCTCCAAACTTGCCCGAGCTGCGCGTCGACCTCGGCAATCATGCCATAATAGATGGCGCGGATCGCGCCGAAGTCGCTGTCTTCCCAGTCGTTGACGCGACCCGCTGCGCCGTAGATGAAGTTACCCTTCTTTGCCCTCGGCATGGCATAGGACAGGTAAGGATGTGCGCTCTGTTCTATTTCATGGTTTTTCGCCCGGGCGAAATGCGGACCGTCCTCCGGGCTGAACAGGTCGTTGTATCGAGGCGGGGCCGAAAATGGCGGATGGGGACGCAGGAACGAAACATGCGCGAACCACGGCGCATCTTGCTCGCCCAGCCAGCGGATAAACTCTCCTGCGAGAAACGCCGTCTGCGTCTCGTCCTTCGAATAGGCTGTTGCCGCGTTCGAGATCTCGCCGCGCCGCGCGCCAACAGGAATGTGGATGTCGCGGGTATGCGCTTCAGCGTGCCCCCGCGAGCGCAACCAGGAGAGCCATTGCTTTTCATGTTCGGGAAGGAGTTGCCGGGCCGTGAAACCGGGCAACAATCCCTCATAGGTCGTCAGATGCGGGTCGTTTTGATCCAGGCCGCGGGGGTCGGGTGCGGTGTCCGTGTAACCGAACAGCGTCGGATCATAGCCCGCCCGCCGCGCCGCCAACGCCAGATTGTCAAATCGGGCATCGAGGGGTGAGCCGTTCCGGCAAACCCGGTGGTTCATCTGATAGAGGCCAGTGTAGAGCGTGGCTCGTGCCGGCGAACATGGAGCCGCGCCGGCGTAGTGGCGCGCAAACAACACGCCTTCTGCCGCCAGCGCATCTACGTTCGGCGTCCTGAGGCAGGCATGCCCGGTCGCTGACAGACAATCGCCACGCCACTGGTCCGCGGTGATCAGGAGAATGTTCGGTCGACCGGTCATGGATGCATTCAGTGCTGGTTTGATTTTGCGTGCCAGTTCCACGCCGAGCGGATGATTTGAGACAAATCATACTGCGGCGTCCAGCCGAGAATCTCCCGCGCCTTGTCGTTGTTGGCAACCAGCGTGTGCGAGTCGCCCTCGCGGCGGCCGACATATTCCACAGGAAACGGCCGCTCGGAGACGCGCTCGATGGTGTCGAGCAACTCCTTCACGGTCGTCCCGGTGCCGGTGCCGAGGTTGAGAGCAACCGACTCGCCGCCGCGCAACAGATGCTCGACGGCACGGACATGGGCATCGGCGAGGTCGAGGACGTGGATGTAGTCGCGGACGCAGGTGCCGTCGCGCGTCTCGTAGTCGGTTCCGAACACCCTGAAGCCTTCGCGGCGGCCAAGGGCGGCGTCGATCGCCAACGGTATGGCGTGCGTTTCCGGCTGGTGCCACTCGCCGATCCTGCCTTCGAAATCGGCCCCGGCAGCGTTGAAATAGCGAAGCACGACCGATCGAAAGCCCGTGTACTTGTCGTAGTCGGAAAGCGCCTGCTCGACGATGTACTTCGTGCGACCGTACGGATTGATCGGCACCTGGCGATGCGTCTCGTCGAGCGGCACGCTCTGCGGCAAGCCATAAGTCGCGCAGGTCGACGAGAAGACGAATGCCTTGACGCCAGCCGTCTGGGCAGCTGCTAGGAGTGTCAGTGTGCCGATGACGTTGTTCTCGTAGAAGGCAACCGGATCCTTGACCGATTCGCCGACTTCGATGAGCGCGGCAAAGTGCAGGATGGCGGCTGGCTTGTGTGTTGCCAGGACCTCGTCAAGGCGCGCCCGATCCCTGATATCCCCTTCTTCCGCGGGTCCCCACTTTACGAACTCGCGGTGACCGTTTGAGAAATTGTCGAAAACGACCGGTTTGAAGCCCTTGTTCGCAAGATCGAGACACGTGTGCGAGCCAATATACCCAGCGCCGCCAACGACCAGAACCGTTTCACCTGCCATGCACCACCTTCAATTCTCGTTTCGGATGAAGAGAAGACTTAAGGCAGGTCGATGGCAAGAAAAAGAAAGAAACGAACGGGGGAGGGACGCTGGCCTCGTTTTGTCGACGATGGCATTAGCAAATTGATCGCGCAAAGCTTTTCAGGCGCGATCGACTGTTCGGCAATGCTCGACACGACAATATTTTTAAATAGAACAGCAGACTCCTTTTGATCATTCCTGCAACCAAGCGTATCTATAAATACTGCTTTCGCGTGATTTTAAATAGAATTGACTTCTCTTCGTGATTTCTGCGAGAAATTGTCTTCTTCGGTGCCTCTGTTGATGAATCTGGAAGCACAGTTCAATGAATTCATCGATAAGAAAATTCATCTTCCATGATCTTCAGGCGATTGAGGGATACATTGATCCGCCTGACGCGCTGGTATTTCTTGCTGTTCTGCGGGCACAGCAATCAGCATCCTTGCAAGGTGGCTTGGCCGAGATCGGCGTTTACTACGGCCGATCCTACTTCCTGATGCGAAAGATCTGCGGAGAGGCCGAGAAGATCGTGGCGATCGATCCCTTCGATATCCTGAAACCCGAGCACGGCGCGACGCAATATGACCGTTTCGTGGCGGGTGGCCGCCAACTGGGCCTTTCCGTGGATGCAGAGCGCGTCGTCAAGAGCGACAGCACGCTGCTCAGGCCGGAGGACATTATTGAAAGGGCCGGCAAGGTCCGCTTTTTCAGTATCGACGGCGGCCACATGCTGCACCACGTCGCGGCCGACAGTCGTCTTGCTGCCGGGTCGCTTGCGGAGCATGGGATTATCGTCTTCGACGATACCTTCAATCCCGCCTGGCCGGAGGTCACGGTCGGGGTGACCGATTTCCTGCGTGAAGAGGCCGGCCGCTTCTCGGTTTTCTGCCTGACGAAATACAAGACCTATGTCTGCCGCAACGCTTTCCACGCATTCTATTCGCGTTCGATCATGACTTCACCGGAGCTGAAGGCGTTCGATCACATAGAGACGGATTTCCTCGGCTCGACGGCGATCCGGTTGCACAATCCGATGCGCCGCCGCATCGCTCATGAAGTAATGGTCGGATTGGGCATGCGCGCACTGTCGGAGCGCGCTTACCGATAGGCCGATTTAGGCTGCTGGCGGATCTGCTTCTTTGAGCCTGTATCCGACGCCGGTTTCAGTCGTGATGTATTGGGGCTGGTCCGGGCTCTGCTCGATCTTTTGGCGCAGCTGTCGCACGTAGACACGCAGGTATTGTACGTCGGCAGCGGGCCCCCAGATCTGCTTCAACAGAAACTGGTGGGTGAGGACCTTTCCCGCATGCTGGGCGAGGACCCGCAGAATGTCGTATTCCTTCGGCGAGAGCTTGATTTCCCTGCCGTCGATCTTGACAATGCGCTTGACGAGGTCGATCGACAGGCCGCCAGCCTGAAAGATCGCTCGTTCACCCTGCTGCTGCAAGCGATGACGCAAGGCGACACGAAGCCGGGCACCGAGCTCGTTCATGCCGAACGGTTTCGTCAGATAGTCATCGGCGCCCGCTTCCAGTGCCTTGACGATTCCGGTTTCATCGGTCCGGCTGGAAAGGATCACGATCGGCAAGGCAAGGCCTGCGTCTCTCCATTCCTGCAGCAGTTCATGGCCCGACTTGTCCGGCAGGCCAAGGTCGAGCACGATCAGATCCGGCGGATCATCCTTCGCTGCCTGCAGCGCCGCCACGCCGTTTGGCGCTTCGTGCACCTCGTAGCCTTGCGCCGTGAGACCAACGCGAAGCAGCTTGCGGATCGGGGGCTCGTCGTCAACGACGAGGATTTTTACGGCTGAACCGGTCATTTTAGCTCATCCAATTTAGGAATCTCGTTTGGCTTCGGAAGACGGATGGTGAAGACAGCACCCGAACGATCGGAGCGATTTCGGGCAGTGATCGCACCGCCCATCGCCTCGACAAAACCGCGACAGATGGACAGGCCGAGGCCCGTCCCGGCGCGAACCTGGTCCCCTTTGCTTACTCGATAGAATGTGTCGAAGACGCGGTCCACATCCGCCGGCGGAATGCCGGGTCCCTCGTCTGAAACCTCAACCACAACATTGTATTCGTCCGCCCGCCCATCGATACGGATTGACGACCCCTGCGGCGCATACTTGGCAGCATTGTCGAGTAAATTGAAAAGCACCTGTTCGAACAATACCGGATCGACGCGGATCATCGGCAGGTCTGCAGGAATCGTCATGACGGTCTTGTGGTGCGCAAGAATTTTCTCGGCGCGGCGCAGCGCGCTTCCGGCAATGTCGCCCGGGTAGTGAAGCGCATAGTTCGGCTCCATCGCACCGGACTCGATCTTCGTCATGTCGAGCAGGTTGGCAATAAAGCGGTTGAGCCGTTCCGACTCGTCGACGACGGTCGACAACAGATCCAGACGATCTTCAACCGACATGGAATCGCGGTAGTCCCGCAGAGTGCCTGCAGCGCCAAGGATGGCCGCGAGCGGCGTCTTCAGGTCATGCGAGATCGAGGTCAGGAGGGCAGAGCGCAGACGATCGGCTTCGGCAGCCAGCTTGGCGCGGTCAACATCCGCTACTAGTTGAATGCGCTCTATCGCAAGCGCCGCCTGATCCGCCAAGGCGTCGAGAAGGCGTTGCTGTTCGGGCGTCAGCAGAGGGCCGTCGCGTCGGTCATTGTCCAAGCCGATCACACCAACGGCGGCACGTCCGGTTCGCAGCGGCACGTAGAGGCGTTTGGCGCCAGGCAGGGTATCGGCGCCACGGCCTGCGGCGTGATTGTGCTCCCACGCCCAGCGGGCGGCGGCAATATCTGCCTCATCGAGGGTGTCATCCGGCGGATAACCGGCCTTGACGGCGATGGTGCCTTCTTCCGGCAGCAGAAGGACGACGCGGACCTTGAGCATCGATGCCAGCTGAAAGGCGGTGGCCCAGAGAACGTCGTCGAGCGTGCCGGTGCCGGCCAATTTCTTGGAAAAGAGGTAGAGGTCTTCCGTCGTCCTGGCACGCTGCCGGGCAGCAGCCGCCTGGCGTTGGACCGTTGCCGTCAGGTTGCTCGCGATGACAGCGACGCCCAGGAAGAAGAACAACGCAAGCACGCTCTCCGGATCGCTGATCGTCAGCGTGTAGCGGGGCGGCAGGAAGAAGAAGTTAAAGGACAGCGCGCTGATGATGCAGGTATAGAGCGCTGGGCGCAGCCCGTGGATGACCGCCGAGGTTAGCACCGCCATCAAGAACACGAGGGCAAGGTTGCGGACATCAAGAACCTGATCGAGCACCACGCCGGCGATGAGCGCGACAACCACATAGGCTGTCGCGGAGAGATAGGCCCGGATGTTGAAGTCGGGCACGGACGGTGCGGCTCCGACGCCGCGCGCGGATGTTCCCACCGTCTCGCTGCCGGAAATCACATGGACGCTGATATTGCCTGACGTCCGGATCAGATCGTCGGCTATGGAGCGGTGAAGCCAGTCACGCCAGGTCGGCTTGTTGGGGGCGCCGATGACGATGTGGGTAACGTTGTTGGCAGCGGCGTGGCGGACCAGCTCTTCGGAGACCTCACGGCCGGGAATGGTGATCGCCTCACCGCCGAGCTGTTCGGCCAATCGAAGTGTGGCCGCAATTGTGTCACGGTCGGTTTCAGTCAGATTGATGGAACGACCGGTCTCGACATAGACGGCCGCCCACGGTGCCCGCAGTCGCGAGGCCATTCGCGAGGCATAGCGGACCAGCGAGGCCGAGCGCGGATGCTGATCAACCGATACAAGAACCCTTTCGCCCGCGGCCCAGGGACCAGCGATGGCATGTGCCTGCATGTGGGTCAGGAGTTGGTCGTCGACACGCTGCGCGGTTTTGCGCAATGCCAGTTCGCGCAGCGCAGTCAGGTTTCCGGGCGTAAAATAATTGGTCAGAGCCCGTTCGGCAGTCTTCGGAACATAGACCTTTCCGTCGTGCAGCCGCTTGATCAGATCATCCGGCGTCAGATCGATGATCTCGACGTCATCGGCCATATCGATGATCGAATCCGGGACGGTCTCTCGCACTCGGATGCGGGTAATCTGCGAAACGACATCGTTCAGGCTCTCGACGTGCTGGATGTTCAATGTCGAATAGACGTCTATGCCGCGGTCAAGCAGCTCCTTCACGTCGAGATAGCGCTTCGGATGGCGGCTGCCCTCGGCGTTCGTATGGGCAAGTTCGTCGACGAGGACGAGGCGCGGTTGGCGGGCGAGGATAGCGTCAATATCCATCTCCTCGAGCGGGCGGCCCTTGTAGTCGATCTTGACGCGCGGAATGACTTCGAAGCCATTGACGAGCGCTTGCGTTTCCTTGCGCCCGTGGGTCTCGACGATGCCGATCACCACGTCAACGCCATCGGACATCTTGGCACGGCCCGATTCCAGCATCTCGTAGGTCTTGCCGACGCCGGGCGCGGCGCCCAGGAAGATCTTCAGACGGCCACGTGTCTCCTGGCGCGCTTTCTCTAGCAGCGCGTCGGGCGACGGCCTTCCAACCTTGTCGCGGTTGTCTTCCGGCATGCGGGTCAATCTTTCTGACGAGCAAGCCCCGGTGCGCGCAGGCGCCCGGGGCCTTCAATTTTACTGAGAGATAGAAGCATCAAGAGACTGATTCAATGCCAGAACATTGACCGTGCGTTCACCGAGGAACCCAAGTTCGGGGTGATTGACGGCGGCATCGACAATCGTCTTGAGCTTTGCCTCATCCATGCCGCGCGCCTTGGCGACGCGCGGTATCTGGAAGTAGGCGGCTTCGGGTGAGATGTGCGGATCAAGGCCGCTGCCGGAAGCCGTCACGAGGTCGATCGGCACCTCCACATTCGGGTTGGTCGCCTTGGCTGCTTCGTAATCAGTCTTCACGCGATCGATGAGCTTCTGGCTGGTTGGGCCGAGGTTCGAACCGCTGGAGCTGGCGGCATTGTAGCCGTCGCCTGCTGCCGAGGGACGGCCGCGGAAGTACTTATCGCCGGTGAAGGCCTGGCCGATCAGGGTCGAGCCGATCACGTGGCCGTCCTTCTCGATCAGGCTGCCATTGGCTTGCGCCGGGAAGAGTGCCTGTGCAGCGCCCGTCATTGCGAGCGGATAGAGCAGCCCGGTGATGGCGGTGGTGGCAACGATCATAACGATTGCCGGACGAAGTTCTTTCAACATGATGTCAACTCCTTAGGCGAGACCGATGGCCGTGATGACCATGTCGATCGCCTTGATGCCGATGAACGGGACGATGATGCCGCCGACACCGTAGATCAGCAGATTGCGGGACAAGAGCGCGCCGGCGCCGATTGCGCGGTATTTGACGCCTTTGAGCGAGAGCGGGATCAGCGCCACGATGATCAATGCGTTGAAGATGATGGCCGACAGGATCGCGCTCTGCGGGGTCGCTAGCCCCATGACGTTGAGGACGCCGAGTTGCGGATAGAAGGCCAGGAACATTGCCGGGATGATGGCGAAGTACTTGGCGATGTCATTGGCGATCGAGAAGGTCGTCAGCGCGCCGCGGGTCATCAGCAGCTGCTTGCCGATCTCGACGATCTCGATGAGTTTCGTCGGATCGCTGTCGAGGTCGACCATGTTGCCGGCTTCGCGGGCGGCGACCGTGCCGGTGTTCATGGCCACGCCGACGTCGGCCTGGGCGAGGGCAGGGGCGTCGTTCGTGCCGTCGCCGCACATGGCGACGAGCTTGCCTTTGGCCTGCTCCTCGCGGATCAGCGAGAGCTTGTTCTCCGGTGTCGCCTGCGCCAGGAAATCGTCCACGCCGGCTTCGGCGGCGATTGCTGCTGCCGTCATCGGGTTATCGCCTGTTATCATGACCGTGCGGATACCCATCCGGCGCAGTTCGGCGAAGCGCTCGCGGATACCGCCCTTGACGATGTCCTTGAGCTGGATGATGCCGAGCAGCTTGCCGTCACGGGCGACTGCCAGCGGCGTGCCGCCTGCCTTGGCGATTTCGTCGGCAATTGCCTGCAGTTCCCGCACGGTCTCGGTGTTGGTGCGGATGGCGATCGCTGCGTTGCCTGAAGCCGGTGCCGATGCGGCGCCAACATAGGCGAGTACGGCATCGACGGCCCCCTTACGGATCGAAGAGCCATCGACATCCACGCCGCTCATGCGCGTCTGCGCGGTGAAGGGCACGAAGGCGGCCTTCAGGCTGGCCATGTCGCGGCCACGGATGCCGTATTTCTCCTTGGCGAGCACGACGATCGAGCGGCCTTCCGGTGTTTCGTCGGCGAGCGATGCCAGTTGCGCGGCATCGGCAAGGTCCTGTTCGGAGATGCCGTGAACGGGGCGGAAGGACGTGGCTTGGCGGTTGCCAAGCGTGATCGTGCCGGTCTTGTCGAGGAGCAGCGTGTCGACGTCGCCGGCTGCCTCCACGGCGCGACCGGACATGGCCAGCACGTTGAAGCGTACCAGACGGTCCATGCCGGCGATGCCGATCGCCGAGAGAAGCGCGCCGATGGTCGTCGGAATCAGCGTCACGAAGAGCGCGACGAGGATGATGATCGGGATCGAGCCGCCGGCATAGCTTGCAAAGCTGGGGATGGTCGCGGTGGCCAGAACGAAGATCAGCGTCATGCCGGCAAGCAGGATGTTGAGGGCGATCTCGTTCGGGGTCTTCTGACGTTCGGCACCTTCGACGAGCGAGATCATGCGGTCGAGGAAGGTGTGCCCCGCGGCCGCGCTGATACGAACGCGAATCCAATCGGACAAAACCTGCGTACCGCCGGTAACGGCCGAACGGTCGCCGCCGGACTCGCGGATGACAGGGGCGGACTCGCCTGTTATCGCGGCCTCGTTGACAGATGCGACGCCCTCGATGACTTCACCGTCCGAGGGAATGATGTCGCCAGCCTCGACGAGGACAAGATCGCCGACCTTCAGGCTCGTGCCCGGAACGAGGCGGTAGCCGGTGCCGTTGTTGGCCGTCAGCAGTTTTGCCTGGGTTTCGGTGCGAGCCTTGCGTAGCGAGTCCGCCTGCGCCTTGCCGCGGCCTTCGGCAACGGCTTCGGCGAAGTTGGCAAAAAGCACGGTGAACCAGAGCCAAAGGTTGATCTGGAAGGAAAAGCCAAGATTTCCGCCGCCCGTGACGAGATCACGGACGAACAGGATCGTGGTCAGCGCCGAAACCGTTGCTACGACGAACATGACGGGGTTCTTGGCAAGGGTGCGCGGGTTCAGCTTCTTGAAGGCGGCGCCCACGGCCGGAATGAGAATGCGAGAATCCATGATGCTCGCTGATTTTGCCTGGCTCATAAGAGACTCCAGCTTGAAAAGAGTAAGGCGACCGTGTTGCGATCAGCCGTGTAGGATCCGAAGTACCGCGGCGATGACGAGGAGGCCGGCGAGCATCACTAGAATGATGTCGGAGGCGCGGGTCATCCGCTGGCTATCACGTCCCGGCGAACCGGGACGTGCGTTGAAGGATTTGCGAAGCTTGTGACGAAGGATCATTGCTTCACCTCAAAAGGTCTGGCCGGCGATCGTGACCAGGTGCTCGACGACCGGGCCAAGCGCCAGGGCCGGGAAGAAGGTCAGTCCGCCGACAATCAGGATCGTGCCCGTCAGGAGGCCTACGAAGAGCAGGCCATCGGTCGGGAACGTGCCTGCCGAGGCGGGGACGGTCTTCTTGGCGACTAGGGAGCCTGCGATTGCGAGCGCCGGGACGATCACCAGAAAGCGTCCCATCAGCATGCCGAGGCCGAGCGTGATGTTGTACCAGGGTGTGTTGCCGGTCAGGCCACCGAAAGCCGAGCCGTTGTTCGCCGCAGCGGACGTGTAGGCATAAAGGATCTCGGAGAAGCCATGTGGTCCTGCCGTGCCGATCGAGGCGACGGCGGAGGGCAGCACGCTGGCGATCGCAGTAAACACGAGCATCGCAAGCGGCAGGCAAAGAATGGCAAGCACGGCCATCTTCATCTCCTTGGCTTCGATCTTCTTGCCAAGGTACTCAGGCGTGCGGCCGACCATCAACCCTGCGACAAAGATTGCGATGATCACGAAAAGCATGATGCCGTAGAAGCCCGCGCCAACACCGCCGACGATGACTTCGCCAAGCTGCATGTTGATGAGAGGGATCAAGCCGCCGAGTGCCGTGAAGCTGCCATGCATTGCGTTAACCGCACCGCAGGAGGCAGCGGTTGTTATGACCGCAAAGAGTGAGGACAACGTGACGCCGAAGCGCACTTCCTTGCCTTCCATGTTGCCGCCCTGCAGGCCGAAGGCGTGCATCAGCGGATTGCCTGCGGCTTCCGCCCAGTAGGTGACGCCGACGCCGACAATGAAGAGTACGCCCATGGTGGCGAGGATTGCCCAGCCCTGGCGCTGGTTGCCCACCATGCGTCCAAAGACATTGGTGAAGGCAGCACCGATTGCGAAGATCGAGACCATCTGGAGGAGGTTGGAAATCGCGTCGGGGTTTTCGAAGGGGTGCGCGGAGTTGGCGTTGAAGAAGCCGCCGCCGTTGGTTCCGAGCATCTTGATGGCAAGCTGCGAGGCCACCGGTCCAAGAGCAATCGTCTGCTTGGCGCCTTCGAGCGTCGTCGCGTCGACATAAGGGCCGAGCGTCTGCGGCACGCCGAGGTAGACATAGACCAGCGTCAGCACGATGCAGATCGGCAG
The DNA here is from genome assembly GCF_014851595.1 of Rhizobium sp. RHZ01. Classification (NCBI taxonomy): domain Bacteria; kingdom Pseudomonadati; phylum Pseudomonadota; class Alphaproteobacteria; order Hyphomicrobiales; family Rhizobiaceae; genus Rhizobium; species Rhizobium sp. RHZ01. The sequence goes on from NZ_JACUZZ010000014.1 coordinate 35,984, forward strand.
GAGAATGTAGAGCGTCGCACGGGTCATATCGACCCAGAAATTGCCGACCGCCTTACCGGATGCGCGCGAAAAGGCGCGGATCAGGCCGATGGCGATTGCCATGCCGGTCGCGCCAGATACGAAGTTCTGCACGGTGAGGCCAGCCATCTGCGTGAGATAGGACATCGTGCTTTCGCCGCCGTAGTTCTGCCAGTTGGTGTTGGCGACGAAGCTTGTGGCGGTGTTGAAAGAGAGTTCGGGGCCAACCGCAGCCATTCCGGCCGGGTTCAGGGGCAAGATGTCCTGCATACGCAGCAACGCGTAGAGGACGATGAAGCCGAGCAGGTTGAACATCAGCATGGCGAACGCGTATGAAGTCCAGTGCTGTTCGTCGCGTTCGCTGGTGCCTGCAAGCGCATAAAGTCCCCGTTCAATCGGAACGAGGACGGGTGAGAGAAACGTGCGTTCGCCATTGAAGACGCGTGTCATGTAACCGCCGAGCGGTTTGACGAGCACAATGATGATCCCGCAGTAAAGTAGGATCTGAAGCCATCCGTTGAGGGTCATGGGAGGAAACTTTCAATACCCGATTTGTTTCGCCGGTCGCGCCTTGGGAGGAGGCGCGATGCTAGAAGCGTTCGGGGCGAATGAGAGCGTAGGTGAGGTAAACCGTGAGGAACACGGTGACGGCACCACTGAGAATATAGTCGAGTGTCATGGCGCTTCTCCGGTTAAAGTCGGTCGCAGGCTTTGGTGTAAGCAAAGCAGAGGGCGAAAAATACGATTGCTGTGGCGAGTAGAACTATGTCCATCATCGATCGTGACTCCTGTTGTTCTTCTGGAGTCAGACAAGACAAAGGGCGCCATCCTCAGGATGGCACCTTTTATGCTTTCTGGCTGGAGATGATCCTTGGATCTCTCGGACATTAATATGCGGTCGAACCGCATAAGCGTTCGAGATCGGCGGCGGGCCGCGGATATAAAAATCTTATAAATGCCGATGGAAGAAAAATGCCTCGCCGAAGCGAGGCTAGTCCAAGGCCGCTTCGGGGAAAAGAAGAAGCGGCGCGGTTGTTGTATTGCTGGTGCGCTCGACTGCAAAGCGCACTTTCGAGCTTTTCGGTACGCCTGACGAGGATTGAGTGAAGCGCGTCAATTGCCCTCGTGGCCACCTTTCAGATTCCGAACGACGTTTCTGCCCCGTCGCAGCGCCGTGAAGGCAGCACCGATCGTAATCAGCCAGAGGGCAGCGAGTAGAACCTGATTGTGCCCGCTCCAAAGCGGTTCGAGGATCGAGAGGATTGCCGCAGCCGTGATTGTCGCCATTCGGTGTTGTTTTGCCATCGGGCCGGAGAAGTCGCTCGGTGTCCCGGTTGCTCGACCGAGCTCGCGAACATAGGCCGTCAATACGGCAAACGATGCCGCCGCCCAGCCAAGGCCGGGCGATCCGATGCCATACCCAACACCGGCCAGGATCAGGATGTCGGCGACGCGGTCGGGGAATTCGTTCCAGAAGGGGCCGTCCGCTGCGCCCTTGCCGCCCTCAACGGCAACCATACCGTCGAAGAGATTGCACAACAGCCGCAATTGGCAGAACGCGGCCGCGAGAACGAAGAGGAGCGGTCTTGTCCACCCGTCGTCCCGTCCCGCAAGGAAGAACGCGCCGCCGGCCAATGCCGCGGCGATCATGCTTGCCTGAGAGATTTGGTTCGGCGTGACCGACCGTGTCGCCAGCCATTTCGCAATGCGCTTTGCCCATTGCGTGTCTCTGCTTGCCAGCGGCCGGCGATCGCCCGTTTCCGTCATGCCACGATCCTCTGTTGGTAGACAAAGTAATTGTAGACTGCCGCGTAGGTCGTCGAGACGGTTAGCGGCACCGCTATGGTTTTCAGGATTTCCGGGGTGCCGCTCAACGCATGGATCGAGATCAGCACGGCAGTCGATGCCAGACATGCGATCAGCGGCGGTGCCCAGAGACCGGCGCGCCCTTTGAACTGTTTTGCGAGCCGCTCGATAACCGTCTTGAGAAAGAAGGTGAGGCCGGCCGAGAGTGCGCCCTGCACAAGGCCGGCAAATAGGGCTCGCTGCAGCAGGTGGCTGCTGTTGGCGAAGACCGCCCAGCCGCCCATAGCTACAAATGCGAAAAGCACATGCATCGCACTGCTCTGGGCCAGCCGACGGACCGGCGTCATCATGTGATCGACCACCAGTAGCGGACAATGTGAAAGAAGATCGGCGCGGAAAAGACGACGGAATCGAGCCGATCAATCAGTCCGCCGTGGCCTTCGATCAGGTGACCCCAGTCCTTGACGCCGCGATCTCGCTTGATCGCCGACATGACGAGGCCGCCGAAAAAGCCCATCATGGTGATAGCGAAAGCCATGACCCCGGCCTGGAGCGGCGTGAAAGGTGTGATCCACCATAGGGCGGCACCGATCAACGTCGCGCTCAAGACGCCCCCGACAAAGCCTTCCACGGTCTTTGAAGGCGACAGGCTTGGTGCGATTTTTGTTCGACCGAACAGCTTGCCCCAGACATATTGGAGCACGTCGCTGAGCTGCACGATGATCACCAGGAAAGCGATCAGCAGAACGTTGCGGCCTTCGTAGCCGGGGATCGTCAGCGTCAGCAGCGCCGGAACGTGGGAGGCGCAGAATACGCAAATCATCAGCGCCCATTGGACTTCGGCAATGCGTATCAGGAAACGCTCGGTATCGCCGCGCAGTACGGAGATGATCGGCATCAAGAGGAACGCGTAGACCGGAATGAAGATCGAGAAGATGCCGTATTGCCTCTCCCACAACAGCCAATACTGCAGCGGCAGGACGACGAAGAAGGCGGCTGCGAGCGCCCAGTGATCGGCGCGTTTGGTGTCGGTCAGCGTAATGAACTCGCGTAGTGCTGCGAAAGAGCAGAAGCCAAACAGCAGCAGCACGCCGATCCGACCGGCAAGAAAGGCAAGGCCGATCAGGATGGCCATGATCCACCACGCCTTGATGCGTGCGTTCAGGTTCTCGATCGCGGCATTCGACTGGCCGGCCGGCAGTCGCCGCTGCAGCAGGTAGCCGATGGTCGACGAAACAATCAGGAGCGTGAAGATGCCAAGGACGAGTGTCCACAGGTCGGCGTTCGCTGCGTTCATTCTTTACCGCCCAGGTGTTTTGGTGACAGATCAAGCAGCGCCGTCCGCGCCCTGTCGAGGAAGGTTTCCTTGGTCTCGCCGGCGTCGATCCGAATGGCGTTGCCGAAGGTCACGGTGCAGATGAAGGGGATCGGGACGATCTCGCCTTTTGGCATGACCCGATTGAGATTGTTGATCCATACCGGCACAAGCTGAATGTCCGGCCGGGTCGAGGCGAGATGGAACAGTCCGCTCTTGAACGGCAGCAGCGGCGCATCCGTCTGGTTGCGCGTTCCTTCGGGAAAGAGGATCAGCGACGCTCCGGAATCGAGCACTTCGGCCATGACTTCAATCGGATCGCGTGTGCGCTTGTCGCGGTCCCGCTCGATAAGAACTGCGTCGAAGACGTTGCAGCCGATGAAGCGGTTGATCGATGACTTCAGCCAATATTCCGCGCCAGCGACGGGGCGTGTCTGCCGTCTCAAGCTCGGCGGAAGGACGGCCCAGACCAGGATGAAATCGCCATGGCTGGAGTGATTGGCGAAGTAAACACACTGGCCCTGGGGAATGCCGTCATTCGGCCAGATAGCGCGAACCGCGGTAATGGCGCGCGCGAACACCACGATTGCCGCCGCAACAGGCTTCGCAACTACACGTCTCACTGATTTCAGCCCCCTCGCTGCATCAATAAAGCAGCCTGCAGAAGCCTAGCGGCATTTCCGATGGTTCGGAAGTCCTGCTTGTGGCGGAGACCGTGTCGATGCCCGTTTTGACCGCCGCGATGAATTGAACGCCGCGTTTGTGGGGGGCGAAGAGGAAAGCGTTAACCATGGTCAGCTAGGAATGAGTCGGACGCAACGGAATGAGTCGATGTCAGTACAGTCAAACAAGAATCTGCAAGCAATGACGACAAGCGAGATCGTACTTTTCCCGGTCGCTTCACGCGCCGGAGACATTGAACGGTGCGCGACCGAACTGGACCGTCGCCACGGCGAGGATGCAGTACGCTTCTGGAAGACAGAATGCCGCCGGCTGGCTGATGAGCTGACGTCGCTTGGCTGCTCCGAAGCTAAGGTCCGCGAACAGGTCATGACGTTTCAGGCCGAGGTACAGGCCGAGCTGGTTCGCCGTCATCAAGTGCGGGCAATCGCCGAAAGCCGCAGTGGCCGCGCCATAAAGCGCTAGCGTCATAGGTGGCTCATATCGCCACTTGGGCCGTCGATTTTGTCGGACGGCCCTGAGCGGTTGAACGCGTCGTCCCGGCGGCGAATTCTTTCCATATTTTGCGCAGGATGAACCGTCTTGGTTCAGAAATTCCGCGCGCCCGGTGCTAGCATCCCTTTATTCTCACGCGGATCTCTAAAGATCCCGTGCGTCGCCTATCTCGGGAGGAAGGGCGGATGCCGGCGGAAGATCGATCGAATAGTCGCTGGGGCAATCTGGCGGTCAGAAACGTCTGGCCGACCGGAAATGCTTGCCATTTTCGCGTTCTTCAACGAGATTTATCAGGCCGACCGGCAGTGGAGGAGCTGCCGACAAGATACGCGCGTGAAGAACAATGACGGGAGAATGACGGCACACGCATACCGGACGCTGTTGTAGTCGCGCGCCGGACTTGGGAGGGAAGGCATGTATTCCGGTGGTTTGAGATTTGGTCTGGCGGACGAGATCGAGGCGCTCCGCGACAGCGTTCGACGTTTCGCGACGGAGCGCATTGCACCGCTCGCTGCCGAGACGGACAGCAGCAACAGTTTTCCAACGCCACTCTGGCGCGAGATGGGTGAGATGGGACTGCTCGGGATCACGGCCGAGGAGGCCTATGGCGGCGCCGGCTTGGGATACTTGGCCCATTGCGTCGCGATGGAGGAAATCAGCCGCGCTTCCGCCTCCGTCGGCCTCAGCTATGGCGCCCATTCCAACCTTTGCGTCAATCAGATCAGCCGCAATGGAACGGACGAGCAGAAGTCGCGTTATTTGCCGAAGCTCATCTCCGGCGAACATGTTGGCGCACTCGCCATGTCCGAGCCGGGCGCCGGATCCGACGTCGTTTCGATGAAGCTTCGGGCGAAGAAGCGAGGCGACAGCTACCTCCTCAACGGCAACAAGATGTGGATCACCAACGGCCCGGATGCCGATGTCCTGGTGGTTTACGCGAAGACAGACCCTGATGCGGGTCCGCGTGGCATCACGGCTTTCCTCGTCGAGAAAGGCTTCAAGGGCTTTTCAACTGGCCCGAAGCTCGACAAGCTTGGCATGCGCGGCTCCAACACCTGCGAATTGATCTTCGAGGACTGCGAGGTTCCCGCGGCAAATGTGCTGGGCACACTCGGCGGTGGTGCGCGCGTTCTGATGTCGGGGCTCGACTATGAACGTGTCGTCCTCTCCGCTGGACCGATCGGCATCATGGCCGCCTGCATGGATGTCGTCGTGCCCTATCTTCACGAAAGAAAGCAGTTCGGCCAGGCGATCGGCGAATTCCAGCTGATGCAGGGAAAACTCGCCGATATGTACGTGACCATGAACACGGCGCGCGCCTATGTCTACGCGGTTGCGGCGGCCTGCGATCGCGGCGAGACGACGCGCAAGGATGCTGCCGGCTGCATTCTTTATGCCGCCGAGAAGGCGACGCTGTTGGCGCTTGAGACAATCCAGGCGCTCGGGGGGAATGGCTACACGAACGATTATCCCGCCGGCCGGTTGCTGCGTGACGCCAAGCTCTACGAGATCGGTGCCGGAACCTCTGAGATCAGACGCATGCTGATTGGCCGCGAGCTCTTTTCCGAAACGGCCTGATCCGAACGTTTCATCCGACAACCATCCTGGTGAACAATGACGGTTTTGAAGTCGCAGATTTCGACGAATTCGGAGAGCTTCAGGACAAATCGCGCGGCGATGGCCGAAGCTATCCGTGCCATCGAGGACGCAGCCTTGAGTGCGGCGAATGGGGGCGGACTTGCAGCGCGCGAGCGTCACGTTGCCCGCGGCAAGATGCTACCACGGGATCGGATCGCCGCCCTGCTCGATCCGGCTACGCCATTTCTCGAAATCGGATTGACCGCAGCCCACGGCATGTACGGCAATGAGGCGCCGGGTGCTGGGCTGATAACCGGCATCGGCCGCGTTTCAGGCCGCGATTGCATGATCGTCTGCAATGACGCGACCGTCAAAGGCGGCACCTACTTTCCGATGACGGTAAAGAAGCACCTGCGCGCGCAGGAAGTCGCGGCCCAGAACAATCTGCCCTGCATTTACTTGGTGGATTCGGGCGGCGCGAACTTGCCGAATCAGGACGAGGTCTTTCCGGATCGCGATCATTTCGGTCGGATATTCTACAATCAGGCCAATATGTCGGGGGCAGGAATTCCACAGATCGCCGTCGTCATGGGCTCGTGTACGGCAGGTGGTGCCTACGTGCCTGCCATGTCCGACGAGGCAATCATCGTCGAGGGGCAGGGGACGATCTTTCTCGCCGGCCCGCCGCTGGTGAAGGCCGCAACCGGCGAAGTCGTTTCGGCCGAGGACCTTGGCGGTGGCGATGTGCACACAAGGCTCTCCGGTGTCGCAGACCATCTTGCGCGAGATGACGCGCATGCCCTGGCATTGGCGAGGCGCGCCGTCGCCAATCTCAATCGATCCAAGGGGGGTGGCGTCGAGCGCCAGGCGGTTGAGGCACCACTGTTCGATCCCTCGGAAATCGCAGGGATCGTCCCGGCCGACCTGCGCGTGCCCTACGACGTGCGCGAAGTTATCGCCCGTATCGTCGACGGCTCGCGTTTCGATGAATTCAAGGCGCGCTACGGGACGACGCTGGTCTGCGGCTTTGCACATGTCCATGGTATCCCGGTGGGCATTGTCGCCAACAACGGCGTGCTGTTCTCCGAGTCGGCCCTGAAGGGCGCCCATTTCGTGGAGCTCTGCTCGCAGCGCAGGATACCGCTCGTCTTCCTGCAGAACATCACCGGCTTCATGGTTGGCCGCAAATACGAAACCGAAGGCATCGCGAAGAATGGTGCGAAGCTCGTTACCGCAGTCGCAACGACCGGGGTGCCAAAGGTGACGATGCTGGTTGGCGGTTCCTTCGGTGCGGGCAACTATGGGATGGCCGGTCGCGCCTTCTCGCCGCGCTTTCTCTGGACATGGCCGAACAGCCGCATCTCGGTCATGGGCGGAGAGCAGGCGGCCGGCGTGCTTGCGACTGTGCGGGGCGAGGCGCTCTCCCGTGCCGGCACGCCATGGACACCGGAGGAGGAGACCAGTTTCAAGCAGCCGGTGCTCGATCTTTTCGAACGGCAAAGCCATCCGCTCTACGCGTCGGCGCGGCTATGGGACGATGGGGTGATCGACCCGGCCAAGAGCCGCGACGTGCTCGGTCTCTCGCTGTCTGCGGCGCTGAATGCACCGATTGAAGAGACGCGCTTCGGCCTGTTCCGGATGTGAGGTAGCGATGTTCCAGAAAATTCTCATCGCAAACCGTGGCGAGATTGCTTGCCGGGTGATCCGAACCGCCAGGCGCATGGGGATCGCCACGGTGGCGGTCTATTCGGATGCCGATGTTGGGGCGCTGCACGTCGAGATGGCCGACGAAGCGGTTCGGCTGGGGCCCGCGAGCGCGCAGGAGAGTTACCTCTCGATCGAGCGGATCCTTTCTGCGGCGCAGCGAACTGGCGCCGAAGCCATTCATCCTGGTTACGGGTTTCTCTCGGAGAATGCAGACTTCGCCGCAGCCGTAGAGGCCGCCGGCATTGTCTTCATTGGGCCGCAGCCGTCGTCCATTCGTGCCATGGGATTGAAGGATGCCGCAAAGGCGTTAATGGATCAGTCGGGCGTGCCGGTCGTTCCCGGCTACCATGGCGAGGAACAAGACGACGGGTTTCTCGCCGATCAGGCGACCCTGATCGGGTACCCCGTGCTGATCAAGGCACGCGCGGGTGGCGGCGGCAAGGGCATGCGCCGCGTCGACAGCGAGGAGGATTTTCCCGAAGCACTTGCTGCTGCGCGGCGAGAGGCGAAGGCCGCATTCGGCGACGATGCCGTTCTGATCGAGCGCTACCTCATTCGCCCGCGCCATATCGAGGTTCAGATCTTCGGCGATCGGCACGGCAATGTTGTGCATCTTTTCGAACGTGATTGTTCGCTCCAGCGCCGCCATCAGAAGGTGATCGAAGAAGCGCCGGCGCCGGGAATGACGCCGGAGATGCGTCGTGCCATGGGTGAAGCCGCGGTACGCGCGGCGCGTGCCATTTCCTATCGTGGTGCCGGCACCGTCGAGTTCATCGCGGATGTCTCGAACGGCCTCTGGCCGGATCGTTTCTATTTCATGGAGATGAATACCCGCCTTCAGGTCGAGCATGCCGTTACCGAAGCGATTGCCGGGGTCGATCTCGTCGAGTGGCAATTGCGTGTGGCGTTCGGCGAGCCGCTGCCGAAGAAGCAGTCGGAGCTTGAGATCTATGGCTGGGCCTTCGAGGCCCGGATCTACGCGGAGGATGCGGCCAAAGGCTTCCTGCCCGCGACGGGGACGATCAGGCATCTGGATTTTCCGGAGGTTACGGCGCGGATCGATGCCGGGATCCGTCCGGGCGATACCGTCTCGGCTCACTACGATCCCCTGATCGCCAAGATGGTCGTACACGGGCCCAGCCGGAGTGTCGCCCTGTTGCGACTGACCAGGGCCTTGCAGAGCTCGCATGTCGTCGGTGTCACCACCAATCTCGACTTCCTCGCCAGATTGAGCGAGCAGGACGAATTTGTCGCTGGCCATCCGGATACCGGGCTGATCGATCGCAATCTTCAATCTCTGACCGCGCTTGAGCCGCCTGCGGACACGGTGATCGCGCTTGCCGGCGTGTTGTCACTGGGTACGCTTGCGCGATCATCGGATGGCGATCCCTGGCTCACGCTGGGACATTGGCAGCTTTGGAGCGAGATGCAGCGCATCGTCGTTCTGAACTATGAAGGAGGGCATTCAACGCTACGGATTGCGGCTAAGGGTTTCGATTTCTTCGCCGTGCATGATGGACGGCGGGTCATTCCCGTGAAGATCGTCAGCCGGCAGGACGATGGTTGCCGGGTGGAGGTCGATGCCCGGCAGGTGCAGGTCAAGGCCAGTATGGCGGCGCATCACCTGGTCGTCAGCGTCGACCACCGAACGCATGTGTTCCATCTCGGTAACCCGCTCGATTTCAGTGCCACGGATGTTGCTGATGGCAACAGACTGATCGCGCCGATGCCGGGCTTTGTGAAGATCGTGCGGACGAGTTCGGGGGCGGAGGTCGCCAAGGGTGATGCGCTTGTCGTCATGGAAGCCATGAAGATGGAGCTGACGCTTGTCGCAGCCCGCGATGGGACGGTGGAAGCCGTCGAGGTGAGCGAAGGGCAGCAAGTCGACGAAGGCGCCGTACTTCTGACGCTGCGGGTAGAGGAGACGTGATGCAGCCCGGAGAATCGTCATTGCTGCCCCGGGACGTCTCGATCGTCGAGATGGCACCGCGCGATGGCCTCCAGAACGAGAAGAACCTGATCCCGACGGCGACGAAGATCGCCCTCATCGACATGATCTCGGAATGTGGTTTCGAGCGGATCGAGGCGACGAGCTTTGTCAGCCCGAAGTGGGTGCCGCAACTTGCTGACGCCGCCGAAGTGATGGCCGGCATCAAGCGCAGGCCGGGGGTCCGCTATGCCGTTTTGACCCCGAATATGAAGGGGTTTGAGGCTGCAATGGCCGCGGGCGCGGACGAAGTCGCGATCTTTGCGTCCGCCTCGGAGAGCTTCTCGCAACAGAATATCAACTGTTCCATCGCCGAGAGTATCGAACGCTTCAAGCCGGTTGCCGAAGCAAGCCGTGCACGTGGCGTTCCAATGCGTGGCTATGTCAGCTGCGTGGTCGAATGTCCCTATGAGGGCGCCATTTCGCCGGATGCGACGGCGCGCGTCGTCGAGAGCCTGCATGCATTGGGCTGCTACGAGATCAGTCTCGGCGACACGATCGGCAAGGGACGACCGGAAGAGGTCGATCAGATGCTGGTAACGGTCCTCTCCTGTGCGCCGGCGACGATGCTTGCGGGTCACTTCCACGACACCGACGGCTGGGCCTTGGACAATATCGGGGTTTCCTTGAAGCACGGGCTGCGGGTTTTCGACGCGTCGGTCGGCGGATTGGGCGGTTGCCCCTATGCTCCGGGCGCAAAGGGCAATGTCGATACCTTGGCTGTCGCTGAGTTCCTTACCCGCAAGGGCTATCGGACCGGGCTCGCGCCCGAGAAGCTGGAAGAGGCCGCCGATTTTGCCCAGAGCCTAAGGAGCGAGGCATAATGCCGAAAACGCTGATGATTTCGATCGACGAACGCGGCGTTGCGCGGCTTACCCTCACCCGTGAGGACAAGCACAATGCCATGTCCGCCGAAATGATCGACGAGTTGACGGAGGCCGCAAGCGCGCTCGGGTCGGATGGACGGGTGCGAGTCGTCGTGCTTGCTGGAGCGGGCAAGAGCTTCTGTGCCGGCGGTGACCTGGAGTGGATAAGAGCCCAGTTCAAGGCGAGCCGGGCGGAGAGAATCGCCGAAGCGCGGCGGCTGGCGATGATGTTCAAGGCCCTGAACGAGCTTCCGAAGCCGCTCATTGGCTGCGTCCACGGGAGCGCCTTTGGCGGCGGTATCGGGCTGATCAGCGTCTGCGATACAGTGATTGCCTCGGAGGCGGCGCGCTTCGGCCTGACGGAAGTTCGGCTTGGGTTGATACCGGCAACGATCAGCCCTTACGTCGTAGCGCGGATCGGCAGCCCTGCGGCACGATCCCTCTTCGTCTCCGGTCGAACCTTCGATGCTGCCCATGCCAAATCCATCGGTCTCGTCGCCTCTGTTGTTCCCGCTGCGAACCTCGACCGTGCTGTCGACCTCGAGATCGCGGAATTCATCGCGGCCTCACCGGAGGCAGCGACACGCGCCAAGGCCCTTGCGCTGTCTCTTGCGCCGCCCATCACGGAAGAGATCATCGAGAGCGTGATTTCCCAGCTTGCAGATAGCTGGGAGACCACAGAGGCGCAGGCGGGCATAACCGCCTTCTTCGAAAAGCGGCGGTCGAATCGATAACGGGAAGCTTCGAGACCGGTCAGTGGCGGCACGGTGAAGGCGGCGTGTGAGGTCGGATGGCCGCGAGGGCGCGCCAGTTATCCGACATTCGAAGCCAGCTGTGTGTGTACTGGTGCCGTATCCTTCGCCGCTGGAGGAACTGAAACTCGTCCGCGCGGTCAAGTGCGATTGAAAGCGGGAGTTGTTCCAGCCAATGTGCTCCCTTCCAGCCTCGAAGAGATACCTTCCCGGGACACCTTTGCGTCATCTGCAAAACGACATAGCTCATCGTTGAACCTGGTAGGGTTCTCCAAAAAAGGTGCGTGCCCCGTTGCCGCATACCACGATGCCGTGGCTTCAGGACATAACGCTAGAAGGTGCCGCCCCATCGCCGGCAGGATCACCGTGTCCTCTTGGCCGTGCGTGACAAGGATGGGCACCGCAAGAGCGGTCAGTACATCGTCAGAATCGATCTCGCGGGTGAGCAGCGCAGCCCGGATTTTCGCTGGCACGGCCATGTTCCAGCAGATCGCCGTTTCGAATACCTCAGAAGGCAGTTGCGAATACGTACACCCGCGCACGAAATTGCGGATTGCTTCGATGTTGCCAGGCAGGTCCTCGCTCGTGGCACCAATGACATGATCAAGGAAGCCCGGGCCAATCAAGGTGCCGAATGCTGCCTTATTGAGCGTGGTCGCCGCGCCTACAAAGTTGATGCCCGCAACCTTCGCCGTTCCATGGGCCCGGAGGTAGTCGCAAATAATGAAGCCGGCGTAGGACCAGCCCACAAAAACGGGACTGCGGAGGTTGAGTTGATCCACGACAGCGGCGATATCGTCGGCCCAAAGCTGCGGCTCGGTATAATACTCCGTTTCGAGCGGGGCCTCCGACATGCCGTGACCGCGCAGGTCCAGGGCTACGAGGCGAAAGTCCTCGGCAAGCATGCTCTCATACTGGTTCTTCCAGCAGAGATGGTTCTGTGACCACCCGTGGATGAAGAGGATCGAAGGAGCGTCTTCTTTTCCCCACTCGCGAACATGCAGTCGCAATCCTGCGCCGCCGGTTACAGTGTGAACCTTCATCGTCGTGCCTCCTCGTCAGCGTCGAGAACTGTAGGAAGCACTTTATTCTGCCGGCGTGAGAAGGAGTGTGGGAGGAATCGTTGAAAATGCCGGGCGGATCGTTGAAAAGGCGCCCCTCGGGTGCGATCGCGCTTGAACGAGAGGCGGGAGCAAAACTCGTTGATAGCGTCTCCAAGACCGTCTGGCGCGCCAAGGCGCCAGTCACAAGGCTACGCTGTTTCGGCGACGAAGCGCGTTACTTCACGAACAAACCGCTCAAAGGCGGGTTCGTTGGCGAGGAGAATGTGGTTGGCGCTATCGAGATCGACAAATCGAGCCCCGGGGATGCCGGTCGCAAACTCCCTTCCGCACTGAAAGGGAACGACCATGTCTTTTCTTGCGTGCAAGACCAGCGTCGGAATCGTCACCTGCGACAGGACATCCGAAACGTCGATCTCTCCGAACGCCTCGTGCAGGCGACCTGCGTTGCTGGGCGACACAGAAATGTGCTGCAATTCGTCAAACCAATCCATCTGCACCTCGTCCGCCCCTGGAATGAACATTGCAGTGAACAGATGTCGAAAAACCGGATTGTTCTGACCCCATCCTTCCCTGATCAAAGCGGTCATTGCCTCATGCGTTGCCACCTCATGGCTGTCGCTTCGCTTTCGCCAGCCTTTTACAAATCCTCCGTACAGGATGAGCCCCGAAATCCGTTCGGGGTGTCGGACAGCATAGGCAACGGAGACGGCACAGCTTTGCGATACACCCAGCAGCGTGAACCGATCGAGGCCCGCCGCGTCGACCACGCTCTCCAGGTCCGCAATCATCGCCGCAAACGAGATATCCTCGGCAATCCAGTCCGAGAGTCCGGTGCCGCGCTCGTCGTAGCGTATCAGCTTCGTCTTCTCCGACAGGGCGTCGATCCAATGCGTCCACACCGGACTTTCCCAATCATACTGGAGATGCGACATCCAATGTGCGGCTCTTACGATCGGTGATCCCCGCCCACACACCGCGTAAGCGATTGTTACCCGATCCGCGGTTTTGCAGAAGCGAATTTCCTGCGATCTTTTGCTGGGCGTCACTGCTGGCCACGGGACATCCGTTTCAAAGTTCCGCGAGATGAAAGCTGATCCAGGCTGTGAAGGTGGAAGTGACCGGAGTGGGACATCGCGAGACCCGTTGCTCACGCCGGAGACTGAAGGCTCCGGCCACTGTTCGGGGCGATCGACGGCGGCAATCTCGTTGGTAAGGCGATCGAGCACCAGGGAATAGACGTTTACTCGCTCAGGTCGGTCTTGCAGGCGTCGAACAAGGGCGCGCAGAATCTCCATGCGCACCCGAAGCGTAATATCCCGGTGACATAGCCGCCACGCTTCAAAGTTTGGGCAGTGCGGGAGGCATAGGCCATCGAGAAATTCACCACGAAATGTCGCGGCAAGCGACTCCAATCTCTCCGTGTCCAAGCGGTCGAGGTCCGCGGGCCTCAGAGAAGCCATACCCTTGAAGTCCACCTCGACCGTCTGGGGGCTGAGGAGAACGGAATTGTGGTCCGCATGCAGACGCACATGACCTTCCGTATTCACGATTGGCCTCAGCTTGTGAAGGCTCCACCTTAGGGAAGCCCGAGGGTCGTCCGGAACTTCCCAGAACATCTTGCAAAGATGCTCGCGACGTTGGGCTCTTCCGACGACAGCCAAATAGGCAAGAAGGGCACGGGTTTTCTTTGACTGCGGCAGAGGCAAAAGCTGTCCCTGCTGCGTGACGTTAAGTTCGCCCAATACCTTGATGGTTAGCTGGCCGACCATGATACACCAACCCAACGGAGTGCTCAGCCGACAGCTTAGAGCAATGCAGCTCAAGATAAAATCGGCTTCGCCTACCGTTCGGCGAGCTACGAGCGCGGGCCGCCGCAAGTGTATCCGATGGGGCCGCAGGCAGTCACGAGAACTCGCTTGCCGAACTCGGTTAGGTTTATCGCCTGCCACGCCATCGGATAGAGCTATTTTCCGTCGGTGCTTCCCGATAGTTTTGCGGCAGTCTTTGCCTTCCCTTGTAAGTCCGCCTCATCGGCAAGAATGGCGGCGGTCTCGTTCAGCAAGACGTCTTTTGCGTTCTTGCGGGCATTTTCCATAGCAATATCAGCGCTCAGGCTGCGCTCGTTTGACTGCAGTCCATCATCTGAACCAGAATCTTCGCTATCGCTTGCTTGCGCTTGAGACTTGAGCCGCTCCTCGCGAGCAGCCGCTTCCTTGCGACGTTCGGCTTCATTCAGGGAGATAACCCCTTTCTCGCGCTGCGCCTTCAGGTCAGCAATGTCTTTCAACAGTCGTTGGAAGTCCGGGTCGCTCTCGACCCGTGCATCATGGCGGCTTTGCAACGTCGGCAGCGATGCCGCTACAACCTTTGCCGGCGTATAGTTCGCAGGCTTGATTTGCGCCCAGGGCAGGGCGTTATCATAACTGGTCTCGCCGAAGCTTGTCGGATCCGAGAACCCCGGCAAGCTGATATCAGGCGTCACGCCCCGCAGCTGCGTCGTACCGCCGTTGATCCGGAAAAACTGGGCAATCGTCACTTTCAGCTCGCCGAATTCCGGTTTGCTGTTGCGAACCATGTCATCAAGATCGACGACGGTTTGAACGGTACCTTTACCGAAGCTTGGTTCGCCGACGATCACGCCTCGACCGTAATCCTGGATCGCCGCGGCAAAGATCTCCGACGCCGATGCTGATCCGCGATTGATCAGGACGCCCACGGGGCCTGTCCAGACTGGCGCCTTAAAATCAGCGCGTCTCACCGCGACCTTGCCGTCGCTGCCGCGTTGTTGAACGACCGGACCCTTGCCGATGAACAGACCGGTCAAATCGACCGCTTCGTCTAGAGAGCCGCCGCCATTGTTGCGCAGGTCAATAAGAACGCTGTCGACCTTTTCTTGCTCCAGTTCGCCGAGAAGCTTTGCGACGTCGCGGGTTGCGCTTTTATAGTCCTTGTCGCCTTTGCGCTTGGCTTCAAAATCCTCATAGAATGCCGGTAGGGTGATCACCCCGACTTTACGCGTGGCGTCGCCCACTTTCACGGGCAGCACGGTCTTGCTGGCAGCCTGCTTCTCGAGGCTGATTTTGTCGCGCACCAGGCTGATAGTGCGATGGGTGGCATCTGCTCCGGCATCCGCCGGCAGGACGTCCAAGCGCACGACGGAGCCTTTCTTGCCTCGTATCAATTGCACGACTTCATCGAGGCGTGTACCCATCACGTCCTTTATCGCCCCGTCCTTGCCTTGACCGACACCGGTGATGCGGTCTCCGACCGAGAGTTTACCGGATAGCTGCGCCGGCCCCCCAGGCACGAGTTCACGGATTGTCGTGTAGTCGTCGCGTTCCTGTAGCACCGCACCGATGCCAACCAGCGAAAGCTTCATCGCGATATCGAAGTCGGCGGAAGCGGTCGCGCCGAAATAGTCCGTGTGCGGGTCGACCGAGGTCGTATAGGCGTCCATGAACGACTGGAAAACGTCGTCGCTCTTGTACTTGTAAGCGCGCTCGAGCGTGTTTGCGTACCGTTTGTCGAGCGTCTCGCGAATAGCCGCGTCGGCTTTACCGCCTAGTTTCAACCGCAACCAGTCGCTTTTGACGCGCTTGCGCCAAAGCTCGTTGCTGTCGGCTTCCGACTGCGGCCAAGGTTCCTTATCGCGCAGGACGGAAAAATCTTCCTTCGCACCGAAATCGAAGTCCTGCTTAATCAAGGTGCGCGCGTAGTTCATGCGGTCGACAACGCGCTTCTCATACACGTTGAAGATCGCAAACGGGATCTTCAAGTCCTCCCGTTTGATGGAATCGTCGATCTCGTTCCGTTCAGACATGAACTTGTCGATATCCGTTTGCAGAAAGAGCATGTGGTCCGGATCGAGGGACTTGATGTACCGATCCAGGACCTTGGCCGACAAGGCGTCGTCAAGAGGAATGGGTTTATAGCTGAACCGCGTGAGGAATTGCGCACTTAGCTGAGCGGCTTGTGCCTGTTGCTTTTGCGGCTGCAAAACAGGCGGAGACGCGACGTCAGCATATGCAGGCTGTACGATTGCAAGAACTGCACCAAGGAAAACATAGGTTATGCGCATTCAGCGTTGATCCAATTCTTAAGGCCGAGAGTCAATGTGCGATCTAGGTCAAGCAAATTATGGTTTTTTGACAATCGAATCGATCAAATCGCCAATTTCCTGCGGCGGAAAGTCCGTTCGACGGACAGTAAGTGCACCCGTCGCCGGGGTATTGCTGGGAGGAGCCGGAGATTCTGGCAAGCTTTTTTTGTGAGAAAGGTGAAACCATGCTGGTGCACCCCCGCCCCTCCGCAACCGTTCATCTTCGTCACAGTGGAGATCGTAAACCAGCAGATCCGATAGAGGACGGATTCCACAAAGAATGAGTTGACCGTTTTCGATGGCGGGACGACACTTGCAACCTCCAGCAAGGCAGAGAGAGAGAGAACGATGGACGAGCAAGACCGCTGGCGTCACATGGCAAGCGCGCCGAAAGACGGCAGTCGGATCCTCGTCACGATCCGCCAGTCCGAACAGGGGCCGGCAGAAGTCGACCTCGCCTATTGGTCGAATGGCGATCAGTTCGGTGCGGAAGGCTGGCGTGCCTCTGATTCCTCGCCAGGCCGAATCATTGAATATGCCGAGCCCGAAATGAAGTGCTGGATGCCGATGCCCTCGGCCAATCTCAATCGTGCGTCGATGCCCTCACCCTGGGAAGGCGACGACGCACAGGAGCTCGACGGGTCAGGGATTTGAGAGCTCGCGCCAGGATCGCTAACGCTTCTGTTGTGGCGCTGGCATCAATTGTATGGGGGCAGCCAGACTCCGCGTCCGCATGACCTTCAGGATGGTCACGACATCCTCGCGCTATCTGGCAGCGTTTGGCCGCTTCGGCAAAAAACGCGACGCGTGGGAACCGACCCGTCGCCCGATTTCGTTGGCGATAGCCTTTAGATCGTAAGGCTTGGGAAAGAAGCTCGCGTCCCAATCCAGGTCAGTAAGATCGATTTCACGACCAGACGTCACCAAGACGTGGATGAACGGCTTTGTCGCCTTGATGAGCCTCGCGAGATCCAGGCCGTTGAGTGCCCCAGGCATCTCCACGTCGGTCACGATCGCATCAACGTCATCGTTCACTCCAAGTGCCGCGATCGCCTCAAGCACGTTCCCGCATTCGATGACGCTGTAACCTTCCTCAAGCAGTTGGTCTGCCAGCACGAAGCGAATGAGGGGTTCATCTTCCACGATAAGGATCTTTGCCACTACTCGCATACTCCGTTTCGGATGCCGGTCTAACGCGCCAGGAGAGCAAATCGGTCCTCAAGGAAGAATGCGATTTGGTTACATGTTTAATAAAATGCAAATCAGTTTCGCGAGGTGATTTCGCAGTCTATCCAGGATGATCGACACACCGTGTTCAACGCCAGACGGAGAACACCGCGAGGATCGGAATCCGTCGACGACGTTGCCGGACAGCTGCACCGAGTGCCATTCCCTTCCCAGATCAACACTCGCTGTCGCACATTAACTATGGGTTAACCATAATCGTCGTTTACCATAGGTAGCGGCCTCAAGGGTCGTTGATTCGGAAGTCCAATGCGTAATCTCGCATGGACGTGAGGAAAGACGATTGCGGCGACCCGAAACGTCCAGTGTACTGAAGGCGTCATGCTTGGCACTGCTTGCCGGGCTTGTGGTCGGATGTCAGTCGTCAGGAAATGTCAGGCGCCCAAACGTCTCCGAGACGGTGCCCGCCGAAAGGGCGCTGGCCTTGCCCCCGCCTGGTGGTCCCTCGATCGTCAGTGTCGTCGAGCGCAAGCGTGGCAATGGCACAGAGCAGACGATTTCGCTCTACACGTCGTCTTCCGTGTCCGGTCAGAATTTTCTCGGGGTGCAGTTTTTTGGGGCATCAGGAGCCAATCCTGGCATCGGAAACGCCTCCTTTAGGATGGTCAGCGAGGACGGGATAATCCGCGAAGCCTTTGCGGCCGTTCCCGGCGTGCAGATGACGCGCTCGGCGACTTATCTGCAAAACAGCTATGGACCGTTCGGCTATGCCTCGGGCCTGAGCGGTTCGGGCGATACCTGTATTTATGGCTGGCAGCAGATCCGCTCAAGCAGATCCGCGCAGACGCAAGCGCGCAACTTCGGAATGATCCAGGTGCGGTTGCGCCTCTGTGATGCCCGGGCAACCGAAAGACAGTTGCTCGGAATCATGTACGGCTACACGATCGTTGGGATGCTGGATGGAGAAATCTGGAATCCGTTCGGGCATCCGCAGGGCACTGATCCGACGCTCGGGCGCCCCGGCAATCCGATCTATCCAGACGAGGGCGGCTATAGAAACACGCCGATGGCTTTTGGCTATGAACCAGCCCGTCCGGAAATCCAATCTCGTGTCGTTCGCGTACGCAGCGTTCAGCCGAGAGTCGAGGAGGCGCCCGTGCAATTGCCGCCGCCGACCGGCCCTCGCGTTCCGTTGCCTGATGGCTCGAGCAGTCTGCCGCAGCCAGACATGTCAGCCGCGCCTTCGGCCGAACAGACGCAACCGAGAACCGCGGTGGCGAGCGGCCTGACGGTGCCGTCACCGGAGTGCATAGGGGATTCGGCCATGACGGCCGCGTGCCAGAAGAAGTAGACGTGAGACGGCTGCGGTGTTCCTAAGCGCCCGGCCCGCATTGTCAAAGGGATGTTGATGCATAAAGCCCGAAGCATCATTACGTGGGCCTTCGTTTCTCTGTGCGTGATCGTTCTGATCACATTGCCTGTGAACCTGCAGACACAGCTGATCGCGAGCTTTGTTGTCGTCGCCGTGATGGCGATCATCAAGGGGCTGAAGGCTGAAGGCACCTGGAGACTGATTGCGCTTGCCTTTGGCACCTCCATCGTTCTTCGCTATGTCTATTGGCGAACGACCAATACGCTGCCGCCGATCAACCAGCCGGAAAATTTCATCCCTGGCCTGCTGCTCTATCTCGCGGAAATGTATAGCGTGGCGATGTTGGCACTCAGCCTGTTCATCGTCGCCACGCCCTTGCCTCCGCGTCCATCGCGCGCGAGCAAGGAAGAGCGGTTTCCGCATGTCGACGTGTTCGTCCCCTCCTACAACGAGGACTCCCACCTTCTCGCCAACACGCTGGCCGCGGCAAAGGCCATGGATTATCCGGCCGAAAGACTGCACGTCTGGCTGCTGGATGACGGTGGTACACTGCAGAAGCGCAATTCCAACAAGCTTCTCGAAGCCCAGGCCGCGGTGGCGCGCCATGACGAACTCAAGAAGCTTTGCGAGGATCTCGACGTCCGCTACCTCACGCGTGACCGCAATGAGCATGCCAAAGCGGGCAACCTCAACAACGGAATGAAGCAATCAAGCGGCGAGCTGATCGCCGTGTTCGATGCGGACCACGCGCCGGCACGCGACTTCCTGCTCGAAACCGTCGGCTATTTCGACGACGATCCGAAGCTGTTTCTTGTCCAGACCCCGCATTTCTTCATCAATCCGGATCCGCTCGAACGAAATCTTAGAACCTTCGAGAGGATGCCGAGCGAGAACGAGATGTTTTACGGCATCATCCAGCGCGGTCTCGACAAATGGAATGCCGCCTTCTTCTGCGGTTCAGCCGCCGTCCTTAGCCGGAGGGCGCTCGAATCCCAGGGAGGCTTCAGCGGCATCAGCATCACCGAGGATTGCGAAACCGCGCTTGCGCTTCATGGCAGCGGATGGAACAGCATCTATGTGGACAAGCCGCTGATCGCCGGGCTGCAGCCCGCAACATTTGCGAGCTTCATCGGCCAGCGCAGCCGCTGGGCGCAGGGAATGATGCAGATCTTGCGTTTCCGTTTCCCGCTGCTGAAGCGTGGCCTGACACTGCCGCAACGCCTTTGCTATATGTCGTCGACGCTCTTCTGGCTCTTCCCCTTCCCGCGTACGATTTTCCTGTTCGCGCCGCTTTTCTATCTCTTCTTCGATCTTGAGATCTTCACGGCATCGGGCGGCGAGTTCCTGGCCTATACGCTTGCCTATATGCTCGTGAACCTGATGATGCAGAACTACCTCTACGGGTCCTTCCGCTGGCCGTGGATCTCGGAGCTCTACGAGTATGTCCAGACGGTCCACCTGCTCCCGGCGGTGGTTTCGGTCATGCTCAATCCGCGCAAGCCAACCTTCAAGGTGACGGCGAAGGACGAGTCGATTGCCGTCAGCCGCTTATCGGAAATCAGCCGGCCGTTCTTCGTGATCTTTGCTGTCCAGCTGATTGCTCTGGCGGTGACCATCTATCGCATCTATGCCGAGCCATATAAGGCCGATGTGACCTTGGTGGTCGGTGGCTGGAACGTCATCAACCTCATTATGGCCGGCTGTGCCCTCGGGGTCGTGTCCGAACGTGGCGAGCGGGCTGCGTCCCGACGCGTGCGTGTGAACCGGCGTTGTGAATTCGGGGTCGGTGGCAAGTGGTACACGGCATCGATCGAAGACGTGTCGGTGCACGGCGCGCGACTGCATGTTTTCAACAAGCAGCTGGATCCCATGGTGATCGGGACCGAGGGGGAAATTCGCTTTCAGCCTCATAGCGGCGCAAGCATGGAAACACTCCCCCTAATCGTCCGCAATATCCAGCCGTCCGGCGAGATCCTGGCCGTTGGCTGCCAATACATTCCGAAGCGCGCGCTCGACCACCGCCTGATCGCCGACCTGATCTTTGCGAATTCCGATCAGTGGACACAGTTCCAGCAGGCGCGACGCCATAACCCAGGCCTCATTCGAGGAACAATCTGGTTTCTCGGCCTTTCGCTCTATCAGACAAGCCGTGGCCTCGTGTACCTCTTCCGGAGCACGAGATCTGAGAGCGAGCGCCCGCATCAGGTCGCGAAGGCAGGAAACTGATGAGGAAGATCACATCAATCCTGGCGTTTCTCCTTTCCGCCTCCGCGGTTGCCTATGCACAGACCGCGCCCTTCGACATGTCGGGCGAGCGTGAGCAAGGGAGCGCCCCGATGGTGCCGCGCCTGACATTACCGGCCACGCCTGCGCCGGCGACCGGCCCGCAAACACCCTCCACGCCGCCTGCACCCGCTGCTAACCCGACGCCACCATTCGCCATCGCACCCGCCTCACCGCCAGCCGCGGCTCAGCCGCCGCCCGCGCAGGTGGAAGCGCCTCGCCCACAAACTGCCACGCCACCCCCTCTGCCTGCCGTCCAATCAAGCCTAAGCGCCGCGCTTCGGAGATATGTTGTTCCGTTCGCCAAGCTCGGCCTGGATGGCGAGTATGATCGCAAGTCGTGGTCGGTCTACATCACGCCGGAGCAGGCCGCCGCGCCTGCAAAGTTCAACTTCGCCTATCAGAATGCCGTCGTCGTCGCCCCGGAGGCGTCACAACTGACCGTTCTTCTGAACAATCGGATCGTCGGCCAACAGGCGATCGCCTCACCGGATGCACCATCGAATGTCTCCTTCGATGTGCCCGCGGGACTGCTGCAACCGGGCGCGAATCTTCTGACATTCGAAGCCACACAACGCCACCGCACCGATTGCACCATTGAATCGACCTACGAGCTTTGGACGGATATCGACCCGGCAAAGACCTATCTGAGCTTCAGCGGTCAAGAGGCAGCGAAGTTTTCCAGCACGGACGCCATTCGCGCGATCGGCGTCGATGAAACCGGCAGGACGCAGTTCAATTTTGTCGTACCGGCACTCGAGCAGCCAGGCACGACAAAACCTCTTCTGCGCCTTGCCCAGGGACTCTCGGTTCTGAGCGGCATGCCGAACGAGACATTCTCCTTCAGCGCGGATGCACTGCCCCAGTCTGGTCCTGGGCGCATGACTGTGGTTGTCGGAACGCCGGCAGAGCTCCAACCATTCTTCGCCCCCCCGCCGGCCGCGCAAGCGGCGCCGCTGGCCTCCTTTGTGACCGACCCGAAGTCGGGGGCACCCGTTCTTTTGATCAGCGGCCCGTCCTGGCCCGCAATTTCGGCCGCGATTGAAACCATTGTGTCGACGGTGGATCGGCCCGCGACCGCCATTCGCGATACGTTGGTAACCCAGCGTTGGAGCGCACCGGATGCACCGCTTGTTCTCTCGGCCACAAACCTGACATTTGCGCAGTTGGGCGTGAAGACAACGGAATTTTCGGGACGACGCTTCCGGACCAGTTTCAACATCGCCGTGCCGTCTGATTTCTACGCGAACGCCTATGGCGATGCGACGGTACTGCTGGACGCCGCCTTCACGCAGAATGTCCTGCCCGGCAGCCATATCGACATCTACGTCAACGGCAACATCGCTTCAACGGTGCCGATTTCATCAACGGGTGGGGGCATCTTCCGGCACTTGCCCATTCGCGTGACGATGCGGCATTTCAAGCCGGGCTTAAACACACTGTCTCTCGAAGCCATCCTGATGACGAAAGAGGACGACATCTGCGTGCCGGGCACGACGGCCGGTACCACGCCGCGCTTTGCGCTCTTCGACACCAGCGAGATTCACATTCCGGACTTTGCCCGCATCGGGCAGCGACCAAACCTCGCCGGACTGTCAGGGACTGGCTATCCCTACAATCGCGCGACACAGCCCATTCCGCTGTTCATCGACCGGATTGATAGCGACACGCTGTCGGCGACGGCTACGCTACTCGGGCAAATGGCAGTGGTTGCCGGCCGCCCGCTCGACATTGAACCGGCCGCGACACCGGGCGCCATCGGCGAACGGGATGCGATTTTCATCGGCTCGATCTCGCAGATGCCGCCGGCCGTGTTGACGCAGTTGAATGTAGCAACGACCAGTCAGGCGTCCTGGCGACCGCCCGCCGCCGTCCAATCGAACCAGACCGAGCCTTCTGTGACCTTTGACGATTGGCGCTCCAAGGTCAGCGGCGGGGTATGGCGCGGGCAGATCACATCATTTCAGGAGTGGCTGCGCCGCAACTTCGACATTTCGCTGAGTTCACTGCAGTTCGTACCAGGGTCCGAGGAAGTCTTCACGCCCTCGAACGACGACAGCTTCTTGATCGCTCAGGGCAAAAGCGCTGCCGGGGGATCCTCCTGGACGATTGTAACGGCTCCTTCCGCCAAGGACCTGCGCGAGGGCGCCGAAGCCGTGACCACACAGGTCAACTGGCCGCAGATCGCGGGTCATATCACCACCTATTCCAGCAAGACCGGCAAGGTCGAAAGCGTCCCGGTCGGTCGCTTCGATTTCGTGGCCTCTCAGCCCTGGTCCCTCTCAAATTATCGCCTGATTGCTGCGAACTGGCTATCAACGAACATACTGTCCTACGCCTTCCTTCTGGTCGTCCTTTCGCTGCTGATCGGTGTTACCACGGCAAGCATGCTTTCCCGGCTGGGCAGGCGCGAATGAAGAGGTTGCTGAAACTGCTCTGCGCCGCAAGCTTCGCGGTTGTTGCTGTCTGCCAGCCCGCGCAGGCGCAAGGTCCCGGAATTAGCCCGCAGGCATGGGGCGCCTACAAGGCGAAGTTCCTGGATGCCAGCGGCCGCATCGTCGATGATGGCAACGGCAATATCAGCCACAGCGAAGGCCAGGGTTACGGCCTGCTGCTTGCCTACCTTGCCAACAACCCAGCTGACTTCGAACAAATATGGTACTTCACGCGCACCGAACTGTTGCTGCGCGATGACGGCCTGGCCGCCTGGAGATGGGATCCTGCCGTCACGCCGCATGTCACCGATAGCAACAATGCATCGGATGGCGATCTGCTGATCGCCTATGCGTTGGCCCTTGCGGGGTCTGCGTGGAACAAGACCGACTATATGGAGGCGGCTGCGAAGATGGCTCAGGCCCTTCTTTCGCATGTCGTCATCAGTTCAAACGGACACACCCTGTTGCTCCCTGGCGTCAGCGGTTTCAATTCCCCTGATCGCAAGGACGGCCCCGTCATCAATCCCTCCTACTGGGTGTATGAGGCGATCCCGGTCATGGCGCTCCTGGCCCCGTCCAACGCCTGGCAGAAGCTGTCGGACGACGGTCTGCAGCTGCTGCAGGCCATGCAGTTCGGACCACGAAAACTGCCCGCCGATTGGGTGAGCCTCAATCGCATGCCGGAGCCCGCAGCCGGCTTCGACGCGGAATTCGGATACAACAGCCTGCGCATCCCGCTCTATCTCGTGCGCGCGGGAGTTTCGGACAAGGCTCTGCTGTCAAGATTGCGAAAGGGAATGACCGCCGAGGAGGGCACTCCGGCGACAATCGACCTCTCGTCCGGCAAGCCGAAGGCGCTGCTGTCGGACCCGGGTTATCGAATTGTTAACGATGTCGTGGCCTGTGTGACGGAAGGAACCAAGCTGCCTGAGTCGTCGCAGCATTTTGAGCCGTCGCTCTACTATCCATCGACCCTTCATCTTCTTGGGTTGGCATTTGTCGGGGAGAAGCATCCGGAGTGTCTGTGAAATCCTCATCCGTTGCAATTGTCGTTGCGGTGGCGGTGGCTGGTCTGGTGACCGCCCTGAGGGACCGCGTGGCACTTCAGGAGATGCTGGGCTTCGGGCAGTCGGGTCACGCAGCTGCGCCACAATTCATGCTCATGGGTCGTGTCACGGGACCGGAAACCAGTCCCAAGCCGCAGATCAACGTCCAGGCCATTGCCGATCGGCTACACGCAGCAACACTGGTTCCGCCGCTTCCTCAACAGGGTGAGACCGCCGGTGACGAGGCCGAAAAGTCGTTGATGGTCGCGCAGGCGCCTCAACAGCAGCCTACGGCGGCTCAGCCAGCCAAGTCAGCCCAGCCGAAAGTCGATGAGAGTGCCTTGCGCTATTTCGCCAGCCGCGGCGACAAGGCGCGACTGCAGGCCGAGATCGCGCGGCTTCAGGCGCTGTACCCGAACTGGGTGCCGCCCGCCGATCCTCTGGCTGTTCCGCAGAGTGGCGACAGGCAGCTGGAGCAGATGTGGCAACTGTATTCGGAGGGACGCTACGCGGAACTCCGCAAGGCGATTGCCGACCGGCAGGCGTCCGAATCGGGATGGCAGCCGCCGCCTGACCTGCTTGACCGGCTGGATGTCGCCGAGGCTCGCGCGCGCCTCGTCAATGCGTCGGACCTGAAGCAATATGCAACCGTCGTCCAGATCGGCGCCAATACACCGAGCCTCCTGACATGCAGCGACATCGACGTGCTATGGCGGGTTGCCGAAGCTTTCGCGAAGACCGATCGCGCACCGCGCGCCCGGGATGCCTATGTCTATATCCTGAAGAATTGCACAAATCCGCAAGAGCGTGTGGCGACCATTCAGAAGGCGTCCGCCTTGCTTTCCTACGCAGTGATGCAGGATCTCCTGGCGCTTGAACGCCCCGATGGCAACGGCGGCCGCGAATTCGATGGCATTCGCAATGAGCTTGCCCGCCGCTTTGTCGCCGCCGGCAACGATGACCCCGATCTGGCTGTGGCGCCGGCTTATCTTTCAATCGTGCAACGACTTGCTGAAACGGAGCGGCTGGCATCCGACAGCCTTCTTCTCGGCTGGTACCAGCTTCGCCGGGAAAACTATCCCGATGCGGAAAGATGGTTTCGGGCAGCGCGGGAGAAGGAAGACTCGGCAATCGCTTCCCAGGGTCTGGCGCTGGCGCTGATTGCCGAGAAGAAACCGCAAGAGGCGGAGGACGTCATGTACAAGTGGCGTGGTGCCTCCAAGGATGCGACCGCGACATATCTTGCTGCGACGGCGAACCTGATGGCCCTGCAGCCGCCTGCCAACCTCAGCGAAGAGGTACTTTCGCGCATCGCCAGCGAAATCATTGCCCAGAAATATGTGCCGACGGCACAGCAATTCGGCTGGTTTGCCCGCACTCTCAATCAACCGCAAACAGCGGCGCGCTGGTTCGAGACGGCGCTACGCTGGAAGCCGGATGACGAACCGTCCGCTTACGGATTGGCCATCACGCGCCAGCAGTTGCGGGACCGGGCGGGCGTAGCTGAGATCCAGCGCCTGTGGGGTGGCAGGTCCGAGCGCATCGCACAATTGGGTGAGGCCACGAACCAACGGACCACAACACCTTCCCTGCCCGCTCCTCCCGGGCAGATGGTGCCGCAAGGTCCAACGGCAGCGTCACCGGAGATTGTCCGGGCACCGCCGGAGCGCATCGAAAGTGCAAACCCGCCAGCCGTCACCGAGGTCGTACGCCAGCCTGCGATGCAAACGGTCACGGTTCGCCGCGGTGCACGACAACTGCGCGGATGCACGACCACGGTCAATGCGCAACTGCTCGATCCGGAAACCGCACTGTCACGGGGCTGGTGCCTGATGGACATCAATCGTCCGATGGAGGCAGCCAAGGCTTTCGACGCAGCGCTCGCCAGTTCAAACCGCAAGACGCGCGAGGACGCAGCCTACGGCCAGAGCCTCGCCTTCCTGCGCGCCGGCCTATCCAACAATGCTGCCGTAGCCGCGACGAAGGCACCGCAGACGCAACAGCGCGCGGCCGAATTGCAGATTGCGATCCTGGCCGACCGAGCTCTCGCCGCCTTCGATGCAAAGCGCTATCGCGAGGCCTTGATATATCTCGATCAGCGCGCCCAGCTTCGCCAGGAACCGATCGATCTGATGGTGCTGCGCGGATATGCCTACCTGAACATGAAGATGTACGGCGATGCCGAGCGGATATTCACTGCCGCGGCCTCGACCGGCAACAAGGATGCAAACCGCGGTCTGGCCGATCTGAAGGCATCGACGCATCCTGATACCGTCGATTAGCGATAACGAGGATTGCTCTGCTGGCGCATGCATGTTGGCGTGAGCGGTGCCATTCAGCGTGCAGCTCACGCGGTCGCCGCGAGCATGGTCGCCGGGCGCACTTCACGCGCTGGATCCGACTCGTTACCAAGACGGGCTCCGCCGCCGGAGTTAGAGAAAACCACAACAAGGCAGCTAATTGGGGAAAATGGCGGAGAGGGTGGGATTTGAACCCACGATACCCTTGCAGGTATGCCGCATTTCGAGTGCGGTGCATTCGACCACTCTGCCACCTCTCCGCGGTCAGGTCGGCGCTTATTCGGCGCGGGGGGCTACATAGCGACAGAATGACGGGCTGGCAAGACGAAATCTCAAAGCTTTTCATCCTTTTGCCTTGACAGTTTTTTTATGCTCGCGTATCTCGGCTGCGCAATAGGTGTGGATAAGTCCGCGCCTTGCATGCTTCGCGCTCGCGAGGCACATCACCGGCAGCGAGAGTTCTGGGCTAAAGCCTTTGAAATCCCTGCTTAACCTCGACTGATAAAAAGACGGCCACCTGCTGATTGGCGGGCACGAGCCGGAACGAACATGAAAGGATAAAAAATGTTCGCAGTCATCAAGACCGGCGGTAAGCAGTACCGTGTGGCGGCAAACGACGTGCTGACCATCGAGAAGCTTGAAGCAACCGCTGGCGACGCAATTGAATTCACCGAAGTCCTCGTAATCGGCGAAGGCGCCGACGCTGCGATTGGTGCTCCCTTCGTCAAGGGCGCTTCCGTCAAGGCCGAAGTGGTCGAGCACAACCGCGGCAAGAAGGTCATCGCCTTCAAGAAGCGCCGTCGTCAGAACTCGAAGCGTTCGCGCGGCCATCGCCAGCACCACACTGTTGTCCGCATCACGGACATCGTGGCTGCTAAGTAAGATCACGGGACTTTAAGGTTTAAAGGAGAACACCAATGGCACACAAAAAAGCTGGCGGTTCATCGCGCAACGGTCGTGATTCCGAATCCAAGCGCCTTGGCGTGAAGAAGTTCGGTGGCGAAACCGTCATCGCAGGCAACATCATCGTGCGTCAGCGCGGTACGCAGTGGCATCCGGGCGCCAACGTCGGCCTCGGCAAGGACCACACCATTTTTGCGCTTACGGCCGGCAATGTGAACTACCGTACGAAGGCCAATGGCCGCGTGTACGTGTCTGTAATGCCGAAAGCGGAAGCAGCGGAATAAGCCGGTAGCGCTCTAAAACAGCCGGCGTCTCATCGACCCGGCTGAGCGTATCAGGTTCAGTCCAGAAAAAAGGGGAGATGGGGCGCCATCTCCCCTTTTTTCTTGTCCAACGAAGGAGGACTGAACATGCAAGGCGAATTGTTGAGGGAAGGCCAATTGCGGTCTTTCAGGGAAGACCAGCGGTCTCCCAAGGAACGGCTGAGGCCGGAGCGGTTAAGGACCGATTGCCCTGTCTTGTTGTCGGAGCGGCTCGTCATGCGCGCGCCGCACGAAGAAGATATCGACGCCCTTGCCCATCTCGCCAACAACGCCAAAGTCGCCACCATGGTGTCGCGCATGCCGCACCCGTACACGGCCAATGATGCCGCCGACTTCGTGCGACGCACGAAAAATGGCGAGATTGGCAAGTGCGTCTATGCGATCACCAAGGCCGAGAACGGTGCCTTTGTAGGGTGCTGCGGGGTCGAACCGCATCTTGACGGGCGGACCGTCGAGATCGGGTACTGGCTTGGAGAACCGTACTGGAATCAAGGCTTTATGACCGAGGCATGCCATGCTTTGGTCGATATGGTCTTTCGCACGCGTCAGGATGTCGATCAGATCGATGCTCGTTGCCGGGTGATGAACGTCGCTTCGCGGCGGGTCATCCAGAAGTGCGGTTTCCAGTTCCAGGGATCGGGGTTGGCGGCATCGCTGGCTCTCGGCAGCAATGTGCCCGTCGAATGGTACAGGCTCGACCGCAAGACCTGGATGTCGCTGAGAAGCTGGGGGAGCGTCCTATGAACGCGATCAGCCTTCAGAGACCCAGGAGCCAGTCGATGACGCCCGGCCCATTGCCGGTCATCACCACCGACCGGCTGGTGCTCCGCCCGCACAGGTTGAGCGATGCCGATGCGATCGCGGACACGCTGTCCGACTTCGCCGTTACCCGCATGCTCGCGCGCGTTCCTGCGCCTTATGACAGGCAGGACGCACTCGACTGGCTGGTTCCGGTGACGGCGGGTGGCATGGCCGACTGGCAGTTTGCCATCACGACTGGCGACGACGCTCATATCGGCGTCGCCGCCATCGAGCTTCGCCATGGCCTTTGGCACCTCGGTTACTGGCTGAACCGCTTCTACTGGCGGCGCGGCTATATGAGCGAGGCGGTAACGGCCGTGCTGGAGCGCTTTTCGCGCCGTATGCCGGAGACGACGGTTCATTCCGGGGTCTTCGCGGACAACCCGGCTTCGTTGAAGCTGCAGGAAAGGCTCGGCTTCCGCATGACCGGTTGCAGCGAAATCTACAGCTTCGCCCGCAACACCATGGTCACGCATGTCGAGACGATGCTGAAGCCGGGTGCCCTGCAACAGGCCAGGATTGCTTGAGACGAACGCGAGGCGTCCCGATCGTCGGGGCGCCTCAACCCCAACTACCGAATAACGTCCCAGATGCGGAAATGGTCGGAGCTATGTCGATCTTCGCGGATTTCAGGTTGCTGGATGCGATGATGTTGCCGATCGGTCGAGGTCGTAGATACCATCAAGACCGCAGCCGTACTGTATGCTATAGCTCGCAAACCTCACGATAATCCTTTGACCTCCGATTGAACCGCCTATATCGAAAGCGGCACGAGGAGCGATGAACGGCCACAATGGAAGTAAGATGAAATTTCTCGACGAAGCAAAAGTCTACATCAAGTCCGGAGACGGCGGCGCGGGCAGCGTCTCGTTCCGACGCGAGAAGTTCATCGAGTTTGGTGGCCCCGATGGCGGTGACGGCGGACGCGGCGGTGATGTCTGGGTCGAGGCGGTCAACGGTCTCAATACACTGATCGACTTCCGCTACCAGCAGCACTTCAAGGCCAAGATCGGTACGCACGGGATGGGCAGGGACCGTACCGGCGCCAATGGTGAGCACGTGACACTTAAGGTGCCCGTCGGCACGCAGATTTTCGAGGAAGACAAGGAAACGCTCATTTGCGATCTCACCGAGGAAGGCCAACGCTACCGGCTCGCTACCGGCGGCAATGGTGGCTTCGGAAATGCGCACTTCAAATCCTCGGTCAACCAGGCGCCGGACTGGGCCAATCCCGGTCTTCCCGGTGAGGAAAAGACAATCTGGCTGCACTTGAAGCTGATTGCAGACGCTGGCCTTGTTGGATTGCCGAATGCCGGCAAGTCCACGTTCCTTGCAGCCGTCACCCGTGCCCGGCCGAAGATTGCAAATTATCCCTTTACGACGTTGCACCCGAACCTGGGTGTCGCGACCGTTGACGGTCAGGAATTCGTCCTTGCCGACATTCCGGGGCTGATCGAAGGCGCGCATGAAGGCGTCGGGATCGGTGACCGCTTCCTCGGCCACGTCGAGCGTACGCGCGTTCTGTTGCATCTCGTTTCCTCGCAAGAGGAAGAGGTCGGCAAGGCCTACACGACCGTCCGGCGCGAACTCGAGGCCTATGGCAGTGATCTTGGCGAAAAGGTCGAGATCGTCGCCCTGTCGCAGATCGACGTTCTCGATGACGCCACGCTGAAGAAGAAGACGAAGGAACTGGCCAAGGCCTGCGGCAAGACGCCGTTCCAGATTTCCGCGGCGACGGGCAAGGGCATGACGGAAGTGCTGCGAGCCTTGCGGGATGTGATTGTCGAGGCGAATGCCGGCGGGGCGGAAAAGCTCGCCAAGGCACCGAAGCTCCGCCATCGCGATACGGTGTCGGATGATGAAGGCGAGGCCCATGACGACGCGTAAGTCGCTTGAGCGCTATCGCCGCATCGTCATTAAAATCGGCTCGGCTCTCCTCGTCGATCGCAAGACCGGTCTGAAGAAGGCGTGGCTCGACGCAATGTGCCGCGATATTGCGGCCATGAAGGCCAAGGGCGTCGACGTCCTCGTTGTTTCGTCCGGCGCGATTGCTCTCGGCCGTTCGGTCCTCGATCTCCCTTCGGGAGCCCTGAAGCTCGAAGAAAGTCAAGCATCGGCGGCCGTCGGCCAGATCGCTCTGGCGCGTGCCTGGTCGGAAAGTCTGTCCCACGACGAGATCGTTGCTGGTCAGATCCTTTTGACGCTCGGCGATACGGAAGAGCGCCGTCGCTATCTCAACGCGCGTGCCACCATCAATCAGCTCCTGAAGATCGGCGCCGTGCCGATTATCAACGAGAATGATACCGTTGCTACCAGCGAAATTCGCTACGGCGACAATGATCGCCTGGCTGCGCGGGTCGCGACCATGACCGGTGCTGATCTGCTGATTCTGCTGTCCGATATTGACGGTCTCTATACGGCGCCGCCGCACCTCGATCCGCAGGCGGAATTTCTTGCCACGATCGCCGAGATCACGCCTGAAATCGAAGCGATGGCGGGTGGCGCTGCGTCCGAGCTGTCGCGTGGCGGCATGCGCACCAAGATCGACGCCGGCAAGATTGCGACGACGGCCGGCTGCGCAATGATCATCGCCTCAGGCAAGGCGGACAGCCCGCTCTCGGCGATCGAGAATGGGGCGCGCTCCTCTTGGTTTGCTCCTTCAGGGACGCCCGTCACGGCGCGAAAGACTTGGATTGCTGGTCAGTTGCAGCCGGCGGGCGAACTCCACGTCGACGAGGGTGCCGTTGTTGCGCTCGGCGCCGGCAAGAGCCTGCTTCCTGCCGGGGTTCGCAAGGTTGTCGGGCTTTTCAGCCGCGGCGATACGGTGGCGATCGTCGGCCCGCATGGCCGGGAGATCGCGCGCGGACTTGCTGGCTACGATGCCGAAGAGGCGCGGCAGATTACCGGCCGCAAGTCGACGGAGATCGAGGCAATCCTCGGCTACGCGGGACGTGCGGCAATGATCCATCGCGATGACATGGTGATGACGTCGCAAATCAGTTCAAAATCGGAAAGGCAGAAGAAGGACACAAGCTATGCTTGATACAGTTGCGCCGAGCCCTGACATTGACGCGCTGATGAATGACATCGGCCGCAAGGCCAAGGCTGCGGCGCGACCGTTAGGCTTTGCGTCCACTGAAGCCAAAAACAAGGCGCTGAACGCCATGGCGGATGCGATCCTCGCCAACAAGGATCACATCCTCGCCGAGAATGCCAAGGATCTGAAAGATGTCGCCGGCACGGACATGCTCGCATCCTTCGTCGATCGTCTGACACTGACCGACAAGCGCATTGCCGAGATGGCCGAGGGTATCCGCGCGATCGCGGCGCTGAAGGATCCGGTCGGCGAGGTGATCGCCGCCTGGGAACGCCCGAATGGACTGAAGATCGAGCGCGTTCGGACGCCGCTCGGTGTCATCGGTGTGATCTTCGAGAGCCGTCCGAACGTCACGGCGGATGCCGGCGCGCTCTGCCTGAAAGCCGGCAATGCGGTCATTCTGCGTTGCGGCTCGGATTCCCGGCGCTCATCGCGCGCAATTCATGCCTGCCTCGTGCAGGGCCTGAAGGCCGCGGGACTTCCAGAGCATGCCATTCATCTCGTGCCGACAACCGATCGAGCTGCCGTCGGCGCGATGCTGCGCGGATTGGATGGTGCGATCGACGTTATCGTTCCGCGCGGCGGCAAGAGCCTTGTTGCGCGTGTCCAGAACGAGGCGAGGGTGCCCGTCTTCGCGCACCTTGAGGGGCTTTGCCATATCTATGTGGATGCATCGGCCGATCTCGGCATGGCCAAGGAGATCGTCGTCAACGCCAAGATGCGGCGCACCGGTATCTGCGGTGCGGTGGAAACGATTCTCGTCGACAGCGCCGTGGCCAAGAGCCATCTTCGCCCGCTGCTGGAGGCCCTTGCTGGAGCCGGTTGCGAAATCCGCGGTTCGGCTGCGGTCGTCCAGGCAATGCCTGGCGCGAAGGCGGCCACCGAGGAGGACTGGTCGACCGAGTATCTGGATGCCATCGTTTCGGTTGCTGTCGTCGATGGCATTTCGGGTGCGATCGAGCACATCCAGACCTATTCCTCGAACCACACCGAGGCGGTGATTGCCGACGATCCCGATGTGGTGCAGAGGTTCTTCACCGAGGTTGATTCCGCGATCCTGCTGCACAATGCATCGACGCAGTTTGCCGATGGCGGCGAGTTCGGGATGGGTGCCGAGATCGGCATTGCGACCGGCAAGATGCATGCCCGCGGCCCTGTCGGCGTCGAGCAGCTCACCTCCTTCAAATACCGCGTGCACGGCACCGGACAGACCCGGCCCTGACGTGATCAACGACGAAATCGACCGGCGCCATCTTCGCATGCCGCATAGCGAGCGGGGCATGGTGGTCGGTCTTTTCGGCGGTTCCTTCAATCCGCCGCATGACGGACATGCGCTGGTCGCCGAAATCGCGATCAAGCGGCTCGGCCTCGACCAGCTATGGTGGATGGTCACGCCCGGGAACCCGCTGAAGGATCGGCGACATCTGCTGCCGCTTGCCGAGCGCATCGCTCTGAGCGAGCGGCTAGCCCGACACCCTTCGATCAAGGTCACCGCGTTCGAACGCGATTTCGCGACGAGTTTCACGGCAAACACGCTGGCGCGCGTCAAGGCGCGCAACCCACATGTCCATTTCATCTGGATCATGGGGGCCGACAGCCTGAAGACTTTCCATCAGTGGCAACGCTGGCAGGATATCGTCAACACATTTCCGATTGCCGTGATCGACCGCCCGGGCTCCACGCTGTCGTTCCTGTCATCGAAGATGGCGAGGACGTTCGATTTTGCCCGCGTTGACGAAGATGATTCCCGCGCGCTCTGGAAGCGCCAGGCACCAGCCTGGACCTTCATACACGGTCCGCGCTCCAGTCATAGCTCGACGGCTATCCGCGCTACGAACGGCACCGTAAAATAGTTCGACTTTTCAGGGAAGACGTAGAAATGAAAAGCCCGACGGGGGAGGAGATCCGTCGGGCTTCGTAAACTCGATCGACAACTGGGAGGAGGAGTGTTGTCGATCCTATCCAACGGCTTTGGGAGGAGGAGATCGCCGTTCGATGAGTGTGTTGTACCATAGTCCCCGGATTCTTGAAGCGGGTCCATTGCATTGCAGCAATGCGCTACAAGCATGGCCGTAGCCAAAACCCTCCTCTATTTTGCCCAATTCTTTGGCATTCGAGACGATTTTCGTCGAGATTTCAAACTCCTGTCGGTTTCCCCCCTAAAATGGCGGGGAATTTTCGCCGTTTTTGGAACTGGGATCTCCGCAGTCATGCGCATCACGAATGTGTGAAGTCTGAGACGCGCAGACGGTTATGCTTGCTAAAATATAGCGCTAGCCAAGTCGCAAGCGACGTTATATTTCTACAGATATTTCCAAAGCTTCGGGAGAGATCATGCACAGTCGTCGCCAATGGATGAAGTTTGCCGTCACAGCCATTTCGGCTGTCTTCTTAGGCGTTGCCGCAACGCCAGCCGCCGCTGCGGAAAAGGTCAGCGTTTTTGCAGCGGCCAGCCTGAAGAACGCCCTTGATGCAGCGAATGCCGCGTGGGCGAAGGAAGCCGGCAAGGAGGCCGTCGCCTCGTATGCTGCGAGCTCAGCGCTTGCAAAGCAAATTGAAGGCGGCGCACCCGCCGACATCTTCATCTCCGCCGACCTGGACTGGATGGACTATCTTGCGAAGAAGAATCTGATCAAGGCCGACAGCCGGTCCAATCTTTTGGGCAACCGAATCGTACTTGTCGCAACCAGGGACCACGCCAAGCCGGTCGAGATCAAAAAGGGCTTCGAGCTCGCCACGCTGCTCGGTGATGGCAAGCTCGCCATGGGTGAGGTGAAGTCGGTTCCGGCCGGCAAGTACGGCAAGGCTGCGCTTGAAGCGCTGGGCGTCTGGCCCTCGGTTGAGGCGAAGGTTGCCGGAGCTGAAAGCGTTCGCGCCGCGCTCGCGTTGGTATCGCGCGGCGAGGCGCCCTATGGCGTTGTCTACCAGACCGACGCCTCCGCGGACCCGGGCGTTGCCGTTGTCGGCACCTTCCCGGCGGATTCGCACCCGCCGATCATTTATCCGGTCGCTATTCTGTCCGAGAGCAAGAACCCAGACGCCGCGGCATACCTCGACTTCCTGAAATCGGAAAAGGTGGCTCATTTCTTTACCGAGCAGGGCTTCACCATCTTGAAATGATTGCGAATTCTCGCACGAAGACATAGCGTGAGAAGGCCCGTCGATACGGGCCTTCTATTTTTGGAGAGAATGGCTTGGACGCACTCGGCCTGAGCGATGATGAATGGACGGCAATCTTGCTCAGCCTGCGCGTGTCGGTGGTGGCGATGCTGGCCAGCCTGCCATTCGGCATCGGCGTTGCGCTGCTGCTGGCGCGGGGGCGGTTTTGGGGTAAGTCCGTTCTCAACGGTGTCGTTCATTTGCCGCTGATCCTCCCGCCTGTCGTCACGGGCTTCATTTTGCTGATCCTTTTCGGGCGGCGCGGACCGATCGGCAGCTTTCTCGATCACTACTTCGGCATCGTGTTTTCGTTTCGCTGGACGGGTGCCGCGCTCGCCTGCGGGGTCATGGCCTTTCCGTTGATGGTGCGCAGCATCCGGCTGTCGATCGAAGCGGTCGATCGAAAGCTGGAAGAGGCAGCCGGCACCTTGGGAGCCAGCCCATTCTGGGTTTTCATGACGATAACATTGCCGCTTACCCTGCCTGGCATCATAGCAGGAATGATCCTTTCCTTTGCGAAGGCCATGGGGGAGTTCGGAGCGACCATCACCTTCGTTTCCAACATCCCGGGGGAAACGCAGACGCTTTCGGCGGCGATCTACTCCTTCACGCAGGTCCCGGGTGGTGATGCCGGCGCCCTGCGGTTGACGCTCGTCGCTATCGTGATTTCAATGGCTGCCTTGCTTGCCTCGGAATTGCTGTCGCGCATCGTCGGCCGAAGGATTGATCCGGAATGACGCTTGTCGTGAAAGCAAAACAGCGGCTTGGTGCATTCGCGCTCGATGCCGCGTTTACCTCGGGGCGCGGGATCACCGCGCTTTTCGGCCGTTCCGGCTCTGGTAAGACCTCTATGATCCGTATCATTGCCGGGTTGGCGCGGCCCGACGCGGGCCAGGTCGTCCTCGATGGCGAAGTCCTGACAGATACCGAGCGGCGGATCTTTGTCGCCAAGCATCGACGGAGGTTCGGTTATGTCTTCCAGGAGGCGCGGCTGTTCCCGCACTTCAGTGTCCGTCACAACCTGTCCTATGGCCGGTGGTTTGCCAGAGCCACCGGTTCGGCAGAGGGATTGGATCATATTGTTTCGTTGCTGGGCATCGAAAGCCTGCTCGAGCGCAGGCCGGAAAAGCTCTCCGGTGGCGAGAAGCAGCGCGTTGCCATTGGGCGAGCCCTGCTTTCGGCTCCCCGTCTGCTGTTGATGGACGAGCCGCTGGCGGCGTTGGATGACGCCCGGAAAGCCGAGGTCATGCCCTATCTCGAGCGCCTGCGCGACGAGATGGACATTCCGATCGTCTATGTCAGTCATTCGATCGCCGAAGTCGCCCGCCTCGCCAATCAGGTCGTGGTCATGCGCGACGGAAAGGTGGAGGCAGTCGGCTCAGCCGTGGATGTGCTAAGCCATCCGCCTGCATCATTCGAGCGGCGTGATGCGGGGGC
The DNA here is from genome assembly GCF_014851595.1 of Rhizobium sp. RHZ01. Classification (NCBI taxonomy): domain Bacteria; kingdom Pseudomonadati; phylum Pseudomonadota; class Alphaproteobacteria; order Hyphomicrobiales; family Rhizobiaceae; genus Rhizobium; species Rhizobium sp. RHZ01. The sequence goes on from NZ_JACUZZ010000014.1 coordinate 72,693, forward strand.
TCTTCTTGAAGGGACGGTGGAGAGCCTCGACGTGCAGCACCGCATTGCGACAATTGCCCTGAAATCAGCTCGGCTTCACGTCCCGGGAGCGATGCTAAACCTCGGTAAGCCCGTTCGCGTCCGCATTCCATCTCGCGACGTGATGCTGGCGATGAGAAAGCCGGAAGCGCTGAGCGCGCTCAACGTGCTTGAAGGTACCGTTCAGAACATGACGCAGGCAGACGACGCGACCATTGACGTTCTCGTCGATTGCGGTGGGGACACCATTCTTTCCCGGATCACAAGCTTTTCGGCAGAGCGGCTGGGCGTGGGGATTGGGTCGCCTGTTTTTGCTGTGATAAAGACGGTCGCGCTTGAGCCATGATCAGCGATTGCTTTCAGGCGATCGGTTGGCCTCCAGCCATGCCAGTTCTTCCGCAAGAGTGGTTTTCATCATCTGCTCCATCTTGCGAAAGCGGGCGAGGAGCTCATCGCCGAACGGCGTCAGCGCCGCACCTCCACCTTTTGGGCCGCCGCGCTGGGACTCGACGACGGGCTCGCGAAACATCCGGTTCATATCGCTGACAAGCAACCAGGCGCGACGATAGGACATGTCCATCGCCCTGCCTGCCGCGGAAATCGATCCCGTTTCCCTGATATGTTCGAGCAGTTCCATCTTGCCGCGCCCGAGGCGGTCTTCATGAGGAAAACTGATGCGGAGTATCGGTGTGAGCGTATCAACGGCGGGGCTTTTCATCGGCAAGTCTTCTATAGTCGAAAACGATCTTACTTTACGTGTGGTTGCAAGGACTGTACACAGCCGGGCCACATTCGGTCTTTCATCCACAGATGATCTATCGCGTCAAATGGTCGTTCACGCTTTGTGATTGTGCGCGTCTTGAAACGTTAATGGTTTGGTGCCTATCTTAACTATGATTTGGTCACCAAATCAGTGATGTGCATGTTTTGTCATTCCGAGAAAGGGAAAGCACTGACAACAGTACACGCCAAGGGAAAAACGCTTGCCGTTGTCCCGAAGAGCCCGGAACGTGGCGCCGATGCTGCCGCCCGCGCCCTGCACGCCGTCCTCACTAGCCTTGAGGACTCTAAGGCTGAAGATATCGTCACCATCGACATTGCTGGAAAATCGGCACTGGGAGACTTCATGGTCGTCGTCTCCGGGCGCTCGAGCAGGCATGTCATGGCGATCTCGGACCACCTGCTGTCTGATCTCAAAGACGAGGGCCTTGGAAGCGCCCGCGTCGAAGGTCAGGAAGGCGGCGATTGGATCCTGATCGACACCGGCGATGTCATCGTCCATGTCTTTCGTCCAGAAATACGCGAGTTCTACAACATCGAAAAGATGTGGGCCGCGCCCGATATGGACGAGGAAACGGTGCACTAACAGGCTGCTGGACGCTGTGTCCGCGGCCTGATAGACGGCATTTATTGGCCGGACGAATCCGGCTGGCGGCAGGTGTGTGCCGCCGGTTGCCGAACTGCGGGAGCGGATGATGCGTGTTGGTCTTTTTGCGGTGGGGCGGCTGAAGTCCGGCCCCGAGAAGGATCTTGCGGCCCGCTATTTCGATCGCTTTGCCAAGGCCGGTCCTGCGGTCGGCCTCGAATTCTCCCGCGTGGCCGAAGTGGCTGAAAGTCGTGCGTCGAATGCCGATACGCGCAAGCGCGATGAAGCGGCGATGCTGCAGAAGTCGTTGTCCGAGGGGAGTGTTCTCATCCTGTTGGACGAGCGCGGCAAGGCGCTGGACAGTGAAGGCTTTGCCAATCTCCTTGGAAACTATCGCGACCAGGGCAAGCGCGACCTGATGATTGCCATCGGCGGTGCCGATGGCCTCGATCCGTCGCTATACGACGTTGCCGATGCAACCCTCTGTCTCGGCAAGATGACTTGGCCGCATCAGTTGGTTCGCACGCTCATCGCCGAGCAGCTTTATCGAGCCGTCACGATCCTTTCCGGCCACCCCTATCATCGCGTCTGATGGATTGCGTTGCTCACGTGAGCGTGTCCGTCCTGGTGTGCTCAGTCCCTCAATCGATCTGGCAAAGAATGTCAAATCAGCTTAATCTCCGCGCGATTTGAAGGGATTTCGAAGCTCGTATGCCGACACGCGCGTTCAAGCCAAAATACGTCATTCTGTCGGCCTTGGCTGCAGGCTTGAGCGTGTCTGTGGCGGCAGTTGCGAACCGCCCCTTCGCTTCCGGCGCCTCCGCGCAGGATGCGCCGGAAGCTGCGCGGATCTCGCCGCCGGAGGCCCCTGCCCTGGCAAGTGCAACGGTTGCCCAGCCGCCGCCCGATCCGGCGGCCGACCTTGCGAAGAAGCGAGACGAGACGCGCGCAGAGCTTGAAGCCCTATCGAAGACCATCAGCCTCTCGTCCGATAAGGTTGCGGAGCTTCAGAAGAGCATCGCGGATCTGGACAAGAGCACCAGCAGCGTTCGCCAGGCGCTGATCGATTCCGCGGCGCGGCGCAAGTCGCTCGAGAAGCAGATCCTGGAGAGCGAGAAGAAACTGGCCGATCTCGGCGTCAAGGAAGACGCGGTCCGCCGGTCATTGCATGAGCGGCGTGGCCTGCTGGCCGAGGTGCTGGGTGCCCTGCAGCGGATGGGCCGCAATCCGCCGCCGGCCCTTCTCGTGACACCTGACGACGCGCTCGCTTCGGTTCGCAGCGCAATCCTGCTCGGCGCGGTGGTTCCCGGTATCCGAAAGGAAACTGACAAGCTCGTCGCCGATCTTGCCAACCTGTCTGCGTTGCAAACGGCAAGCGCTGCGGAGAAAACGGCGCTCACCACGACGATGACCAATAGCATCGAGGAAGAGCGCCGGATGGACTTGCTTCTCGCTGAAAACGAGAAGCTGAGCCGCAGCAGCGTGGCGGAACTGGATGCGGAGAAGAAGCGGTCGGAGGATCTTGCCAGCAAGGCAACAAGTCTCGAGGGACTGGTGGCATCGATGGAAACCGAGATCGCATCGGTTCGCGACGCCGCCGCCGCGGCCCGCCAGGCCGAGGAAAACCGCAAGCTCTTAACCGACGAGCAGCGTGCCCAGGCCAAGGCCCTCGCGGAGAGCGGCGTGCCTGATAAAAACCGCATTGCGCCCGCATATCCCTTCGGAGAATTGAAGGCGAAGCTGGAATTGCCTGTGGCAGGCGATATCCTCCGCCAGTTCGGCGATGCCGACGGAACCGGCCATGAGGCGATGGGAATGACGCTTGCCACCAATCCGGAAACGGTGGTTACCGCTCCCGCAGATGGGCTTGTCGTTTACGCGGGTGCTTTTCGCAGCTACGGCCAGATGATCATCCTCGATGCCGGCAACGGCTACCACCTTGTCCTCTCCGGAATGGAGACGATCAGCACGCGCCAGGGGAAGTTCGTCTTCTCCGGCGAGCCACTTGCAGCCATGGGCGCGAAAAGAGTGGCGAGCGCGACAGCATTGGCGCTGGAAACCAACCGTCCGACGCTTTACATTGAATTTCGAAAAGATGGAAAACCGGTCGATTCCCGGCCTTGGTGGACCGCTAAAGACACTGGAAAGGCACGCAATGATTCGTAGGGCTTCTCTTGTTCTGGTCGGCGCATTGATGGGTGCGACCGCGATGAGCGTCATCTATTCGGCAGGCGTGCCTGCGGAAGCAGCCGGAGCCTCCACCTACAAGGAGCTTTCCGTTTTTGGTGACGTTTTTGAGCGTGTGCGCGCACAGTATGTGACGCCGCCGGCCGAGGACAAACTCATCGAAAATGCCATCAACGGCATGCTTTCTTCGCTGGATCCGCATTCGAGCTACATGAATGCCAAGGATGCGGCTGACATGCAGACCCAGACGAAGGGTGAATTCGGCGGTCTCGGCATTGAGGTCACCATGGAAGACGAGCTCGTCAAAGTCATCACGCCGATCGACGACACGCCGGCGGCAAAGGCTGGCGTTCTTGCTGGCGACTACATTTCCGAGATCGACGGTCAGTCCGTTCGCGGCCTGAAGCTGGAAGACGCGGTCGAAAAGATGCGTGGCCCGGTCAACACGCCGATCAAGCTGACGCTGATCCGCAAGGGTGCCGACAAGCCTATAGAGCTGACGATCGTTCGCGACGTTGTGGCTGTGCAGGCCGTGAAGTCGCGCGTCGAGGATGATGTCGGCTATCTGCGCGTCATCTCCTTCACGGAGAAGACCTACCCCGATCTCGAGAAGGCGATCGAGAAGATCAAGAAGACGGTTCCGGCTGACAAGCTGAAGGGCTACGTCCTCGACCTTCGTCTGAACCCGGGTGGTCTGCTCGACCAGGCGATCCAGGTGTCGGATGCGCTGCTGCAGCGTGGCGAAGTGGTTTCCACCCGCGGCCGCAATCCCGATGAGACCCGCCGCTTCAACGCTGGTCCGGGTGACCTCACGGACGGCAAGCCGGTAATCGTCCTGATCAACGGCGGTTCGGCATCTGCTTCGGAAATCGTTGCCGGCGCGTTGCAGGACCTGCGTCGTGCTACCGTTCTCGGAACGCGCTCGTTCGGCAAGGGCTCGGTTCAGACGATCATCCCGCTTGGCGAAAACGGCGCGCTGCGACTAACGACGGCGCTCTACTACACGCCGTCGGGCCGCTCGATCCAAGGCACCGGCATCACGCCGGATATCAAGGTCGAAGAGCCGCTGCCGGACGATCTGAAGGGCAAGATGACCACCGAAGGCGAGTCCAGCCTGCGTGGGCACATCAAGGGCCAGAGCGAGACGGACGAAGGCTCCGGTTCGGTTGCCTATATTCCGCCGGATCCGAAGGACGACGTTCAGCTCAACTACGCGCTTGACCTGCTTCGCGGCAAGAAGACGGACCCGTCCTTCCCGCCCAATCCGGACAAGGCCGTTAGCGCCAAGTAATTGCAATTTGAGGCGTCAGGCCGGATGGTGTATCCGGCCTGACGCCTTTTTGCTGTCCTGATTCTGAAGCGGAAACGAGCTTGAATACCGATCTGCACGCACCACTAGGACAGGGCCGTAAGGTTAAGCGGCAGCGGCCGGGTATTCTGCGGACGGGCCGTGTCGTCGCCGGGATTTGCCTCGTTCTGATCGGGGTTTCGTCGCTTTATACGGCATTCCGCGGAGATGGGCTGAAGCGCGAGAAGCCGCCAGTTCAACACCAGGCGGCTTTGCCGCCATCCGATACTATTCAGAACCAGGTGCCGTCGCGGTCTTCGACCCCTGCCGCTCCAAATGGTATGGTGCCATCCGATCCCCGATCGGGTGCCAATGTGGAGCAGATGGTCACGGGCGATGGATCTGTCGTCACGAAATACTCCCCGAGACAACGCGACGGAAATGGCCCGGTGCTAGTTGATGCCTCGCAGGTCGGGCAGGACCCACGGATGGCGGCGTTGCCGAACGATGCGCTTCTGGAAAATACGCCGTTGGGGCGGCTCCCGATCGTCGGGCCGGACGGACGTCGCCCGATGGACCAGTACGCGCGACCATGGTCCGGTGCACACGGAACACGTATCGCGATCGTTGTGAGCGGATTAGGGGTAAGCCAGACAGGCACGCAGCGGGCGATCCAGCAGTTGCCGGAGGAGGTCACCTTCGCTTTTGCCGCCAGCGGCAACAGCTTGCAGCGCTGGATGCAGGAAGCGCGCCGCGGCGGCCACGAAATCCTGCTGCAGGTTCCATTCGAGCCTTTTGATTACCCGGCAAACGATCCCGGGCCGGATACGTTGCTGACGTCGACGTCGGCTGCGAAGAATATTGAAAGCCTGCACCGGGCGATGGGCGAGATCACCAATTATACGGGCATCATGAATTATCAGGGCGGGCGCTTCCTTTCCGACCCCAACGCCATGGAGCCGGTGATGCGGGATATCGGAAAGCGCGGGTTGCTGTTTCTTGACGACGGAACGTCGGCCCAGTCCAAAACCGCGGCAGTCGCAAAGGGAACGGAGGCGCCCTACGCCTTTGCTGATGTGCAGTTGGACAAGCAGCTTGATGTGAACGCCATCATCCAGAAGCTGGACGAGCTTGAACGCGTCGCAAAGCGCAATGGCCAGGCAATCGGTGTTGCCGCCGCCTTCGATGAGAGTATTGATGCCATCGCGCAATGGACGCAGGAGGCCGCGATGCGAGGCATTGAGATCGTCGGTGTCGCTGCGCTGACCAACGACCCGAAGAGACCCTGAAATAGAGAGAGCTGATGAGCAAGCTGATCGTCAACGCCGAAGACCTGCCGTATCGCCCCTGCGTCGGCGTTATGATCCTCAACCGCCAGGGTCTCGTATGGGCGGGGCGGCGGATTCCGGAAGAGAATTCCGAATATGATGGATCGCCGCAGCTTTGGCAGATGCCGCAGGGCGGCATCGACAAGGGCGAGGATCCGCTGGATGCCGCCTATCGGGAACTCTACGAGGAAACGGGCATTCGCACGGTGACGCTGCTTGCGGAAGCCAGGAACTGGATCAACTACGATTTGCCACCCCAATTGGTGGGCATTGGGCTAAAGGGGAAATTCCGGGGTCAGACGCAGCGCTGGTTTGCCTTCCGTTTCAATGGAGATGAGAAGGAGATCGCAATCAATCCGCCGCCCGGCGGCCATGCGGCGGAATTCGATGCATGGGATTGGAAGTCGATGGAAAGTCTGCCCGGTCTCATCGTGCCCTTCAAGCGGGCGGTCTATGAGCAGGTGGTCGACGAGTTCAGGCACTTGGCTGGCCTAAGCGCCGCAGAGTGAATGACCGGCGGCCAGGGCTGCCGGTCATGTCAATCGTTATTCGGCCTCGTTGGCGGAGTCGGCATTGAGCTGGCCGTACTTCGATTCGCCGATCTTGCCGAGCAGCTCCAGCTGTGTTTCGAGGAAGTCGATGTGACCTTCCTCGTCTGCCAGGAGCTCCTCGAAAAGCTTCATCGAGACGTAGTCCCCGGCCTCATGACAGATGTCGCGTGATTTCTTGTAGGCCGTGCGGGCATCGTATTCGCCGGCGAGGTCGGCTTCCAGAACTTCCTTGACGTTCTGGCCGATCCGAAGCGGGGCAAGAGTCTGAAGGTTGGGATGACCTTCGAGGAAGATGATGCGCGCGACCAGACGATCGGCATGATGCATCTCCTCGATGGATTCTGCCCGTTCCTTCTTGGCGAGCTTGGTGTAGCCCCAGTCTTCAAGAAGTCGGTAATGGACCCAGTATTGGTTGACGGCGCCGAGCTCGAGAAAGAGGGCCTCGTTAAGCCGCTCGATGACTTTTTTGTCGCCTTTCAATGTCCGCTCTCCTGTTTTCTTCATGGAATTCTCTGAGGCGGGACATGAAATCAAATATTTCGGCTTCCGTCGAGTGGTGACGGGCGTGATATTCCTCGGTCGTCTGGATGATGATGTCGACCACGTTCGGGAAGCAGCCACAGCAGCGGCCCCGTTTCCCCATGGCGTGGTATACCTTTGCAGGCACGATAAGCTGCCAACAATCCTCATCGAGAAGTTCTTTGATGACTTCCCGGATTTCGTGATCGGTTATGTAGTTGCAGCTGCAGACAAGCACGGCGTCATTCCAAACATGACATTCACTATCCCCTTTTCTGCAAAAGAAGATGATAGGTGTCAAGAAAAAATCGACTCGCGGAATAGGCCATTCGTCGCACATTGTGGGACTGTCGAAGGTACTCTCCGCTACATTGCAAAGCCTCAAATCCGGCGTTCTGATGCACGTTCTCAATGGAAATTGCGGCCCTTTGGCATGATCTGAGCTGTTTCCCGTGCTCCATGACTGCCGGAGATGAAACTCTTCTCCATCACGGCGTTCTCAACTGAGTTTGCGAGTTTCCTTTGACGCGGATCCATCGTCGGATTGAGCGCTTGATCCGAACGATCGCTACCAAAACGACGGGCTTCCTTCTGCAGGATGCCGAGCGCGGGGGTCATATCCTCGATATGATCGACGACGATGTGGATCACGCCGCTCTGGCTCTGAAGCCTGCCATGAATCTTCACGAGTCGTGCTCCCATGACGATCGGGCGATATTTCTCGAAGACCCTTTGCCAGACAATGGCATTGGCAACGCCCGTTTCGTCTTCCAGTGTCATAAAGATGACGCCCTTGGCGGAGCCCGGGCGCTGACGCACTAAAACCAGGCCGGCGATCGTCACCCTTCTGCCGTTCGGGACGGTGAGAAGATCGACACTCCGCACGACCCCGGCTTTGCGGAATTCGTCGCGGAGGAACGAGACCGGATGACCTTTCAGGGAAAGCGAGAGGTAGCGATAGTCCTCGATGACTTGTTCGCCAGGCAGCATTTGCGGCAGCCGCGTCTCAGGCTCGACCTGCAAGTCGATGTGGCTCACCTGGTCGAACAGAGGAAGCTTTTCGGCAGCGCTCTTCGCATCAAGCGCCCGCACCGCCCAGAGCGCTTCCCGCCGCGACAGTTTTATGGAACGAAAGGCATCCGCATCAGCAAGCCGCTCTATATCCGCTTTCTGCAGGCCTGAGCGTAGCCAGAGATCGCGAATGGAAGAATAGCCCCTGCCTCTGTTGGCGACGAGTTGTTCCATACTCGCTTCCGAAAGGCCCTTTATCTGCCGGAAGCCAAGCCGAACGGCTCGCTTTGTCTTGATGACATTCCGCATGCTGGCATGCCGGAAATCGACTGAACGCTTGTTAAATTCTGCCTCCTCAAGCAAGCAATCCCAGTTCGATTCATTGATGTCGACGGGCCGGATATCAACCCCATGCTCCCTTGCATCCCTGACGAGCTGCGCGGGGGCATAAAAACCCATTGGCTGCGAATTCAGCATCGCAGCACAGAAGACATCAGGATAGTAGGCTTTCACCCAGGAAGAGGCATATACCAGTAGTGCGAACGAGGCCGCGTGGCTTTCCGGGAAGCCGTATTCGCCAAAACCCTTGATCTGGTTGAAGCATTGCTGGGCAAAGTCGCGGGGGTAATCCTTCGCGACCATGCCTTCGATGAACCGCGTTTCGAAATTGCCGATGGTGCCTGTTCGTTTGAAGGTCGCCATGGCCCGCCTCAGTTGGTCTGCTTCGGCCGGCTTGAATCCCGCAGCGGTGATTGCGATCTGCATGGCTTGCTCCTGAAAGAGCGGCACGCCGAGCGTTCGCTCCAGAACTCCCTTCAGTTCCTCGCTTGGATATGTCGTTGGGATACCGCGCGCTTTTTCCTCCCGGCGTTTCAGGTAGGGGTGGACCATGTCTCCTTGAATGGGGCCTGGCCTGACGATGGCGACTTCGATGACGAGGTCGTAGAATTTTTGGGGTTTCAGGCGCGGCAGCATGCTCATCTGCGCTCGGCTCTCGATCTGAAAGACGCCAAGCGTGTCGGCCCGGCACATCATCGCATAGACGGGCTCCTCATCCTCATGCTTATCGTTGCCGAGATCGGCGAGGGTCTTCTTCACGTCGTAATGCAGGAGAAGCAGATCGAATGCCCGCTTCAGGGCGGTCAACATTCCGAGCGCCAGGATATCGACCTTGAGGATCTTCAGATTGTCGAGATCATCCTTGTCCCATTCGACCATGTAGCGTCCGGGCATTGCCGTCTTCATGATCGGAACGACTTCATCCAGCCTGTCCCTAGTGATGACGAACCCCCCGACATGCTGGGTGAGATGGCGGGGAAAACCGAGAAGCTCGGATGCATATTTCAGCACGTTTTTGGTCATGGGATCGAAAATGTCGAGCCCGGCCGCCTTTGCTTCCCGTTCGGATAGCTTCTCTTCCGACCAGCCCCAGACCAAGCTGCCGATCGCGGACTGGACATCTTCTGAGAGACCGAAGGCTTTGGAAACCTCACGTCCGGCGGACCGGGTGCGATAAGTGGTCACCCCTGCGGTGAGACCCGCATGCTCCTTGCCGTATTTCTCATAGATATGCTGGATGACCTCTTCGCGCCTCTCATGCTCGAAATCGACATCGATATCCGGCGGTTCGTCGCGGTCCATCGACAGGAAGCGGTCGAAAAGCAGGGTGCTTTTCTCGGGATTCACCTCGGTTATCTCAAGGCAGTAGCAAATGACGGAATTTGCCGCGGAGCCGCGACCCTGACAGAGGATTTTTTTCTCATGCCTGGCGTACTGGATGATCCTGTGGACCGTCAGGAAGTATGGTTCATATTGCTTACGACGAACGAGATCCAACTCGTATTCGATGTTATTCTGAACTTTCTCAGGCACGCCGTTGGGGAAGCGCTTTGCTGCACCTGAATTGGTAAGGCGTTCCAGTGTTTCATAGGGTGTTTCCCCCTCGTCATTCTCGGAGGGATAGTTGTGCTCCAGTTCGTCGAGCGAAAAGGAAAGGCTTTCAAAGAACTTCCCTGTGTTTGTTACGGCGTGCGCATAGTCTCTGAAGAGGCGCAGAATTTCGTTGCCACTCTTGAGATAGCGTTCGGCATTCGGAGCCAGGAGAAAGCCAGCCTCGGGAATGGGAATATGCTCCCGGATCGACGTAACGATATCGGCGAGGGGGCGGCGGGCCGTATCGTGGTAGAGTGGCTGGTTGGTGGCGATCAGCGGGATGCGGCTACGGTCAGCTAGCATGGAGATGGTCGCAAACATGCGCCTATCGCGGCCGTCATAGGCGGGAGCGAGCGCCATGTGGATGTTTTTCCGGAAGCGTTTTCTGAAGCGCTCCAGACAGGCTTCGAACGCGGCGTGATTGTTATCGTCGGCAATGGACGGGTGCGGAATGATTGCAAGCATCATGTCGTCGCCCCATTCCATCAGATCTGCTTCCGACAGAATGCACTTACCCTTCTCGGCTCTCAGGTTTCCAGCGCTCAGCAACCGGCAAAGGTGCGCCCAGCCCTGGCGATCTCGGGGGTAGGCAAGAATGTCAGGCGTTCCATCCGCAAAGACGAGGCGGGCTCCCGGCTGGAAACGGATCGGGTCGGGAATGATGTCCTTCTTCTCGCGCTCCTCCAGAAGCCCGGCTTTCATTCGTTCGAACTTCTTCCGGATCGCCTCTGCCTGGGCATGGGCCCGGACGACACCTGCAACTGAGTTGCGGTCGGCAATGCCAAGGCCTCCAAGCTTCATAACGGCAGCCTGAACGACCATTTCCTCGGGCTTGGAGGCGCCCTCCAGAAACGAGAAATTGGTCTTGGCGCCGATTTCGAAGAAGGCGGACATCAGGCAATGACCCCGTGCATGAACCAACTCTGTGTTGTGTCACGCTCATAATGACCCTGGCGATAGATCCAGAAGCGGCGCCCCTTATCGTCTTCGATCCGGAAATAGTCCCGATCCCCAGCATCCTTTCCATCTACGCCATCGAGCCACCATTCCATTGCCAGCCGCTCCGGGCCCTCGCTCTTCAAGACACGGTGCTGCATGCGCCGCCAGTGAAAGCTCGCTGGTGCGCCATCAGGGATTTCGATGGCAAAGGCATCCATCGGCTCCGCTTTCCGCAATAGCCGGATGGGCCGTTCGCTCCTGGCTGGTGGCAGATGCCCCTCCCGGGTTTTCGGGGCGGACAGATGTTCGATTGCCGGCACTGTAGTGTAGGCTCTTTCCGGTATGTGGCTCTCCCGCAATTGGAAGGTTTGCAGGCAGTCTTCTCCGAGGCGAGCTGAAACCCGATCCACGAAGGCAGCAAGAGACGCGTCCTTCTGCTGGCGGTGTTCGAAGTCTCCCTGTGACGTCACGAAATCTTCGTGCAGGAGTACATTGAGACGAAGGATCTCGAATCCGTAACCCGCATCGAAATCGTCGTGAATTGCCTGCAGGCGTTCGGCAAAGAGGGCGGCAATGCGCTTGGGCTCCCGCAAGGGCTGCGCGGTCCCGGCAGAAATGCGAAAAACCTTGCCGTCGACACGGAACAGGACCAACTCGAAGATACGGCCGCCGACACCGCGGGCTTCCAGCGAGGGCTTCAGGGAGACGGCAACCTGACCCGTGAGTGCGAGAATATCGTCTTCGGCTCCGATCGGCTCAATCAGGCGACGTTCGACCGAGAGGCTTGCGACCGGCAGGCGTGGAGAGACCGGCTCTTCATCGGTCCCAAGCGCCTGATCGAGCCTCAAGAGCACAGCTCCCCCAAAGCGGCGGGCGAGGGGGGCGCGGGGCGCGGTCAGCAAATCGCCGACATATTTGAGGCCCATCTTGTCCAGGCCCCCTATGGTTTCGTCCTCGAGACGCAGGGCCGCGACGGGCAGGGGAGCCAACGCCTGTTCTGCCTCCCCATGCTCGATGATGCCGCCTTGGCCAAAACGGCTGATGGCCCAGGACAATCCAGGCGAGGAAGAGATGGCGCCGCGGGCGTCAATTCCCATCTGGAAGAGCCGTGCGAGAATATCCTTGAGAAGGGGCGTCTCACCGCCAAACAGATGGGCGCACCCGGTAATGTCAAGGAACAAGCCATCGACGCCGTCGAGAGCAACAAGCGGGGTATAGCGATCGCACCAGTCGGCGATCGCTTCCAGGAAGCGCCGGTTGGCGGCTGGGTCGTCCTCGATCACATCAAGCGTGGGGTAGATGGCGCGGGCTTCGGCGACACCCATATGCTTTCGGAGATTGAGTGTTTCGGCAGCCTCGTCCAGTGCCGTCAGCCGCATCGTATTGTTGAGGCGGCTGGAACAGACGATCGGTGCGGCTTCAGGACGTCCGTGCGAACGCCAGGAGAGCCCCCATTTCTTTCTTGCGATCCGGTCGGTTGGAAGGTGCGGAAAGTGGAGTGCCAGAATGCGTTGCGCGTTCGTCTGGAAGGCGAGGGTTGGCTGATTGGGAGACGGCGAAAAAACGGCGGTCATGGGGGTTCCACTCCAGTAGAAAGGAGAGGGGAGCCGGGTTGCGGCTCTTCTCCAGGGTGAGATGAAAAACCGGATTGCCGATGCTACCGCCCAGCATCGTGCCATCCGGCAAGGGGCGCGCCTGTGCCGGCGCGGGTGCTGCAAGGAAGCGGAAATAAGCGCTGCTGGCTTCTTCCTCTCCAGCCTGCCGCAACAGGAAAAGCGGGCGTTTCGATGCTTTCGCCCGCAAGCTCAAACGACGGCTCTCCGTCAGGCCGAAGGGCTTTGGGTTGCCGCGGATCTCCAGAACCGTCGCAGGAAAAACGCCGCTTTCGACTGCAGATTCCGCAAGCCAGAGAGCGTCTTCAAGCTTGCGCGGACTGGCATAGAAGAACTGGTCCGGTTTCAGACCGAAATCTCGTAACCCTACGGCGTAGGGGACGCCTGCTTCCATCGTGGAAACCATGTCCGCGATCCACAGGATCGGTAGCGGCGCACTGTGGCTCTCCTCGACTTGACGCTGCAGCATGGCGGCAAGCGCCAGCACAAAGCCGCTGCCGGCACCGGCCTCCCGCAAGAGGTCGGTGCGAGCCTCGGTGATCCCGTCGAGCGGCAAGCCGCCATCGATCGCCTCGTCGAGTGCGGGTATTCCAAGAGGAAGACGCGGGCCGCTGTCGTTCTTGGCGGCGAGGCCATTGTCGGCCAAGGCTTCGCTTTGCGCGGCCGCCAAGGCCGGCGCGGGCTTCCCTTCAAGCTTTGCAATGGTTTCGCGGAGCGCAAAAAGCCGCTCGCGCGTCACGGCCGACTGTGCCATGACGTTCTCCAAGTCTCATATGTTCCTGTTATGTTCTTATGGATTCCAGAGGCGGGCGAAAGAGTCAACAGGCATTTGATGTGAATTTATTCCTGCCTTTGATTCCGCTCTCGAAAATCGTGCGCAAAGGTTCTATATGGGCGGCAAAGGAAGGAATATTAATGGCCCGCATAGACCAGAGCGAGGATTGGCGGGATCGCCACGCGCCGACGATCAGTACCTTCGAGTCGTTGGCGATGGAGGCATATAGCCACCTGCCGGAAGAATTCCGCTCGCTGACCACCAATCTGACCATCGAGATCGAGGATTTCCCTGACGACGACGTGTTCGAGGACATGGCGCTGGAAACGCCATTCGACCTTCTCGGCCTCTTTGAAGGCCGGGGCATCTCGGAGCGTTTCACGATGGAAACCGGCGAACTGCCGAACCGTATCCGCCTCTACAGGCGGCCGATCCTCGACTACTGGGCGGAGAACGACGAGACGCTGGGCGATATCATCACCCACGTCCTCATCCACGAGATCGGCCACCATTTCGGTCTCAGCGACGACGACATGGAACGGATCGAGGCAAGTGCCGAAGAGGCGGCCGAACGCTAAGCCTTCGCTTACTGTTCGGATAGCTTCATGTCCGGGTGGTAGTCCTTGCCTTCGACTTCCTTGACGATCGCCTGAGCGCACATCACCTGGCCGGTCTGGGTGTTGAAGGTCAGCGACGGCGAGCCGTTCAGCGACCAGCCCTTGTTGAGGGCGTCGGTTACGCGATGACAGAAAGCGGCATCATCCTGGCCGGTCAGAAGGCGATAAAGCTTCATCTAGAGTCGTCTTTCACTTCGCCGTTTGGCGCTCAGTAATCAGGCGGGCTTTATGAACCAGACTTTCCGCCTGGACAAGATGCAGCCGCTCGATCATCCGTCCATTGACATTGATGACGTTCAGACCTTCGGCAGCCGGGTCGGCAAAGGCGGCGATGATTGCCTCCGCCTCGGCAATTGCCGCCTTGTCCGGGCCGAAATGCCGGTTTGACGCTTCGATCTGAGCAGGATGGATCAGCATCTTGCCGTCGAAGCCCATGGCCCGGGCATGCGCGCATTCGGCGTCGAAGGCATCTGCGTCCTTGAAATCATTGAAGACACTGTCGATCGCGTCGAGGCCATAGGCACGCACGGCAAGAACCACCTGCATCAGCCAGGGCACGAGATAGGTGCGGCCGGGCTGCGGCAAGACACCGGTCTCTTTGCGCAGGTCGTTGAGGCCAACGACGAAACAATCGAGTCTTGAGCCCGGCGTGCGTCCGGCTTCGGCGATCGCCGCCGCGTTCAGAATGCCGCGGGGCGTTTCGATCATCGCCCAGATGCGGAGGCTTTCCGGCGCATCGGCATCGGCAAGCCGGTCGCTGATGGACATCACATCCTGAGGCTCGTCCACTTTCGGCAGAAGCACGGCATCCGGTTCCAATGCCAAGACCAGCTCCATGTCGGCATTGCCGAATGTGGAAGCCAGCGCATTGATGCGGATGATCCGCTCCTTGTTCACCAGAGGAGGGCCCGAAAAAAAGGCTTTCAGATTGTCGCGGGCTTCCGCCTTTCGCTCCAGCGCCACCGAGTCCTCGAGATCGAAGATCACGGCGTCGCAATCGAGCGCATGGGTCTTTTCCAAGGCGCGTGCATTGATGGCCGGAACGCTTAGCACCGAACGGCGGAGATTCAAGGAACGAGTCGGAGAGTTGCGGGTCATCACAAATCTGTGCCAAGCTTTGTGATGGGTGGCAAGACAACAAAAAGCCATGCTCACCTTGCAGAGAAAGAAATGAAGGACCACATTCCTTTCCGAAGAAAGGTCTAAACCATGCAAAGCATTCGTTCCGTCTTCCTCCTGCTCGCAGGCATCACAGCCTTCATTGCGTTGGCGCTCCTCACATTTTCTGTGACGCTCGCAGTTGGCGGTATCCTGACGGTGCTCATGGTTGGCCGCGCGCTTTCGCTGAAGATGAAACCGGCCCCCGTTCGCGCCACCGCCAGAACGAAGTCACATTCCGGCGAGAGCATGCGTATCTGGAATGACGGGCGCGGCACGATCATCGACCTCTGACCGTCGGGTCGTTTCCAGAAAAATTTCGACATCGCTGTCGGCTCGGCTGATCTTCCCGCGTCTTTGAAAGGCCAGGGCTTTTGCCCAAACCAAATCAAACAATGGAGGACAGAATGGATACCGCAACGGAAACCGGCGCAACGAAAATGCCGCCGGTCAAGAATGGCTTGTTGCCTTATGTCACCGTCGACGGTGCTTTGAAGGCGGCGGAATTCTACAAGCGTGCGTTCGGCGCCGAGGAGGCTTTTGTCGTTCCTCCTGACGAAAACGGGCGGACGATGCATGTTCACCTCTACGTCAACGGAAGCTCGCTGATGCTCTGCGATGCCTACCCCGAGCATGGTCATCCCTTCGAAAAGCACCAGGGCTTCAGTCTCCAGCTTGTTATCGACGATATCGATTTCTGGTGGGAGCGCGCGGTTCAGGCTGGCGTAGAGGTGATCATGCCCGTTCAGCTGATGTTCTGGGGCGATCGGTATGGCCAGCTTCGCGATCCGTTCGGGGTTCTCTGGGCAATGAATGCGCCAGCGAATGCAAGTTGATCTCACGATATCCATGGATGGCTGCGCGTCGAATCCGCGCGCAGCCTTTTCCGCGGTGTAAATTTTCCTTCATTTTGGCCGAAATCTGGACTAAACGCTGATCAACAAAACTACGTCTGCTGACATTGGAGCCAGGCCATGGACAAATTCGTAAAGCTGACGGGCGTTGCTGCCCCTCTGCCTGTTGTCAACATCGACACCGACATGATCATTCCGAAGGATTACCTGAAGACGATCAAGCGCACCGGTCTTGGCAAGGGTCTTTTCGCCGAAGCCCGTTACAATGAAGACGGTTCTCCGAACCCGGATTTCGTGCTGAACAAGCCGGCCTATCAGAATGCGAAGATCCTGGTTGCCGGTGACAATTTCGGTTGCGGCTCCTCGCGCGAGCATGCGCCATGGGCGCTTCTCGACTTCGGCATCCGTTGCGTAATCTCGACCAGCTTCGCCGACATCTTCTACAACAACTGTTTCAAGAACGGCATTCTGCCGATCAAGGTCAGCCAGGAAAACCTCGACAAGCTGATGGACGACGCCTCGCGCGGCTCCAATGCGATCCTGACGGTCGACCTGGAAAACCTTGAGATCACCGGTCCGGACGGCGGTTCGATCAAGTTCGATCTCGACGAGTTCAAGCGCCACTGCCTGCTGAACGGCCTCGACGATATCGGCCTGACACTCGAGAAGGGCAAGGCAATCGACAGCTTCGAAGCCAAGAACGCGGCATCGCGCCCCTGGGCTGCTTAAGTCTTAAAAACATAGCATTCGAGAAAGCCGGGTTTTCGCCCGGCTTTTCTTTTGCTGCTTACAGCAACCGTTCTTTCCAAACCTTCAGCTTTTCCAGCGAGACACCGATGCCGCCGCAGACTTCGATCAGCGGATTATTGAAGCGGGCGAGAATATCGGAATGCACGTCGGCCACCGCCAGGGCGGCCCCGCAGGCGGGCTCGACCAGAATGCGATAGGCATCGGCGAACTTCAGGCAGGCGGTGACCGCCTGCGCATCCGTGACCGTGACGCTTTCGATCGGGTGGTGCTTCGGCAGATCGAAGACGTGCTGCGCCACCTGACGTGCGCCAAGCGAACTGGCGATTGAGGTGATCGCCGGCAAGGTAAGGCGCTCGCCTGCAGCAAGGCTGGCATAAAGCGAAGCGGCCCCTTCGGTCTCGACGGCAATGACCGGCACATCAGACAGGCCGTTTCGCTCGAGACCGGCTACGATGCCCGCCAGCAAGCCGCCACCGCCGACGCTCGTGATGACGCAATCAAACTCGGCGCCCTTTGCGACAACCTCGTCGATCAAAGTGCCGTGCCCCTCCCACAGAAGGGGATGATCGAATGGGTTGCACGTAGGCTGCGTTTCTGGCCTTCGCGTGTTCTATTGCGAAGGCATTCGCTTCGTCGAACACCGATCCATGCACGAGAACCGTGGCGCCGGTTGCTTCGATCGATTGGCGCACTTCCGGCGACGTCGTCTCCGGTACGACGATCGTCACCGGAATGCCGAGCGCCCGTCCCGTATAAGCGGCGGCGATCCCCGCATTGCCGCCGGAGGCGCAGAAGATCTCCCGTGCGCCGTTCTCGATCTCGTGCTGGCAAAGCCTGCCAACACCGCGAAGCTTGAAGCTTCCAGAGGGCTGCAGCGCGTCGAGCTTCAGCCAAAGCGGCTTGTTGCTTGCGCTGTAGTCGGCGGAGGTGCGGAAAAGCGGCGTGTCGAGGTGGAGCGGTGCAGATGGCATGATGGTGTCCGATGACCGTGGCGATGGAGGCTCTTCTTGTGGACCCGCATGCGCCGATCGGTCAACGAGGGATCGCGGCAGTAATTCCGCAACCGTACCGAATCGGCCGCCCACTCGCTTGAAATGCCGTTTTTGCAGGTCTAAGAAGCCGCAACTTGTTTTTCCGCGGAGGGTTTCATGACAGCGCGCAATCTTTTCCTGCTGCCGGGCGACGGCATCGGCCCAGAGGCCATGGGCGAGGTCCGCAAGATCATTGCCTATATGAACGAGGCAATGAATGCCGGCTTCGTCACCGACGAAGGTCTGGTCGGCGGCAGCGCCTATGACGCGCACGGCGCGGCGATCTCCGAAGGCGACATGCAGAAGGCGCTCGCAGCCGACGCCGTTCTCTTCGGCGCCGTCGGCGGTCCGAAGTGGGATGATGTTCCCTATGAAGTACGCCCCGAAGCCGGCCTGCTGCGCCTGCGCAAGGATCTGGAGCTTTTCGCCAACCTGCGTCCGGCCATCTGCTACCCGGCGCTCGCTTCCGCTTCCTCGCTGAAGCCGGAGCTGGTCGAAGGCCTCGATATCCTGATCATCCGCGAACTGACAGGCGGCGTCTATTTCGGCGAGCCGAAGACCATCACAGATCTCGGCAATGGCCAGAAACGCGCGATCGACACGCAGGTCTACGATACATACGAAATCGAGCGCATCTCGGCCGTGGCCTTCGAAATGGCCCGCACGCGTCAGAATCGCGTCTGCTCGATGGAAAAGCGCAACGTCATGAAGTCGGGCGTGTTGTGGAACCAGGTCGTCACAGCGACGCACAAGGACAAGTATTCCGACGTCAAGCTCGAGCACATGCTGGCGGATGCCGGCGGCATGCAGCTGGTGCGCGCGCCGAAGCAGTTCGACGTCATCGTCACCGACAACCTGTTCGGCGACATGCTGTCCGACGTTGCCGCCATGCTGACGGGCTCGCTCGGCATGCTGCCTTCGGCTTCGCTTGGCGCCCCGGATGCCAAGACCGGCAAGCGCAAGGCGCTCTATGAGCCGGTGCATGGTTCGGCTCCTGACATTGCCGGCAAGGGCATCGCCAATCCGATCGCGATGATCGCTTCCTTCGCCATGTGCCTGCGCTATTCCTTCAACCTCGTGAAGGAAGCCGACAACCTCGAAAAGGCGATCGCCAACGTCCTCGACAAGGGCATCCGCACCGGCGACATCATGGCCGAAGGTTGCACGAAGGTTGGAACCATTGAGATGGGCGACGCGATCCTCGCCGAGTTCAAGGCGCTTTCTGCCTGATATTTCACGTGAAACACGCTTTTGGCCCTTCGCATCCACCGATGCGGAGGGCCTTTGCTTGAAGGCAGTTATTGTCGCCCCTATCTCCCTTCTGCATTGAGGAAAGAGCGGAGTGGAATGAGCGGGGCCGTCGATCGCAAGCCAAGTTTCTGGAACTATCTGCGAAAGCGTTATGAGACGCGGCGTACGATCCATCGGCGGGTTCCCTGGAAGGGCTTCGTGTTCACCGCCATCAACGCGGTTGCCATTGCTTTCTTCGTCTTCGACCGTCCGCTCGGACAGGCGGCCAAGGACCTGGCCCCGCGGCTGATCACCGTTGCCGGGGACATTACCGATATCGGCAGGCTCGCCTGGATCCTGGCGGGCCTTTGCACAATCTTCGCCACCAGCTATCTCGTTCGCCGCCGGCTCTGGAAGGTGCGCAGGCAGTTCCGCATGATCTATTTTGGACAGATGACGGCTTATGTCGGGCTGTCCGTTCTATCCACCAGCATCGTCGCCAACGTGCTGAAGTTTGCAATCGGCCGGGCCCGACCGCTGATCTATGAGCAGGAGGGTATCTTCAGCTTCGCGCCTTTCAATGCTGACTTCCTGCATCAGAGCTTTCCGTCGGGCCATTCGGCCAACATCGGCGCGCTGTTCGTGGCGCTCGCACTTCTCTTCCCGCGCTTTCGCCTTGGTTTTATCGGCATAGGCCTTTGGCTTGGCGCCACACGCGTCATCATCGGCGTGCATTATCCAAGCGATGTCGTGGCCGGCCTTGCGTTGGGCGCCTGGTTCGCCTTTGCCACCTCGGTCCTCTTCGCGCGCTTCGGCTTGGTGTTCTCCATCGATCGCGATGGCGGCTGGCCGACGCCGCGGCTGAGCCGTCTTCTCTAGCCTTCCATAAATAAAATACCCGGCGCCTTGAGAGCGCCGGGCAGATGTTTGCAGTCCTCAATCGGCTCAATCCATGGCGTGGATATCGCGGTCCTTCGTTTCCGGCAGGAAGATCAGGCCGATGACCAGCGTGATGGCTGCGAAGACGATCGGATACCAGAGGCCGAAGTAGATATCGCCCTTGGCCGCGCTCATTGCAAAGGCCATCGCCGGCAACAAGCCGCCGAACCAGCCGTTGCCGATATGGTAAGGCAGCGACATGCCGGTGTAGCGGATGCGGGTCGGGAAGAGTTCGACCAGCAGGGCTGCGATCGGGCCATAGACCATCGTCACATAGAGAACGAGCACGAACAGAATGGCGATCGTGCCGATCCAGTTGACACGGGCAGGGTCGGCTACCATGGAGAAGCTGCCACCCTTGGCAATGTTATAGACCGCCATGTCGGTGGCGCCCTTTGCTTCATCGGCCGTCAGCAGCTTGTCGGCAACCAGCTTGTCGACCGGTACGGTCTGTTTTTCACCGGCGCGTACTGCGTCAGCGTTGAGGGCAAGCTCAGGGTTGGCCGCGATGAAGGGGTCCAGCTTCGCATCCGGCACCTTGATGGCGCCGCGGTTCAGCGGGTATCCGGCATCATGAAGGGCGATGTTGACGCCCTTTTCGAACGCGCCCGTCATTGCCTTTGCCTTGTCGCCGGCGGCGACGACGTCGAAGCTGGGGATGGTTTCGTCACCGATCTTGATCGTGGCAGGCTGGCCTGCCGGGCCGGGCACGACATCATAAGGCACCGAGTTCTTGGTCAGGAAGGCAGTGGCCACATCGCAAGAGTTGGTGAACTTCGACGTTCCAGTTGGGTTGAACTGGAATTTGCAATCCGCCGGATCGGCCGTCACGGTTGCACGGATAGAAGCCTGGGCTTCCGCAAGCGCCGGATTGGCAGTCCAGGTCATGGCCTTGAACAGCGGGGTGTAGGTAACGGCGGCGATCAAGAGGCCGGCCATCAGGATCGGCTTGCGGCCGATCCTGTCGGACAGGGCGCCGAAGATGACGAAGAAGGGCGTGCCCAGGAAGAGCGCAATGGCGACCATGATGTTTGCCGACTGCAGATCAACCTTGAGCACGTTCTGCAGGAAGAACAACGCATAGAATTGGCCGCCGTACCAGACGACCGCCTGACCCATCGTTGCGCCGAGAAGCGCGATCAGGGCGATCTTGGCGTTCTTCCACTGACCGAAAGCTTCCGTCAGCGGTGCCTTGGATCCCTTGCCTTCGGCCTTCATGCGCTGGAATGCCGGAGATTCGTTCATCTTCAGTCGAATCCAGACGGAAATCCCGAGGAGCACGACGGAGACGAGGAACGGAATGCGCCAGCCCCATGCCGCAAAGGCTTCCTTGCCCATCAGGAACTGGACGCCGACGATGACGAGAAGTGACAGGAAGAGGCCGAGCGTAGCCGTGGTTTGGATCCACGACGTGAAGTATCCGCGGCGTCCATGCGGGGCATGTTCGGCCACGTAAGTCGCCGCACCGCCATATTCACCGCCGAGCGCAAGACCCTGCAAGAGGCGAAGTCCGATCAGGATGATCGGTGCTGCGATACCAATCGTCGCCGCACCCGGCAGGATGCCGACGAGGAAGGTGGAGAGGCCCATGATAAGGATCGTCACCAGGAACGTGTATTTGCGTCCGACGAGATCGCCGAGACGCCCGAAGACCAGTGCGCCGAACGGACGCACGAGGAAGCCGGCAGCGAAGGCCAAAAGCGTGAAGATGTTTCGCGTTGCTTCCGGATACTGGGTAAAATAGGTCGCGCCGATATAGGTTGCGAGCGAACCGTAAAGGTAGAAGTCGTACCATTCGAAAACGGTGCCGAGCGATGAAGCGAAGATAACCTTCTTCTCCTCGCCCGTCATCGGACCGGCCTTGGGGCCGTCGACGCTTGCGATATTTGCCATTTTCTGTCCTCCACAGAATGATGTGAAACGCGGCGCGCGACCACCATGCTCTCCTCAAAGCATACCCTCGGGTCGCGGTTCGCCTGACAAGAGTGTGACAGAAAAGCTCATCCATACAGAGAGCGGCTTTGGGATTATGACTTTAGTCTAACACCTTCGCGCGAATTGCCGCTGGATGGCGCAGCGCGTCCCGCCCGAGGAGTCGGGCGTTGCCGGCTTCACGGTCTATGAGAAAGAATATTCACGATTGTTCCAAAGGGGTCGCGCACGTAGAAGCGCCGAACGCCCCAGGGCTCATTGGCCGGCCCATAGATGATTTCGAAGGCTGATGCACTCATGGCTGCGAAGGCCTCGTCAACATCGTCGACCTCGATCGAGAGGCCTGGAACCGGTGTGTCTGAGCCGCCCTCGCTCGCAAAGCCCACCTGGACCCGCATTGATTGGTTTGAGCCATAGGTGGAGATCCAGTCGTGATCCATCAGTACGTCGAGGCCAAGGATATCCTTATAGAAGACCTTGGCAGCGGCCGGATCGGCTGTTTCGATGTTCGCTACGATTCGCAGGACCTTCATATCGCCTCCGGCAATACCGTTTCCCTTAAGCTATGCGCGAACTCCCCGCGGGCAAGAAAAAAGCCGGGCGGCAGGTACCGTCCGGCTTCTGTTTTTCCCTTGAGCGATCCGTCTTATGCGGCCTCGGTCGTGTGTGCCTTGCGAACTTCTTCGTCCGTGAGGATGCCGCTGGCGCGCAGCAGCGCCGCGAACCGGCCGTTGCTATGGCTGAGCTCATCGAAGCTGCCTTCTTCGACGACACGGCCACCGTCCAGGAACAGGACCTTGTCCGCTTCGCGAACAGTGGAAAGACGGTGCGCGATGATGAATGTCGTGCGGTTCTGGCGCAGGTTGTCGATTGCGGCCTTAACGCGATTTTCGGTTTCGACGTCAAGCGCGCTTGTCGCTTCGTCTAGCACGAGGATCGGGGCATCCTTGAGGATGGCGCGGGCAATCGCCACACGCTGACGTTCGCCGCCGGAGAGCCTGTTGCCGCGTTCGCCGACATGGGTGTCGTACTGCTCTTCGCGCGTCTCGATGAAGTCGGCGGCAGCGGCCGCTTCAGCTGCTCGACGCATGTCCTCATCCGAGGCGCCTTCCCGGCCGAGGCGAATGTTGTCGCTGATCGAGCGGTTGAGCAGGCCGGCATCCTGGAACACCGTCGCGATATAGCGGCGCAGCGACTTGCGGGTGATCTTCGTCGTGTCGTGACCATCGACGAGGATCTGGCCGCTATCCGGGTCATACACGCGCTGCAGCAGGTTGATCATCGTGGTCTTGCCCGAACCGGTCGGACCGACGATCGCAACCGTCTGACCAGCCTTGGCGGTAAAGGACACGTTGTGCAAGCCCTGCGCGGTGTTGCCGAAGCGGAACGACACGTTGCGGAATTCGACTTCACCCTTCACGTCGGCGATATCGTCATTGCCGGCAGGCTCTTCGCGTTCACGCACGGAGTCTTCGAGCGAGTAGAAATCCTCGAGCTTCGAACGGGCCTCGAAAATCTGCGTGGCAAACTGGCGCATCTGGTCGAGACGCGAGATCAGCAGGTTCGCAAAGCCGATGAAGGCAATCACGTCGCCGATGCGCAGCTCGCCGGACTGAACCATGAGCGTGCCGATGACGAGGATGATCATCATCGCAATGGTCGAAGCCATGCGGTTCATGGCGCCCGCGAGAGCCCACCAGTCGAGAACCGGATACTGAGCCTGCAGCAGGCGCTCGGCAAACGACTTCAGTGCCTTGGTTTCTGCTTCGATGCGATTGTAGCTATGGAGGACCGATACGTTGCTGATCGAGTCGCTGACGTGTGAGAAAACGGTGTGGTAGTGGTTTTCGACCGACGCCTGGCCATCCTTGGTGCGGCTCATGACGAGACGACCAATCAGCCAGTAGGCGACGCCGAGCACGACCAGCACGCCCGAAAGACGCAGGTCCATCGACATCGCAGTCGGCACCAGAAGCGCGATGGCAACGGCAGTCGCCAGGTGGTTGCGCATGAACTCGAGCCAAAGGCCAAAGAGCGTTTCGCATGCGCGCAGCAGCGTATGCAGCGCATTCGACGTGCCACGCTGATGATGCCAGGACAGCGGCATGGAGATGATACGGCCGAACGCTTCCGTCAGCAGTGTGGCGCGGCGGCCATGGGCCAGCCGGTCGGCCTCACGAGCGACAAGAACGAACGCTATGGTGTTGAAAACGGCAAAGCCGGCCCACATGAAAAGGATGGGTTTGACTTCGCCCTTGCCTGAAATTGCATCGATGATGCGACCGAACAAAATCGGTTCGGCGATTGTGATCGCGGCAAGCACGATGTTCGCAATAACGACCAGGGATACGCGGAGCTTGTAGGCGCCGAGATAGCGCAAAGCTCTAGCATAGACCTTGAATAGCGACACGGCGATACCTCTTGTGCATTTGCGAAATAATGGACGCTGCAACGCTACAAAAAGATACCTGAACCAGCGATTAACGAAGCGTTCAGACGAGCGGTCGCGGCAAGATTCTTTTACGGAGCGCACCCACAGCAATCCATTCCGAGGGACTGAACTTTTTTGGGACGTATCGCAAATCTCGCAATTTTCACTTGCGTTGCATGGTCGCGCTGGCACACCATAGATTGACGTCTAAATGCGTCGCAGGGGCGCCCAACCAAACACTTCCCTTGGTCGTGATCATTCCGCTAGGAGCCCAACTGGCGTAGGGGCATTTATTTTGAGTATTCATTCATTAATTCAATTGCTTGTCGTTCTGGAAGAGTGTCGAAGACCCGAAGGAGTTGTTGGCGAACTGGAGCATGTCATCCACGCCTACGGCTTCCAGTATTATGGCCTTTTGCGACACCTGAAAGCGACTGAAGATCCAATCAGTCTGATGTTTGCCGGTCATTGGCCAGAGAAATGGCCGCAGATCTATATTTCGAAAAAATACGTTCTCAGCGATCCGACGGTTCGCTATCTCGCATATGCGCAAAGGCCGTTTCGCTGGAAGGATAGTCTGGCGGCCTTCCGGAAGGACCCGCATCACCGCCGGATGGAGCAAATGATGGCCGACGCGCATAGCCATGGCCTGAAGGACGGCTACATTTTCCCCATCCAGGGCAGAAACGGCATCCTTGGTAATATGAGCATAGGCGGGACACCGGTAGACCTCTCTCCTGTCGAGATCTCGCTCTTTGATGCCGTTGCCCGAAAGGCTTTCTGGCGTCTTCTTGAGCTTAAGGGGGAGGCGGATGCGCTTGAAGAAGTTTCCGGCATCGACACGCGTTTGACGCGCCGGGAGATGGAAATACTTCAATATCTCGCGGAAGGCATGACCTCGGTTGAGATTGGCAAACGCCTCAAGATTTCAAACCACACCGTCGACTGGTACATGAACGGCCTGCAAGACAAGCTGAAGGCAAAGAATAGACAGCACGCGGTCGCTGTCGCCTTCCGGCATGGGCTGATCACCTAGTCTTAGAGAAATTCTATTTCGGACGGTTCCGGAAATTGAACTTTCCGTGACAGCGCGTTAAGACTTCTCTTCGCGGGTGCAGCATTGCCCGTTTCGATGCCGTGAGGAGACTGCATTGCCCATATCCAAGATACTTGTTGCCAACCGTTCGGAAATTGCCATCCGCGTGTTTCGCGCGGCCAACGAGCTCGGGATAAAAACGGTCGCGATATGGGCGGAAGAAGACAAACTGGCGCTGCACAGGTTCAAGGCAGACGAAAGCTATCAGGTTGGCCGCGGCCCGCATCTTGCCCGCGACCTCGGTCCGATCGAAAGCTATCTGTCGATCGATGAGGTGATCCGCGTCGCCAAGCTTTCCGGCGCCGATGCGATCCATCCCGGCTACGGTCTGCTGTCGGAAAGTCCGGAATTCGTCGATGCCTGCAACAAGGCGGGCATCATCTTCATCGGCCCGACGGCCGATACCATGCGCCAGCTCGGCAACAAGGTCGCAGCACGCAATCTGGCAATCTCGGTCGGCGTGCCTGTCGTGCCGGCAACCGAGCCACTGCCGGATGATATGGCTGAGGTCGCCAAGATGGCGGCGGTGATCGGCTACCCTGTGATGCTGAAGGCCTCCTGGGGTGGCGGCGGACGCGGCATGCGCGTCATCCGTTCGGAAGCCGACCTTGCACGCGAGGTGACGGAGGCCAAGCGCGAAGCGATGGCGGCTTTTGGTAAGGACGAGGTCTATCTCGAAAAGCTCGTCGAGCGTGCGCGCCATGTCGAAAGCCAGATCCTTGGCGACACGCATGGCAATGTCGTTCATCTCTTCGAGCGCGACTGCTCGATCCAGCGCCGCAACCAGAAGGTCGTCGAGCGTGCGCCGGCGCCTTACCTGTCGGAAGCCCAGCGCCAGGAACTGGCGGCGTACTCGCTGAAGATCGCGGGTGCCACCAACTACATCGGTGCGGGCACCGTCGAATATCTGATGGATGCCGACACCGGCAAATTCTACTTCATCGAAGTCAATCCGCGCATCCAGGTCGAGCACACGGTCACCGAAGTCGTTACAGGCATCGATATCGTCAAGGCGCAGATCCACATCCTTGATGGCTTTGCGATCGGTACACCGGAATCGGGCGTTCCCGAGCAGAAGGACATCCGCCTCAACGGCCATGCCCTGCAGTGCCGCATCACGACAGAGGATCCGGAGCACAACTTCATTCCGGACTACGGCCGCATCACCGCCTATCGTTCGGCATCCGGCTTCGGCATCCGTCTCGATGGTGGCACCTCCTATTCCGGCGCGATCATCACCCGCTACTACGATCCGCTGCTGGTCAAGGTCACTGCCTGGGCCCCGAACCCGCTGGAAGCGATCTCCCGCATGGACCGTGCATTGCGTGAGTTCCGTATCCGCGGCGTTGCGACGAACCTCACCTTCCTGGAAGCGATCATCACGCATCCGAATTTCAAGGATAACAGCTACACTACGCGCTTCATCGACTCGACGCCGGAGCTCTTCCAGCAGGTCAAGCGACAGGATCGCGCGACGAAGCTTCTGACTTACCTCGCTGATGTGACGGTCAACGGCCATCCGGAAGCCAAGGATCGACCGAAGCCGTCCGCCGATATCGCCGAGCCGATCGTCCCTTATACCAACGGTAGCGGCATCGCCGACGGCACCAAGCAGCTTCTCGACAAGCTCGGCCCGAGGAAGTTCGGCGAGTGGATGCGCAACGAAAAGCGCATCCTGATGACCGATACGACGATGCGCGACGGCCACCAGTCGCTGCTTGCGACCCGCATGCGCACCTATGACATCGCGCGGATCGCCGGCACCTATGCGCACGCTTTGCCGAACCTCCTGTCGCTCGAATGCTGGGGCGGCGCGACGTTTGACGTTTCGATGCGCTTCCTGACGGAAGATCCATGGGAACGTCTGTCGCTGGTGCGCGAAGCCGCGCCTAACCTGCTTTTGCAGATGCTGCTGCGCGGCGCAAACGGCGTCGGTTACAAGAACTACCCTGACAACGTCGTCAAATACTTCGTCCGGCAGGCTGCTGCCGGTGGCATCGACCTTTTCCGCGTCTTCGACTGCCTGAACTGGGTGGAGAATATGCGCGTATCGATGGATGCGGTGGCCGAGGAGAACAAGCTCTGCGAAGCGGCGATCTGCTACACCGGCGATATCCTGAATTCGGCGCGCCCGAAGTACGATCTCAAGTACTACACCGACCTCGCCGTTGAGCTCGAAAAGGCCGGTGCGCATATCATCGCGCTGAAGGATATGGCGGGCCTGCTGAAGCCGGCTGCCGCCAAGGTGCTGTTCAAGGCGTTGCGCGACGCCACCAGCCTGCCGATTCACTTCCACACGCACGACACCTCGGGCATTGCAGCGGCGACGGTTCTCGCGGCGGTCGATGCCGGCGTCGACGCGGTCGATGCGGCAATGGATGCACTGTCCGGCAACACCTCGCAGCCCTGCCTTGGCTCGATCGTCGAGGCCCTGCGCGGCTCCGAGCGCGATCCCGGTCTCGATCCGGAATGGATCCGTCGGATCTCTTTCTATTGGGAAGCGGTGCGCCATCAGTACGCGGCCTTCGAAAGCGACCTCAAGGGACCGGCCTCCGAAGTCTATCTGCACGAAATGCCGGGCGGCCAGTTCACCAACCTCAAGGAACAGGCCCGTTCGCTCGGCCTCGAGACGCGCTGGCACGAAGTGGCGCAGGCCTATGCCGACGCCAACCAGATGTTCGGCGATATCGTCAAGGTGACGCCGTCCTCGAAGGTCGTCGGCGACATGGCACTGATGATGGTCTCGCAAGACCTGACGGTTGCCGATGTCGTCAGCGCCGACAAGGAAGTCTCCTTCCCGGAATCTGTTGTCTCGATGCTGAAGGGCGATCTCGGTCAGCCTCCATCAGGCTGGCCGGAGGCGCTGCAGAAGAAGGCACTGAAGGGCGATGCGCCCTATACGGTGCGTCCGGGTTCGCTGCTTGCCGACGCTGACCTCGATGCCGAGCGCAACACGATCGAGACCAAGCTGGAGCGCGAGGTCAATGACTTCGAATTCGCGTCCTACCTGATGTATCCGAAAGTCTTCACCGACTTTGCGCTGGCCTCCGACACCTACGGCCCGGTCTCCGTCCTGCCGACACCGGCCTATTTCTACGGCCTTGCCGATGGCGAGGAACTGTTTGCCGATATCGAAAAGGGCAAGACGCTTGTCGTCGTCAACCAGGCGATGAGCCAGACCGACGAGCAAGGCATGGTGACTGTCTTCTTCGAACTCAACGGCCAGCCGCGCCGCATCAAGGTGCCGGATCGCGCCCATGGTGCGACCGGTGCCGCCGCCCGCCGCAAGGCGGAACCGGGCAATGCCGCGCATGTCGGTGCGCCGATGCCAGGCGTCATCTCGCGCGTCTTTGTCTCGCCCGGGCAGGCGGTCAATGCCGGTGACGTGCTTGTTTCCATCGAGGCTATGAAGATGGAAACGGCGATCCACGCCGAAAAGGACGGTGCGATCGCGGAAGTGCTTGTCAAAGCCGGCGACCAGATCGACGCCAAGGATCTGTTGGTCAGCTACGCGGGCTGACGAAGATGCGAAGGACAAAAAGAGGGCGGCCTTCGGGCCGCCCTTCTGCTTTTTATGCGCGAATTGATATGAGCAAGCTCAAGATTGTCGGGGGAACGCGCTGCGCGCTGTCGCTCGACGCGCCCCCTAAATATCGTAGGTATGGGCGGCGTTGATCGTCGAGATGAAGCGTTTGGTGCGCTCTCGCTCCGGCGCCGTGAAGATGTTCCTTGCGCTTCCCGTCTCGACCACACTGCCGGCCTCGAGGAAGACAACGTCGTTGGCGATCTTCGAGGCAAGGCGCAGGTCATGCGTCGCCATCACCATCGTCGTGCCCTCGCGGGCGAGACGGCCAAGAACATCGACGACTTCGGCGGAAAGCTCGGGGTCGAGCGCCGACGTCGGTTCATCGCAGAGAAGAACTCGCGGAGAGGGAGCGAGCGCGCGGGCGATTGCGACGCGCTGCTGTTGTCCACCCGAGAGCGTCGAAGGCCAGGCGTCGGCCTTGTGCGCCATGTTGACCTTTGTCAGCAATTCCATCGCCCGTTCACGCGCCTTTTCCTTCGGCCACTTGAGCACGGTGATGAGGCCCTCCATTACATTCTCGATGGCCGTCTGATGCGGAAAGAGCTGGAAGTTCTGGAATACCATTCCGGTCTGCCGGCGGATCTTCTGGATCGCCTGCCAGCCGGTCTTCTGGCCCAGCGTAAAGCTTATTTTCTCGTCACCGAGGCGGATCGTGCCTGCTGTCGGGATCTCCAGCAGGTTGATGCATCGCAGCAGCGTGCTCTTGCCTCCGCCCGAGGGGCCGACGAGTGCGGTGACGCTGCCTTCCGGAATCCGGATGCTGATGTCTTTCAGGATGACGGCGTCGCCGAAGCGCTTTTCGATATGGGAAAGCTCGATCATGCGTTTGCCTCCAGCATGCCGCCATAGCGCGCGAAGCGACGCTCGAGGCGAACCTGCAACGCTGATAGGACGGAGCTCAAAGCAAGGTATATCAATGCGGCCTGGATGTAGAGGATGAGCGGCTCGTAAGTGGTCGCGACGATGCGCTGCGCAGCCTGGAACAGCTCAGGGACCGTAATGGCGGCCGCCAGCGACGTGTCCTTCACCAGCGAAATGAACGTATTGGAGAGCGGCGGTACAGCAACGCGCCCGGCCTGGGGCAGGATCGTGCGGCTCATCGCCTGGCGCCAGCTCATGCCGATCGAATAGGCCGCTTCCCACTGCCCCTTCGGCACGGAGGAGATGACGGCGCGGATGATTTCGGAGCTATAGGCGCCGATGTTGAGGGTGAAGCCGATCAGCGCTGCCGGAAAGGCGTCGAGCAGGATGCCGATGCTCGGCAGGCCGTAAAAGATGACGAAGAGTTGCACCAGCAGCGGCGTGCCCCTGATGGCCCAGACATAGAAGCGCGCGATGGCGGCGACCGGCGCCGGCGCGAAAAGCCGTGCGATTGCCGTCAGCAGTCCAAGGATGAGACCGAGTGTGAATGACAGGAGCGTCAGCGGGATCGTGAAGATCAGGCCGGCCCAGAGGAGCGGACCAAGCGACTCCGCCATCAGTTGAAGCCAGTGCGGCAAGGTTCAATCCTCAAAGAAGATGCGTCCAGCGAGGTTTCGCTGAACGCTTTCTCGGGAACATATAAAGGATGTGGCGGCGGCAGCAAGCCGCCTGCGTTACGAGTTACTTCGAAACGTCCTGACCGAAGTACTTGTCGGAGATCTTCTTGTAGGTGCCGTCGGCCTTGATGTCGGCCAGTGCCTTGTTGATGGCTTCCAGTAGCTCCGGCTCACCCTTGCGGATGATGATGCCGGAAAAATCGGCATTTTCCTGCTGGGCGACGATCTTCACCGGAGCGTCAGGCTTGTGCTTCTTGAAGTCGAGGAAGGAGAGGCTGTCGTTGATCGTCGCGTCTGCACGCTTGGTCAATACGAGCTGGATCGACTGGTCGAAACCATCGGTACCGACGAGTTCTGCGCCGGACTGTTCGGCAAGCTTGCCGAAGTTGCTGGTCAGCGACTGAGCCGACTTCTTGCCCTTCAGGTCCGCAAAGCCCTTGATGCTGTCGTCGCCGTCGCGAATGATGAGAACGGCCTTGGATGCGATGTAGGGCTCGGAGAAATCGTACTTCTGCTTGCGGGCTTCGGTGATACCGACCTGGTTGATGACCGTGTCGTAGCGCTTGGCATCAAGACCGGCGATCAGGCCGTCCCATTTGCCTTCGACGAATTCGGCCTTGACGCCGAGCTTGGCAGCAACCGCCTCGCCGATCTCCACGTCGAAGCCGACCAGCTTGCCGCTATCGTCATGATAGGTGAACGGGGCGTAAGTACCCTCCGTGCCGATCTTGAAGACACCCGCAGACTTGACGGCGGCGAGGTTTTCGCCGGCAACGGCGGGAAGAAGGGCGGCGGCCTGGATCAGTGCTGCAGCGGCGATGGTCTTCAGGAGGTTCATTTTTTTATCCAATTCACAGGGTGTTTGATGCACGAAAAATCGCAGAAAAGCTGATCGCTGCGAAGCGTAGAAAACTGCGAAGAAAATCGGCATCTGCGAATATTTTTCTCATTTATCACAGATTTGGCGCGCCCTGTTTCAGTTTGTGAAGATCGAGATAGCGCACCACACTTGCGTGCACGTTTGTATCCGTTTATGCATGTTTTTATCAGTTTTTGATCAACCAGGCTGAAGTCGGCATGAACATGAACGAACTTCTCCTGCAGGAGCGCCAAAGCGTCATCCTGCGGAAGCTACAGAGTGATGGTCGGGTGCTAGCCGCAGATCTTGCAGTTGAATTCCGTGTATCCGAAGACACGGTCCGCAGGGACCTGCGCGAGATGGCAGCTGCCGGCCTGTGCGAGCGCGTCTATGGTGGCGCGTTGCCGGTTGCGCCCGCCGGCGGGAGCCTTGGCCACCGGGCAGGGATCGCGCGGGATCGCAAGCAGGCGCTCGCCGTCGCCGCTGTGTCGCAGATCGTTCCCGGCTCGACCGTGTTTTTCGATGCGGGCAGCACCAACCTCGCAATTGCGACGGCCCTGCCAATGGATTTGACCCTGACGGCAGCGACCAACGCGCCAGCGATCGCCGCCGCCCTGATCGAGAAGCCGGCGGTTAACGTGATCCTGATCGGCGGGCTTATCGACCGGCAGGTCAGCGGTGCGCTCGGCGCGAAGGCCATGCGCGACATGGAGTCCCTCTCGCCCGATCTTTGCATCCTCGGTGCTTGCGGGATAGATCTGACGGCTGGCGTGACGACTTTCGGCTTCGAAGATGCTGAATTCAAGCGTTTTGCAGCATCGCGAAGCAAGAAGGTTTTGGTCGCCGCGACGTCCGACAAGTTCGGCACTGCCGCGCCGCACAGTGTACTTCCGGTGGCGCAGTGCGAATGCCTGGTGGTCGAGCAGGACGCCGACCCGGCCATGCTGGCGCGCTATCGCGACAGCGGCTGCAGGACGATCGTGGCTGGCGGAACGACGTAACTACCATTCAATAAACGCGTCGGGCGCGAGTGCCGACGTCGAGACACTGTGGGAAGAGACATGGATAACCACGTTAACACAGCGCCGATGGTCAGAAGCGGCTACGTAACGAAGAACAGGATAGCGGTTTCGCTGCTGTTTCTCGTCAACGGCTTCATCGTTGGCTGCTGGGCGCCGAAAATTCCCGAATTCGCAGAGCGCCTGCAGCTGAGCAAGTTTCAGTTGGGTCTGATGATCCTGGTTCTTGGTGTCGGTTCGCTTACCCTGATGCCAATCGCGGGGGCGCAAATCGCGCGCTATGGCTCGAAACTTGTCGCGCAGATCGCCGCGGTGTGCCTTCTGCCTGCGCTGCTTGCACTGACGCTTGCGCCGAACGTTGCGACAGGGGCGATCTCGATCTTTCTGTTTGGCGGCTTCATGGGCGCCATGGACGTTGCCATGAATGCGAATGCGGTTGCGGTCGAGCAATCGATGCGGCGGTCGATCATGTCCTCGTGCCACGCCTTTTGGAGTTTGGGCGGTTTGATCGGTGCCGGCCTCGGTGGCCTGCTGATCGCCAAGGTCGGCGTGCTCTGGCATGCGCAGATTGCGACTGCGCTTGCGGCGATCGTTTTGGGTATCGCCTGGAGGATGATCCTTGCGGACCCTCCGCATCCCGACGAGAAGAAGGAAAAGCTCCGGCTGCCTCTGGTGCCGCTGCCATGGCTGATCGGATTGATGGCGCTGTTCTCGATGGTTCCCGAGGGCGCTGTGCTGGATTGGGGCGCGCTCTACCTGCGTGAAGAACTGGGAGCATCGGTGGCGCTTTCCGGCTTCGGCTTTGCGGCGTTTTCGCTGACGATGTCGGTCATGCGGTTTGGCGGCGATCTTGTTCGCGACCGGCTTGGCGGCGTGATGACGCTTCGGATCTGCACGCTGTTTGCAATATCAGGCATGCTGCTCGCCGCCTTTGCGCCCAATGCGGAAATTGCGATCCTAGGCTTTGCGCTTTGCGGGATCGGGATCTCGAACATGGTTCCGATTGCCTTTTCGGCTGCCGGCAATATTCCGGGCCTGCGCGCCGGCATTGGCCTCTCGGTGGTAACCACCATGGGCTATTCCGGCATGCTGGTGGCTCCGTCGGCAATCGGTTTCGTGGCGGAGCATATCGGCTTCAGCGTCGTCTTCATGGCTTTGCCGGTGTTGCTGGTCGTCGTGCTGCTGTTTTCGAACCTTGCACGCTATGCCGACGGCATATCGGGTGGCGGTCACTGAGACGGCTCCAAGCAAAAGTGATGTGCGGGGCGGTTGACAACAAAGCGGGCATGATCCACCTGAAAGACACGAAATTCAGGGGTTCAAGAACTCTATATGTCTTCTGCTGCAGATTTTGATCCGAAGCCGCGCCGCGCATCCGTTGCGGTCGATGTTGGTGGCGTCATCGTGGGTGGTGGTGCGCCTGTTGTCGTCCAGTCGATGACGAATACCGACACTGCGGATATAGACTCCACCGTTGCGCAGGTGGCGGCTCTTTTCAAAGCGGGGTCCGAGATTGTCCGCATCACCGTCGACCGCGACGAGAGCGCTGCCGCGGTTCCGAAGATTCGCGAACGGCTGCTGCGCCTTGGCATGGACGTCCCGCTCGTCGGTGATTTTCACTACATCGGCCACAAGCTTCTTGCCGACCATCCGGCCTGCGCCGAGGCACTGGCGAAATACCGTATCAATCCGGGCAACGTCGGCTTCAAGGACAAGAAGGACAAGCAGTTCGGCGACATCATCGAGATGGCGATCCGCTACGACAAGCCGGTGCGCATCGGTGTGAACTGGGGTTCGCTGGATCAGGAGTTGCTGACGGCGCTGATGGACCAGAACGCCGAGGCTGGCTCACCGCTTTCGGCGCGTCAAGTGACGCGTGAGGCAATCGTGCAGTCCGCCTTGATCTCGGCCAATCTGGCCGAAGAGATCGGCCTTCCGCGCAACCGCATCATCCTGTCCGCCAAGGTCAGCCAGGTCCAGGATCTGATCGCCGTCTATTCGATGCTCTCCGAACGCTCCGACCACGCCCTGCATCTCGGCCTTACCGAAGCCGGCATGGGCAGCAAGGGGATCGTCGCTTCATCGGCTGCCATGGGCTATGTGCTGCAGCAGGGAATCGGCGATACGATCCGCGTGTCGCTGACGCCGGAGCCGAATGGCGACCGGACGCGCGAAGTGCAGGTTGCCCAGGAGCTGCTGCAGGTGATGGGCTTCCGCCAGTTCGTGCCTGTCGTTGCGGCTTGTCCCGGCTGTGGGCGCACGACCTCGACCGTATTCCAAGAATTGGCGCAGAACATCCAGAACGACCTTCGCAAGAACATGCCGGTCTGGCGCGAGAAATATCCGGGTGTCGAAGCGCTGAACGTTGCGGTCATGGGCTGCATCGTCAACGGACCAGGTGAAAGCAAGCACGCCGACATCGGCATTTCCCTGCCCGGCACCGGCGAAACGCCGGCTGCGCCCGTGTTCATCGACGGCAAGAAGGCGTTGACCCTGCGCGGGCCGAACATCGCTTCTGACTTTGAGGCGCTCGTGGTCGACTACATCGAAAAGCGCTTCGGGCAGAAGACGGCCGCCGAATAAGCGGCAATCGAAAACGCTCAGATTCGGCTGGTCAGCAGCTTCAGCCCCGCGACACAGTAGAAGGCGGCCATGGCCCCCTCGATCCAGCGGCGTATGTTGCGGTAGATCTTCAACGCATGTGGTGTCGAGAACAACACGGCGTAGCCCATGAAGACGGTAAAGCCTGTCACCATGCACACTCCGATGATCAGGCCGGCGACGGGTGCCGGCGCGCCCTGCGGCATGCCGAGGGCGATGATCGCCAGCCACGCGAAAATGGCCTTCGGGTTGGTGATGTGGATACCATAGCCGCGCAGCAACTGGGCCCGCGTCGAAAGGTTTCTCTGCACGACAGCTGTCGGCAGGTCATTGTTGGCGCGTACGGCCTTGAAGGCCTTGTAGGCGAGATAAAGCAGATAGAGGCCGCCGAAGACCTTCAGGATCTCAAGCGCGATGGCGTAGGTCTGGAGGATGGTCGCAAGACCGAGAGCGGCGGCGCAGGCCCAGGTGAACGAACCCGCGAAGATGCCAAGCGCGATGGTCATGCCTGCCTTCCGGCCGTGCGTCATCGACGTCGACACGATGGCCATGATTGCCGGACCAGGGCTGATGACGGCGATCAGATAGGCGACGTAGGCCGGCAGGATCTGCGGCAGGTAGGTCGGGATCTCATGCATCTTGCGTCTCTTGTTCGGCCAC
Source organism: Rhizobium sp. RHZ01 (assembly GCF_014851595.1). Taxonomy (NCBI): domain Bacteria; kingdom Pseudomonadati; phylum Pseudomonadota; class Alphaproteobacteria; order Hyphomicrobiales; family Rhizobiaceae; genus Rhizobium; species Rhizobium sp. RHZ01. Next base: position 108,521 of record NZ_JACUZZ010000014.1, read on the forward strand.
TCGGCTATTGCCGGTTTTTTTGCCCCGGCTCCACGCGAACGACAAGGGACTGCATCTCGTCAGGTGGCGGAAATATTGTCTCGGTGACGCTTTTTCAGCTCTTGCGTCCGGCAATGAAGCGAGCTGCTTCAGTCAGAACTGTGCCGCGCCCGGCATAGGGAGACAGCAGTGCTTCGGCCTCGCGCACATGCTCGGCAAGCTTGGCTTCCGCCCATGCCATGCCGTGCAGTGCCACCAATGTGCCCTTGCTGCGACCGGCGTCCTTACCCGTCGCCTTGCCCATTGTGGTTGCATCGGAGGTGAGATCGAGAATGTCGTCCGCGAGCTGGAAGGCGAGGCCGATCCTCTCGCCGAACTGACGCAGTCGTGTACGATCCTCCGGCGAAGCGCCGGCAATGATGGCGCCGGCTTCGCAGGCAAAGCGGATGAGCGCGCCTGTTTTCATTGCCTGCAGCGTCACGATGCCTTGTTCGTCCGGCGCCTGCTTCTCGGCGGCAAGGTCGAGTGCCTGACCGCCTGCCATGCCCCCGATGCCTGCGGCTCGCGCCAGCGCGAGCGTCAACGCCACTTTGGCGGCATCAGGCAATTTCGTTTCGGGCGCAGCGATGATGTCAAAGGCATAGGTGAGCAGACTATCGCCAGTGAGGATGGCGGTCGCCTCGTCATAGGCGATGTGCACGGTCGGCTTGCCTCGACGCAGGTCGTCGTCGTCCATTGCCGGCAGATCGTCGTGAACCAGCGAATAACAGTGCACGCATTCGAGTGCCGCGCCCACACGCAGCGCCGCGTCTCTGTCCCCGCCGAGCAGCGATGCCGCCTCGATGACCAGGAAAGGGCGGAGCCGCTTGCCGCCGTTCAGGCTGGCATAGTGCACGGCTGAACGCAGCCGTTCCGGACGGGCGATCTCGCCGTTCAATACGGATGACGACAGCAGGGTGTCGAGCACAGCCTCGACCTCGCGCGCGGTGGCCGTCAATCTGGCTTCGAATGTTTCAGAGCTTGCGTCCATGGCGCGCTGTTTGGCATGAGCTGCCTTCCCTCTGCAACGGAATTGTCGATCATCCGGCGAAGATTTCCTTTGTCTCTGGCAATGCCAGTTCGCAAACGGTATGGAGGAGAAGGGCAAGAGACTGGGTCGGGGAATTGGACATCACGCCGGAGAGAGAGGAAAGCATGACCGTGCCGTTTCACAGGCACGCGTTGTTTTGGCTCAAGGGCCGGCCCGTGATCATGCGCATCGCTCTCGCACTGGCGGCGCTCGTCATTCTTCCCTATGTCCTGATTGTCCTCTATCTGCTGCCTTTCGTTCACCCCGTTTCCACGCTCATGCTTCGCGATCTGGTGCTGCTGCGCGGCTACGACCGGCAATGGGTATCGCTCGACGATATCTCGCCGGTTCTCGTCCAGTCGGTGATGATGTCCGAGGATGGACAATATTGCTTCCACGGCGGTGTCGATTGGGGCGAGATGCGGATGTTGTTGGAGGATACGCTGAGCGGCCAGGCGACCCGTGGCGGAAGTACGATCCCGATGCAGACGGTGAAGAACCTGTTCCTCTGGAATAGCCGGTCCTTCGTTCGCAAGGCGATGGAGCTGCCGTTGGCTGTGACCGCAGATTTCGTCTGGTCGAAGCGGCGCCTGATGGAGATCTATCTCAACATTGCCGAATGGGGGCCGGGGGTATACGGCATCGAGGCCGCGGCACGTCACCATTTCAACGTGCCGGCATCGAAGTTGACCAGTCGGCAGGCCGCTCTTCTTGCCGTGTCGCTTCCCAACCCCTTCGATCGCAACGCCGGCAAGCCCGGGCGTGGCTTGCGACGGCTCGCCGGCCTGATCGAGCGCCGCGCGCGAGGGTCGGGCGATTACATCAGATGCATTTATGATTGATATCGCAATAAGTCGTTGGTGCTCATGAGTGTCATCTGGCATTCGTGCTTTAAAATTATGGACGGAAATCCCTCCATCAAAGACCGGATTACCAGCGATGATTTCTGCCCTTTCGCCCAGCCTTCTGACCTATTCCGCCATTCATAATCCTGTCCCGCCGAGGCATCTCGGGACCCGCTACGACGCAACTGGGACGTTTCTGCGCGAGCCCGGCAATACGGTAGTCTGTCATCTGGTCGAGGGATCGCGCTCGCAGCGGGCGATCGTTGAAGCGCGTGAGACGTTTCTGGCGATGCCGGAAGCTTCGCAGTTCGCCTTCACGCCGATCTCCAGCCTGCACATGACCCTGTTTCAGGGTATTATCGAGTATCGCCGCACGCCGCCTTACTGGCCGGAGGACGTGGCGCTTGATACCGGGATCGAGCGCATGAGCGAGATCTTTCTGGATCGGCTGCAATCCTACGAGCCACCGGGCCCGTTTGAGGTTGAAGTCACCGAGGTCACGCCGGTCGGACTTACGGTGGACGGCATTACCGCAGCGGACCGGCGGATCATGAAGGACTGGCGGGACGCGTTCGCCCCTGTGTTCGGCTACCGGCACCCGGATCATGACACCTATGCGTTCCACGTCACATTCTGCTATCCGATCGCAAGGCTGCCGGAAGCGGCGCTCCCGGCATGGCAGGCGATGCTCGATGGCGCGCTTGCCACACTGCGCGAAACCGCTCCGGTGATAGAATTGAAGCCTCCGGCCTTCTGCTCTTTCGACGATATGAACCATTTCGAGGAGCGGCTTGTGTTCGCGCCTGCAGCGTAAAGGGAGATTTCATGGACAAGCTCACGCTCTATATCGGCAACAAGAACTATTCGTCCTGGTCGCTTCGGCCATGGATCGCCATGACGGCCGCCGGCATTCCCTTCGAGGAGGTGCTGGTTCCCTTCGATTTTCCCGCCGGCAATCCGCGCTTCAGGGAGTTCTCGCCAACGGGGCAGGTTCCTGTGCTTCTGCACGGCGAGGTTCGTGTCTGGCAGTCACTGGCGATCATCGAATATGTTGCCGAGCTCTTCCCGGAAGCCGGGCTATGGCCAAGGGAGCGTGGGAAGCGAGCGGTCGCGCGCGCTGTTTCCATGGAAATGCTTGCGGGTTTCGGAGCCCTGCGGAACGCCTGCCCGATGAATATCCGGCGGCCGAAGGGCAAGATCGCGCTTGCTGATGGGGTCATGGCCGATGTCGCCCGCATCGAGACGATCTGGCGCGACCTGCGCGCCCACTCCGGCGGGCCGTTCCTTTTTGGCGGTTTTTCAGGCGCCGACGCGATGTTCGCGCCAGTTGTCAGTCGTTTCGATGTATACGACCTGGTATCTGCCGGCGACACGCTCAGTTATATTGCAGCCATCAAGGCGCATCCCGCCTGGAAAAAGTGGGAAGAGGCGGCGCGATCCGAGCCCTGGATTGTCGAGGAAGACGAGGTCTGACCCTTGAATCGCAGGAATCTCAAAAAATAAGCTTGGGGACTGGTCAAGCCCCCTCAAGGCATGTATAAGCGCGCAAAATTTCCGAAATCGCGATACGTCGTTTCGGCCGCCAGTCTGGCCGTAGGATGTGTTTGCCCGTGAAGTGGAGTAAGAGAAATGGCTGTACCGAAGAGAAAAACGAGCCCGTCCAAGCGCGGTATGCGCCGCTCTGCCGACGCGCTGAAGGCTGCGACCTACGTTGAAGACAAGAACTCCGGCGAACTGCGCCGTCCGCACCATATCGATCTGAAGACCGGTATGTATCGCGGCCGTCAGGTTCTGACGCCGAAGGAAAGCGCATAATACATTTGCGCTCTGTCTGAGTAAGACTTGCGAGGTCGGCCATGTGCCGGCCTTTTGCTTTTTCCGACGACAAATACATTCTTTGGATGGCTTGAAGTCACGCGGCGATTTACGGCACTATTCTCTCGCTGGGGGAGATTTGCCACATGTTCAATGCTGTGCCGCTGATGGTTATTCCGTTCATTCTCTACAATATGTCGATGCTGGGCTTGATGGGCGGCGGCGGGCTTCCATCGCTCGAAAACGATGTCATCGTTTTGTCGATGATTTCGGGGGCCATGTGGAGCATGTCGCTCGGCGACCTCTTCATCGTCATCGCGCTTGCGGTTCTGTTCTTCGAAATACTGAAGGCGACCCGCAATGACGGCAGCCTTACCAATCACATATTGTCGATGCTCGTCTTTATTGCCTTCCTGGTCGAGTTTCTCCTCGTCCAGGATGCGGCCACCCAGGTTTTCTTCATCCTGATGACGATTGTGTTGATCGATGTGATTGGCGGCTTTGCCGTATCTATTCGCACCGCCAGGCGCGATGTTTCGATCGGGCTCTGACGCTTAGAGACTATCGAGTTTGTTCTGAAGGGCGCGCAGCTGTTCCTTCAGCTCGTCGATGTCCTTTGCTTCCGCCTTGCGGCTCTCCTTGGCCGGCGGCGTCATGAACGGTGAAAACATCTGCATGGCCTGCTGGAACATCTCGGTATTGCGACGGACCTGGTCTTCGACCAGCTGCATCGGCAGTTGCAGGTTCTTGCCGATCGGCGTTTCGCCGAAAGCGCGCGTGACCTGCTCGCGCATCTGCGCCTGCTGTTCGGTAAAGGCGCGCATGGAGTGTTCCAGGAAGCTCGGAACGACCATCTGCATCTGGTCGCCGTAATAGGTAATCAGCTGGCGGAGGAACGAGATCGGCAGGAGCGTGTTGCCCGTCTTGGATTCCTGTTCGAAAATGATTTGTGTCAGTACCGAGTGGGTAATGTCGTCCCCGCTTTTTGCATCCTGGACCGTAAAATCCTCCCCCTTCTTTACCATCTCCGCCAGGTCTTCCAACGTTACGTAAGTGCTGGTGCCTGTGTTGTAGAGGCGGCGATTGGCGTATTTCTTGATTACGATCTGCCCGTCATTCTTCGCCATATCAGTCTCCCGAAGCCCGTCTGATTGTTATGGAAATTCCTCCACGGAGGAATGTAGACGCAAACGAAGCCCAGTGACAATCTCTTTGTGCGATGCGGCAACCCCTTTTGCAGCAGAGATAATTTGCCCCAGCGTAAGCAGTGCCTAAAATTGAATGTTAGCGTCTTGTCGTTTGACTTGGCGCTGAAGCTTTGTCAGTTTCCTCTGTATCTGATGGAGTTAACAGGAGATCGTCATGTCGAGTTCATCCATCGTCATCGCTAGTGCAGGCCGCACAGCCGTTGGCTCATTTAATGGCGCGTTCGCCACCGTTCCGGCCCATGAACTGGGTGCGGCCGCGGTCAAAGGTGCGCTGGAGCGTGCAGGCGTCGATGCCAGCGAAGTCGATGAAGTCATTCTCGGCCAAGTTCTTCCGGCTGGCGAAGGCCAGAACCCGGCCCGCCAGGCCGCCATGAAGGCGGGCGTTCCCAAGGAGGCGACGGCATGGGGCGTCAACCAGCTCTGTGGCTCCGGTCTTCGGGCGGTGGCGCTCGGCATGCAGCAGATCGCGCTCGGTGACGCAAAGATCATCGTCGCCGGCGGTCAGGAGTCGATGTCGATGGCGCCGCATGCTGCGCATCTGCGCGGCGGCGTCAAAATGGGCGACATGAAGATGGTCGACACCATGATCAAGGACGGCCTGACGGACGCCTTCTACGGCTATCACATGGGCATCACCGCCGAGAACATTGCCCGCCAGTGGCAGCTCTCCCGCGAGGAGCAGGACCGCTTTGCCGTCGCGTCGCAGAACAAGGCGGAAGCCGCGCAAAAGGCGGGTCGCTTCGCCGATGAAATCATTCCGTACGTTATCCAGACACGAAAGGGCGACGTCACTGTCGATGCCGACGAGTACATCCGTCATGGTGCGACATTCGAATCGATGGCCAAGCTGCGTCCTGCCTTCGACAAGGAAGGCACGGTGACCGCGGCGAATGCCTCCGGCCTGAATGATGGCGCTGCTGCAGCCGTGCTTATGACTGAAGCTGAGGCCTCCCGTCGTGGTATCCAGCCGCTCGTCCGCATTGTTTCCTGGGCTACGGCAGGCGTTGATCCGCAGGTCATGGGAACCGGACCGATCCCAGCGTCGCGCAAGGCGCTGGAAAAGGCGGGTTGGTCTGTCGGCGATCTCGATCTGGTCGAAGCAAACGAAGCCTTTGCCGCGCAAGCATGCGCGGTCAACAAGGACCTCGGCTGGGATCCTTCGATCGTCAACGTCAACGGTGGCGCGATCGCGATCGGTCACCCAATCGGCGCGTCCGGCGCGCGGGTGCTCAACACGCTCCTCTTCGAGATGAAGCGCCGTGGCGCCAAGAAGGGATTGGCGACGTTGTGCATCGGTGGCGGCATGGGCGTCGCGATGTGCTTTGAAGCTCTTTGAACAGCAGGCAATCCAACCATAACCTGAGCCCCGCAGGATAGCGGGGCCTTCAAATGAGGGAGCTGAACATGAGCAGGGTGGCTGTTGTCACTGGTGGTACCCGCGGCATTGGCGCCGCGATTTCCGTCGCACTGAAGAATGCAGGCTATGCAGTTGCCGCCAACTACGCGGGCAACGACGAGAAGGCGAACGCCTTTCACAGCAGGACAGGCATTCCCGTCTTCAAATGGGATGTTTCCGACTATGCATCATGCGGTGAGGGCATCGCGAAGGTAGAGGCTGAACTGGGTCCGGTCGACGTCCTTGTCAACAACGCCGGGATCACCCGGGACGCAATGTTCCACAAGATGACGCCGCAACAGTGGCACGAGGTCGTCAACACCAACCTCACCGGACTCTTCAACATGACGCACCAGGTCTGGGGTGGCATGCGCGACCGAAGCTACGGGCGGATTGTCAACATCTCTTCGATCAACGGCCAGAAGGGGCAGATGGGGCAGGCGAACTATTCGGCGGCCAAGGCCGGCGACCTCGGCTTCACCAAGGCACTTGCGCAGGAGGGTGCAGCCAAGAACATCACCGTGAATGCGATCTGCCCGGGCTATATCGGGACGGAAATGGTTCTCGCAGTTCCCGAGAAAGTCCTCAATGAACGGATTATTCCGCAGATTCCGGTCGGCCGCTTGGGCGAGCCTGAAGAGGTTGCCCGCTGCGTCGTCTTCCTGGTTTCCGATGATGCGGGTTTCATTACCGGATCGACGCTCAGCGCCAATGGCGGCCAGTTGTTCGTTTAGCGGATGGAGGCTGTAAGGCCGTTATCGTGGCTCTCGATCTGCTGCGAATAGCGGCCTTGCTGGCTGCGCGTATCGTACGGATTCAAGTATGCCGCATAGGTCGCCATGGCGATCGTCAATATTGCGGCTGCGCCGATAATTCTGGTCATGCCCTGCACTCCGAATTCCCCACGGCCCATTGGTCGTTCAAACCGGTGTCGATATTGGGGCGGATTTGAGGAATTATTAGGCTGTCTTTCAGCCCTTTGGGTGACGTCTTGCCTTAGCCCTGACCGGCACCTTTTGCATTGCGCGATCTTCGCCGCGAAGAGCGGCAGCGGCCGTTGTCACGAATGCAGCCGCAATCAGGATGGCGACCGCGGAATTCAAGATAATCTGTGTCATGGGACCGTTCCTTTCCAAGTCGGCAGGACGTAGCTTGCCGCTGTTCTTGAAAGAAATATGCGCCTCACTCGCACGGTCCGGTAGATTGAACTTTGGCGACCGACTGTCGGCGTGGCGTTGACAATCGGGCGCCGCGCTCTCCTAGAGGTGCGGATTGCGCGGTCGGTATTTTGACACCAGCCGCTGGTTCACCGCTGCCGCGCCCGGCATGTTGGCGCTGAGATAGATCGGTGCGTCGCCGCTCTTCGCCAGCTCCGAAGCAACCTCTGCGAAGATCGCGTTGAGGACCGTTGCACCGATCGCCGTGGAAACCGGCCCGACTTTTAGCTCCGTGCCCGGGAGCGCTATCACGGCATCGCCAGGGGGAAGACCGTTGTCCAGTACGATATCGGCGATGTCGGCCAGCCGCCGCCGGCCGTTTGCAATCGCACTCGAATAGGAGACCGACGTGATGGCGATCACCTTGGCGCCGATTTCGTGGCCATAATCGGCAGCTTCGATCGGCGCTGCATTCACGCCGGAGTTCGATGCGATGATGATGACGTCGCCGGGCTGCATCCCATAGCGCTCCAGTACCGGCCGCACCAATCCTTGCGTACGCTCGTAAACGGAACTGATTACGGCGCCTTCGTGCAGCATTGCGGAGCCGACGAGGACCGGGATCGTCAAGGCGAGGCCGCCTGCTCGATAGTGGAGCTCTTCCGCCAGCATATGCGAGTGCCCGGTGCCGAACACATAGACCCGCTTGTCGTTGTGGGCGGCTTCCAGGATCGCTCTGGCCGCCAAAGCCATGGGCTCGGCGAGTTCCGTCTTCAAGGCCTCGAGCCGGCCAATCAGATTGGAGAAATAAGCATCGGTGATCGCGGTCATCACATCCTCGCTTTCTAGGCGGCTTCACCGCTGATGAAGGTCCGTGTGACCTCCAGGGCGTCGGTGAGATGCACCAGGTCGGCCCGGGCGCCCGGTGACAGGTGGCCGCGGTCGTCAAGGCGCAGGAAGCGCGCCGGGTAGAGCGTCGCCATGCGAAGGGCCTCGGCGAGAGTCAGTTCCAGATAGGTAATCCCGTAGCGGATGGTGGACGCCATATCGACATCGGAGCCCGCGAGCGTGCCGTCCGAAAGAACCAGCTTCGAGCAGAACCCGCCCCTTTCGCGCCGAACCGTACGACCGTTCAACGTGAAAGAGTCTTGCTCCGATCCAACCAGCGACATCGCGTCGGTGACGAAAAAGAGCTTGCCCTCGCCCCGCTTGGCACGAAGCGCGGTTCGAAGCGCCTTCGGATCGACATGATGGCCGTCGGCGATGATGCCGCACCAGACCGAGGGGTGATCGATGGCCGCACCGACCAGACCGGGCGCCCGGTGGCCAAGCTGGCTCATGGCGTTGAAAAGATGGGTGACGCCACGTGCGCCGGCATCGAACCGTACCTCTGCCGCCTCACTGGAGCAATCGGAATGACCGATGCTGACGGTGACGCCGGCTTCGCTGAGTTCGCGCACCTGTTTCGACGTGACCTGTTCGGCCGCCATCGTTACCAGCAGCGTGCCGATCGCCTCCTTGGCCACAATGAACGCCTTCACGTCCCTGTCTTCGACCGGGCGCATGAGCTCGGCAAGGTGTGCTCCCTTGCGGGCAGGCGCCAGATGCGGGCCCTCGAGGTGCAGACCCGCCACGCCGCGGTTCGACTTGACGGCTTCCTTGGCTGCCTCGATTGCTGCTGCTGTCGCGTCCGCGGTATCGGTGATCAGCGTCGGCAGCAATGCAGTCGTTCCGTAAGGGCGATGACCTTCAGCAATCATGTACATGGAGGCTGGCGACGGCTCGTCGTTGAGCATCCGGCCGCCACCGCCGTTCACTTGCGCATCGATGAAACCTGCGGAAAGCACGCCGCCTTCAAAGCGCGTGTGCTCACCGTCAGGAAGGTCGCCTGCCGCCGCAATCGCCTCGACACGGCCGTTCGAGACAATGAGCGCCTTGTCGTCGTGGAAGCGCTGACCGTCGAAGATCCGCGCGCCGGAGAAGATCTTGCGAACCATCACATCGTCTCCGTGACCTTGAGCAGGTTGGCCGGCTTGTCGGGGTCGAATCCTTTCCGACGGGTGACCGACTCGATCAGGCGGTAGTAGACGAGCAGCGAAACAAGGGGATCGAGCAATCCGCTGCCGGTCGTGGGCACCTGGACATTGATGCCGGAAACCGGCTTGGCCGAGAACGGCACGGTGGTGGCGCCCAGCTTTTGCAGTCGCTCCAGAGCCTGCACGTTATTGCCGAAGGCCGGATCATCCGGCGTGAAGGCGACGATCGGGAAGCCTGGCTGAACAAGGCGCATCGGACCATGCATCAGCTCGGCAAGGGAGAAGGCTTCTGCATGCAGGCCTGCCGTCTCCTTGGCTTTCAAGGCTGCCTCAAGGGCGATGGCGAAGGCAGGACCGCGACCAGCGGTGTAGAGTGAGCTGGCGTTGAATAGGACGTCCTCTGCGGCCTTCGTATCGATGCCGCTGGTTGCCTGGAGGGCATCGGGCAGCTTTTCCAGGGAGGCATGCAGATCGCGCTTGCCGCTGATGGCGGCCGTGACACCGGAAAGCGCGGCGACCGAGGCAATGAAGGACTTGGTCGCAGCTACGCTCTTTTCGGCGCCCGCATTGAGCCCGAGAACGATGTCGGCCTGCTTGGCAAGCGGACTATCGGTGACGTTGACGACAGCGATCGTCGTTGCGCCGCCGCGTTTTGCCGCATCCTGCAAGGCAACGATGTCGGGGCTCGCGCCGGATTGCGACACTGTGAAGTGGATGCCACCCTTCAGATGCAGCGATGCGCTGTAGACCGAGGCGATCGAAGGGCCAACCGATGCGACTGGCACGCCACAGGTGATCTCGAACAGGTATTTGAAGAAGGTCGCGGCGTGGTCCGAAGAGCCGCGCGCCGCGGTCGTCACGACGCTCGGAGCGCCCGATGCAAACAGCTTTGCAATTTCGTCGAGGACGGGCCTTTCTTTCTGCAGCAGCGTTGCGACGACCTCCGGCGACTGGCCGGCTTCCTGCAACATTAGCGACGGGCTTTCACTCATAGGTCATCTCCGATTCTCAATTCCGCAACAAAATCATATGCATCACCACGATAGTGGGAGCGGGTGTATTCAACGACACGCTGGTCCTCCAGACGCGACACACGTTCGATCAGCAGTGCGGGCGCGCCGGCATTCACGTTAAGCGCAGCGGCCGACGACGGATCGAGTGTGACCGCCGTCAATCTCTGCAGCGCTCGGACCGGGCGGTGGCCGTTCGCCGCGAGCGCTTCATAAAGAGATCCCTCGCCGCCACCGCCTTCGCCGAGAAACTTTATCGGCACGACAGCGCGTTCGATGGCAAGCGGCAGCCCGTCGGCAAGGCGCAGACGATCGAGGCGAAGAACCGGTTCATCAAGCCCAAGGCCAAGCAGGAACGCCTCTTCCGGAGATGGCGTGTTGACCGTCCGAGACAAGATCCTTGCGGCCGGAGCGCGGCCGCGCGAGCGCATGTCGGCAGAAAACGACGAGAGCCGCCACAGCGACTGTTCCATTCGCTCGACCTTGGCGGAAACGAAGGTGCCGCTTCCGTGCCGCGACTCGAGCGTGCCTGAATTCATCAGGTCGCGATAGGCGGTCCGAACGGTGACACGCCCGACCTTCAAGGCTTCGGCCAGATCGCGCTCGCCGGGGAGCGCCGTTCCGGGCTTCAGCAACCCTTCCTGGATCAAACCGGTCAGCGCCTGTGCCAGCCGCTTGTAAAGCGGCCCGGTCAACGCCTCGTCGCGCAGGCCACGGCTGTTCAGTTCCGCTATCAGACTGGTTCTATCCATCTCGCAATAATAGAACCTATTTAGAACCAATCGCAAGCAAGAAATGACGCGCAGAAAAAACCCCCGCAGGAAGCCTGCGAGGGTTGGCTCATTCGAGAACAAGGCGAGAGCGTTAGCTCTTCGAGAAAATGTAATCCGTTTCCTGACGCAACACTTCACCCGGGCGCAAAACGGCATCGGGGAAGCCCTCGTGGTTGATCGCATCCGGCCAGATCTGTGTTTCCAGGCAGAAGCCGGCGAAGGGACCATACTTGCGTCCATCGAGGCCTGGCACAGGCACGTCGAGTTTGAAGCCGGCGTAGAACTGTACGCCGGGCTCCGTGGTGCGAACTTCCAGCGAAACGCCTGAGTTCAGGCTGCGGGCAAGCGCGACGGAGCGCTTTGCGGTGCGTTCGGTGGAGAGGCAGAAATTGTGATCGTAGAGCGCCTGTTCGCTACCGTCGAACCGCTTCATGGGCGACATCTCGCGGAAGTCGAAAACCGTTCCGGCGACGGGCCGTACCTCTCCGGTCGGGATCTGCAACTCATTCGTCACGAGGTAGCCGTCGGCCGCAATCATGATGTCGTGGCCGAGCGCATCGTCGCGGCCGTCGAGGTTGAAATAGGCATGCTGGCAGACGTTAGCGATCGTCGGTTGATCGCTCGTCGATTCGTAGGTCACGGAAAATTCGCCGTTGCCGTGTACCCGGTACGTCGCCTGGATGGTGCAGTTGCCCGGATAGCCGCCGCGACCGTCGGGATCGACGATCTTCAACACGACGCGGTCGGCATCATGCTCGACGATTGTCCAGTTCCGCTTGGCGATGTTGTCCTTGCCGCCGTGAAGATGGGTAACGCCCTTCTCGTTGAGGTCGAGTTGATAGTTCTTGCCATCCAAGGTGAACTTGCCGCCGCCGATGCGGTTTGCGCAGCGCCCAGGCGTCGCTCCAAAATAAGAGGAGTGGGCGGGGTAGCTGTCAAAATCGTCGAAGCCAAGCAGCAGCGGCGCATCGTGACCGTCAAGGCGGAGATCCTGAATGACGGCGCCCCAGGTGATGATCTTGGCGGTCAGCCCGCCACCCTTGATCTCGACACGAAAGACAGTCTCGCCCGACTGGGTTTGCCCAAAAACTTCCCGTTTCAACATTTCCGCCATAGCGACCATCCAGATATATCTTTAATTGAGGCAGGGAACCTGCCCCCATTTGCCGCAAACCGCAACGGGTGTCGTAAAAAAGAAGCACGGTCAGACTAGGCGCGGCCGCTTAGCATCGGCTTCTGTCAGTTGCCCTTGCCGATGTCGTTGAGATCGTAAGGTGTCGTCTGGTAGATCTCGTTGATCCAGTTGCCGAACAACAGGTGCGCGTGGCTGCGCCAGCGATTTTGCGGCGCCAGCGACGGATCGTTGTGCGGGAAATAGTTGTGCGGCATCTTGATCGGCACGCCGGCATTCACGTCGCGGAAGTACTCGTCCGAGAGCGACGTTGAATCGTACTCCACATGATTGAACATATAGAGCCGCTTGCCCTTGCGTTCATGCACCAGGCAGACGCCCATTTCGCTGGATTCCATCAGGATCTCCAGGTCTGGTGACTTTTCGATGTCGCTGCGGCGAACCTCGGTCCAGCGCGACACGGGCACTTCGAAATTGTCGGAGAAACCGTTCAGGTAGACCGACGACGGCTTCAGATTCCGGTGTCGGTAGACACCGAAGGCCTTCTCCTTGAGTTCGTACTTCGGAACGCCGTGGAAATGATAGATCGCGGCCATCGCGCCCCAGCAGACGTTCATCGACGAATGGACGTTGGTTTCCGTCCAGTCGAAAATCTGCTGCATTTCACCCCAATAGTTCACGTCCTCGTAGGGCAGTGTCTCGATCGGCGCGCCTGTTGTGATGAAGCCGTCGAACTTGCGGTCCTTCACTTCCTCCCACGTCTGGTAGAAGGCGAGAAGATGGTCTTCCGAGGTGTTCTTTGCTTTATGGTTGCCCACGCGGATGAGCGAAAGCTCCACCTGCAGCGGCGAAGCGCCGACCAGGCGGGCCATCTGCAATTCCGTCTTGATCTTGTTGGGCATGAGGTTGAGAAGCCCGATCTGCAGCGGCCGGATGTCCTGACGGATTGCCGCCGTCTCGGTCATCACGCGTACGCCTTCCTGAACCAGGGTTTCAAACGCAGGCAAGGTATCGGGGATCTTGATGGGCATTGCGGTCACTCGATCAAAGAAACGAATATATCGCTATCGGTCCGCACGCGGCCCTTTAGCAACTTCTTTAACGTGGCTGCAAGCCGGCCGGCCAAATCACCACGGAGTGCCTTAAATAGCGCCAGTCGGGCTGCGAATCAATTGCTCATACGAAGAGTGGGGTCGATGCGAAGTCACTCACACGTTAAAGGTTGCTAGAATCTGTTGGTGGACACAGCGAATCACCACGTTTATTGAAGTAGAATGACGACTAGGGACGCGTAATGGCAGATGACCTCAAAGGCAGGCCAAGCATTCAAGGGCAGGACAGAGTAGGATACGACCTAAGCCTGGGCTATCGCTTGAGGGTCATGTTCTCGGCTTTCTGGCATTCGCCCGTGCGGGGAAGGGTCTTGGTGATCGCTACTGCGCTGATCGCCATCATTCTTGCGACCGCCTATGCCACCGTCATTCTCAACCAGTGGAACGCGCCATTTTACGACAGCATCGCGCGGCGTGATCTGCCCGGCTTCTTCCATCAGTTGAAGGTCTTCGCGTTGATCGCCGGCATGCTGCTGCTGCTCAACGTCGTGCAGGCCTGGCTCAATCAGATGACCGCGGTCTACATGCGCGAAGGCCTGACGCGTGATCTTGTCAACCAGTGGCTTCAGCGCAAGCGTGCGCTTCGGCTTTCGGCCAGCGGCCTCATCGGCGTCAATCCCGATCAGCGCTTGCACGAAGACGCCCGCAACCTCGCGGAAAGCACCACGAGCCTGATGATCGGGCTGGTGCAGGCGACGATCCTGCTGATCAGTTTCATCGGCGTTCTGTGGGATCTCTCAAGCGGCTTTATCTTCCGTTTCGGCACGCATTCCTTTTCCATTCCGGGCTATATGGTTTGGGCTGCGATCTTTTATGCGGCGTCCGCATCGATTCTCAGCCAACTGGTGGGCCGCAAGCTTGTAAAGCTCAATGCGGATCGTTTCTCGAAGGAAGCAGAGCTTCGCTTCGCGCTGATGCATGCCAACGAGAACATGCCGGCGATTACCGTGGCACGCGGCGAGGAGAATGAGCAGAAACGTATCGACACCGACATCAGTGCGGTGCTTGCCGTCATCAAGCGGGTGGCGATGGCCAACGTCAACCTCACCTGGGTATCGGCCGGCTACGGTTGGCTCGTCGTTGTCATCCCGATCATTGTTGCCGCACCCGCCTACTTCTCCGGCGGCCTGACGTTTGGCCAGCTGATGGTGTCCGTGGGCGCCTTCAACCAGGTCAACACCGCCCTTCGCTGGTATGTCGCGAATTTCGGTCCCATCGCCGAATGGCGCGCCACCCTGATGCGCGTCACCGATTTCCGGCAGGCGCTCACCAGCATGAATGACGAGATCAATATGAAGGGAACGATCAAGTACGAACGGAACCCTTCCGGAAACCTGACGCTGGAGCATGTCCGGATCGCCGCCAAGATCGGTGAGGACATCGACCAGTGCGGTGGTTTCCGCATGCACGAAGGCGCGGTGACGATCAAGGCCGGCGAAAAGGTCATGATCAACGGCGACCACAACGTGAATCGCAAATTGCTCTTCCTTGCGCTTTCCGAGCTTTGGCCGTGCGGCGGCGGCAAGATCGGCTTGCCGCCC
The DNA here is from genome assembly GCF_014851595.1 of Rhizobium sp. RHZ01. NCBI lineage: Bacteria > Pseudomonadati > Pseudomonadota > Alphaproteobacteria > Hyphomicrobiales > Rhizobiaceae > Rhizobium > Rhizobium sp. RHZ01. The sequence goes on from NZ_JACUZZ010000014.1 coordinate 123,594, forward strand.
ACGGACGACATGCTTTTCGTCCCGCAATCGGCCTACATTCCGGGTGGTACCCTTCGCGAAGCATTGGCGTTTCCGGAACCCGTGGACGCCTATCAGAATGCCGATGTCGTTACGGCGCTGGAAAAGGCAGGTCTCCAAAATCTGGTTTCCCGGCTTGATACCCGAGCCCGCTGGGACAAGCTGCTTGACTCAGACGAGCAGCGGGCGATCGGTTTCGCTCGCCTGCTTCTCGTGCGGCCGAAATGGATTGTATTCGACGAAGTGCTGGAGGGCATGGAGCCGGAATGGCAATCGACGATGATGCAGGTCCTCGCTTCCATGCCTGAGGCAACGATGATCTACATCGGTCGGTCAGACACATACGTCGAGACTTTCAAGCCACGCGTTCTGCATCTTGAAGCGCTGCACGCGAAGCCTGAGATGAAGGTCGTGGCAAAGGCGCCGAACGCGCCGGCACCAGCACTCTGATCACTTACATCGGCGGTACGGCGCCGTTTGTGCCGACCGTGACATTCGCCGAGGACACAGTGCCGTCCGCAGCTTTTTCACCCATTACGATCACGCGCGCTCCTGCGACAAGATCCTTCTTTCCCGCAGGCGCGATGGTAACGATGGGTGTATCGTCGGCAATGGATATCGTCTTTTCCTTGCCCTGGTAGGTGAGCGTGATGGTGTGGCCGTCGACTGCCTTGACGGCCTTAGCCACGGTTGCGTTGGTCATCGTGCTGTTCGGCTTCAGGTCCCAGGGGCGACTGCCTTCTCCGGTGCCTTTCATGGCTGCTGGAAAGATCAGCACTTCTAGAGCACCATCGCCGCCATCGGCTTTCGGCAACGAGGCGACGCCAACGAAATCCCCTGGCTTGATGTCTTCCACGGAAGCCTTCCTGATGCCGCGGACCTTCCAATCCGGCTTCAATTTTACCGTCTGCTCGGTGCCCTCTCGCGTTTTCACCACCAGCGTGTTGCCGTTCAGGCTTTCGATCGCACCGCGCACGCGTTGCGCCTCCTGGGCAAGCGCGCCGTGTGACGCCATAGTGAGGAAACCCGCGGCCCAGACGAGCCCGGTCAATGCGTTGAGATTGTGTGGCATGATCTGCATCCTTGCCGTCGTACGAACTGCGGCAACGGGGCGCAGCTTAGTCCCGCCGGTCGAAGGCTGACGAATCAATGAAAAGTGAAGCCAGATTGCCCAGCAACAGATGGGGCGGAATGGGAGGGTGTGCTGTCTCAGCCCTCCAACTCCTCCCGCAGCATCTCAAGCTCCAGCCATTCCTCCTCCATCTTCGTCAGGCTGTCGCGGAATTTCTCCATCTCGGCCGCTAGGCGATTGAACGTGGTGGGGTCTTTGCTGAACAGGCTGGGATCTGCCATCCGCTCTTCGCGCTTGGCGATTTCGGCTTCCGCCTTGGCCATTTCCTTCGGAAGATTTTCGAGCGCGAACTTCTGCTTGTAGGAAAGCTTGCCTTTTCCTTTTGCCGTTCCGGCGGAAGCGGCTGCCTCCTGCGGCTTCGCTCGTTCCGCCGCCTTCTCGGCCTTCCGTCGCTCGTCGATAGCGCCCTTTCGTTGTGCCAGCATGTCCGAATAGCCGCCGGCATACTCGATCCAGCGACCGTCAGGTGCATCCGGCACAGCCGGCGCGATTGTCGACGTCACCGTGCGGTCGAGGAAATCGCGGTCGTGGCTGACGAGAATCACGGTGCCGGGGAAGCCGGCGACGATTTCCTGCAGCAGATCCAGCGTCTCGATATCAAGGTCGTTGGTCGGCTCGTCGAGGATCAACAGATTCGCCGGGCGCGACATGATGCGGGCCAGCATCAGCCGTGCGCGCTCGCCGCCTGAAAGGTTCCTGATCGGCGTGCGTGCCTGCTCGGGCTGGAACAGGAACTCCTTCATATAGCCGGTCACGTGCCGCTGCTCGCCGTTGACGAGGAGGTTCTCGCCGCGGCCATCGGTCAGGTAATGGGCGAGCGTCTCTTCCGGATTGAGGTCTTCGCGCTTCTGATCCAGCGTCGCGATTTCCAGATTGGTCCCGAGCTTGACCGTGCCGCTGTCCGGCAAGAGCTGCCCGGTCAGCATCTTCAACAGCGTGGTTTTGCCGGCGCCGTTCGGGCCGACGAGACCGATGCAATCACCGCGATGCACGCGGATGGAAAAGGGAGCGACGATCGGCCGGTCGCCGAAGGTCTTCGTGATCTTCTCGGCCTCGATGACGAGCTTGCCGGACTCCTGCGCATCGGAAACCGTTGCCTGCACGGTGCCCTGCGGACCTTTGTGGCCGCGATACTGAGTACGCATGGTCTGCAGTTCGCCAAGCCGGCGCATGTTGCGCTTGCGCCGGGCCGTGACGCCGTAGCGCAGCCAATGCTCTTCGCGCTCGATCGCCTTGCCGAGCTTGTGCTGCTCGAGCTCTTCCGCCTCCAGAACCTGGTCACGCCAGGCTTCGAAATGGGCAAAACCCCTGTCGAGCCGCCGCGATGCGCCGCGGTCGAGCCAGACTGTTGCCGTTGAAACCTTCTCCAGGAAACGGCGGTCGTGGGAGATCAGGACGAGCGCACTGCGGCTCTTCTGCAGTTCGCCTTCCAGCCATTCGATGGTCGGCAGGTCGAGATGGTTGGTCGGCTCATCGAGCAGCAGGATGTCGGGTTCTGGCGCGAGTACGCGGGCGAGGGCAGCGCGGCGGGCTTCTCCGCCCGAGAGGTTTTGTGGATCTTCCTCACCGGTGAGGCCGAGATGCGAGAGGAGATAGGTGACGCGATAATGATCGTCACCCGGGCCGAGGCCGGCTTCGGCATAGGCCTGCACCGTCTTGAATCCGGTGAAATCGGGAGCCTGTTCGAGATAACGCACGGTCGAGGAGGGGTGGCGGAAGACCTCTCCCGACTGTGCTTCGACGAGACCGGCAGCAATCTTCAGCAACGTCGACTTCCCGGAGCCGTTGCGGCCGACGAGACAGATCTTGTCTCCGGGCTCCACCTGCAGGGCGGCGCCGGCAAGCAATGGCGTGCCGCCGAAGCTGAGAAAGACGTCGTCGAGTTTCAGAATGGGAGGCGCCAAAGATCAGACTCCGGAAAGATCATAGGGGCGGGCGAGCACAATGGCGCGGCCGCTCTCGAGCGAAAAGCGCACTTTGCCTTTCGCGACATTGGAAATGGTGCGTGACGAGCCGAAGGGCAAATGGAAGTCGGCAAGCGGGTAGCGCGCGTTTTCGATTGTCAGGCCGCGAAGTTCGCTGAAGCCAGGCACCGAAAAGAGACTGCCTGGTGGCAGGTCCAGTTCGATTGCGCCTGAAATCAGCGGCACAGCCTCTTCGCTGCCAGACGTGAGCAGTACGTCATAACCCTGCTCCGCCAGGCTGACGGCATAGAGCAGGTGCTGGATGGCATGATCGGAACGTTCGCCTGCAAGGGCGCCGGCCAAGACGAGGCGTTTCGCGCCGCGGGCGACCGCTTCCGCAACCGCAATCTCGCCGTCGGTTGAGGCCTTGGCAGCGGGATAAGGTTGCCTGGGGACGTCAGGAAAAGCGGCTTCGAGATCCGCCGGCGTGGAATCGAAATCGCCGACCCACAATTCCGGAACGACGCCGAGCGCTGCCGCATGACGCATGCCACCATCGGCGGCTATGAAACGGCTGCCCGACATGGCATGTCGCAGGCGGTCGGTTATCTGCAACTCGCCGCCAAGCAGAATGGTGAAGGTGGATTGGCTCATGGGCACTGCCCATAGCGCAAACCAGGGGGGAAGGGAAAGGGCCGCCGCTCAGGCTTCGTCAGCGATATCCTTGACGCGAGCCTCAAAAACACTTTCGAAGCCGGAAATGAACTTCTCGAATAGCTCTCCGAACGCCTCGATCTCTTCCGGCTTCCAGTCTTTGACCACTTCGGAAACGAATGCGAGCTTCTGCGCGCGTATTTCCGACAGCAACCTCTGCCCGAGCGGCGTCATCACGACGATGATCCGCCGCGCATCCGCCTGAGATGCCTTTCGCCGCAGAATATTCCGCCCCACCATTTCCGCGACGATGCGGCTTGCGCGCGAGGGGTCGATCCGCATCATCTCGGCAATCGTCCCAACCGTTACGTCGCCAGCCTCTTGTGCACGCCGCACAGCGTCCAGCACGTCGAGGTGTGACAGCTCGAGGCCCGGTGCGACACTTTGGATCGCGAGCCGACCGATCAGTCTCCGCCCGGTCATGAGACGCATACGGGTCATGCTTTGCCCAATGCGCAGGATGTCCGGCTCATGCGTCTCGGCGTCAGTCTCGGTCGGATTCGTCAAGCTCTCGTTCATTGCGGTAACATAGCATCTCAGGCGTCAATTGAGAATATGCCAATGTCAATCAAGTGACGTTGACAAATATATGCTAACAGCACATAAATGGCCACTCTCCAATTTGGAACGACGCTTCATGGATACTCAAATTGCCGCAGCGCCGCTTGTGACGGATCACCGCCGGCGGTTCATCCTCTTCCTTTTCCTGATGGCAGCCATGTTCATGGCGACACTCGACAACCAGATCGTCGCAACGGCTTTGCCGACGATCGTCGGCGAGTTCGGCCACCTCGAGCGGTTCAGCTGGGTCGGCTCCGCCTATCTTCTCGCCGTGAGCGCGGTGATGCCGCTTTACGGCAAGCTCGGTGACCTCTTCGGCCGCAAGTATGTGATGATGGCCGCGATCATGATCTTCACGGTCGGTTCCGCCGTTTGCGGACTGGCGGTATCCATGAACACGCTGATTGCGGCCCGCGTGCTGCAGGGGCTTGGCGGCGGCGGCATCATGGTGTCGATCTTCGCCGTCAACGCCGACCTCTTCGAACCGCGCGAACGGGCGCGTTACCAGAGCTATTCCAGCCTCGTTCTGATGGCGTCGGGCGCTATCGGACCCGTCCTTGGCGGGGCAATGAGCGATCTCTTCGGCTGGCGCTCGATCTTCCTCGTCAATGTTCCGATCGGTTTCGTCGTCCTTGTCGGTCTGGCCTTGATGCTGCCCTACCGGAAGCCCAACCGCCGTCCGAAGGTCGATTACGCCGGCGCCCTGCTGCTCGCCTTGACGACGGCTAGCATCGTTCTTGCCGCCGATGGCTCTCAGGTTTTCGGCTCGCTTGTTGCTCCTCAAAGCCTGGCGATCATGGCGCTCGGTGTAGCGGCGGCCATCGGTTGGATCTTCGTCGAGCGACGCGCCGCCGAGCCGATCGTTCCCCTGTCACTGTTTCGCAATTCGACATTCAGCCTGTTGCTCATCATGTCGATCATGAGCGGCGCGATCGGCATCGGCATGGTCAATTATTTCGCGTTGTTCCTGCAGACGACGACCGGCCTCTCGCCATCGGCGGCCGGAGCGTTCTTCATTCTTCTGACCGGCGGCATCGTCTGCGGGTCGCTGTCGGCCGGTCGCATCATCTCCATCACCGGGCGCTACAAGCCCTTCGCGATCGCAAGCCTGACCTGCAGTGCCATCGCGTTTGCGCTGCTCACTCAGGTTCATGTCGGAACACCGGTCATGGTGATCGGGGCGGTGATGGCTCTCCACGGCTTCGGCGTCGGCCTTGCACAGCAGGTCCCGGTCATCGGCGTCCAGAATGCCGCTCCGGCGCGCGACGTCGGCGCCGCAACGGGATCGGTGACGCTGTCGCGCATGGGCGGCGCATCGATCGCCATCTCCATTTATGGCGCGATCATCGGCTCGCAGCTCGGCAAGACCGGACTCTCAATTCCCGGCGTGACCGATATCGAGCAACTGACGCCAAGGATGCTGGCGGCGTTGCCGGAACAGGCGCGTCAAGCCGTCGCCGACGCCTATGCCAGCGCGTTCACGCCGCTTTTCATGGCATCCTGCGCGATCGCTCTCATCGGCCTTTGTGCCGCCTTGATGCTGAAACCGACGCAGTTGCCCCGCGTGGTAGAGGTGCGGCCGGCGGCAAGGGCCGAAGCCGCCGAGTAAATGCCGATGGCGGCCTAAGGCCGCCTCTTGCAAGACGCCAAGCGTGGCGATACATCTCAAGCGCTCTAACGGGGTGCCCGTGCCATAAGGCGCGCGGCTGAGAGGCTGAAAGCCAACCCGCGGAACCTGATCCGGCTAACACCGGCGGAGGGATTAGACGCGTGACATCTGGCACCGCCCTTTTCCCCTTCAAGCAAACCAGAGGAGAGGTGCCATGTTCAAATTCAAATTCCCGAGCCGTTCGTTGCTTGCCACGATCTTCATCGCGACTACCGGCCTGGCCGGCGCCGGTGCACAGGCGGCAGGCAAGACGCTTACCGTCTACACCTATGAAAGCTTCACATCCGAATGGGGTCCGGGGCCGAAGGTCAAGGAAGCGTTCGAGAAGACCTGCGGCTGCAACGTCAGTTTCGTCAGCGTGGCGGATGGTGTGGCACTGCTGTCGCGTCTTAAGCTCGAAGGCGCCGGCACGAAGGCAGATGTCGTGCTTGGCCTGGACACCAACCTGACCACGGAAGCGAAGGCGACCGGCCTGTTCGATGCGAGCGGCATCGATGTCGGCGGGCTCAAGGTGCCGGGCGGCTACAAGGACGATGTATTCGTGCCGTACGACTATGGCCACTTCGCTGTCATCTACGACACGCAGACGATCAAGAACCCTCCGCAAAGCATGAAGGATCTGGTCGAAGGCGACCCTTCGCAGAAGATCGTCATCGAGGACCCACGCACCTCGACGCCCGGGCTCGGTCTCCTGTTATGGGTAAAATCCGTCTACGGCGACAAGGCGCCGGAGGCCTGGGCAAAACTCAAGAAGCGGGTGTTGACGGTAACGCCCGGTTGGTCAGAGGCCTATGGGCTGTTCACCAAGGGGGAAGCACCGATGGTGCTTTCCTACACGACGTCGCCTGCCTATCACATGGTCGCGGAGAATACGGACCGCTACCAGGCGGCTGCATTTTCAGAGGGCCATTACATACAGATCGAAGTGGCCGGACTGCTGAAGAATGCGCCTGACAAGGAACTTGCGCGCGATTTCCTGAAATTCATGGTGACCCCGGGCTTCCAGGACACCATTCCGACCAACAACTGGATGATGCCGGTTTCCGCGACATCGCAACCACTGCCGGATGCGTTCGGCAAGCTCGTGAATCCGTCAAAGACCTTTCTGATGAGCTCGGACGAAGTTGCCGAGAATCGCAAAGCCTGGATCGACGAGTGGCTGGCTGCCATGAGCATGAACTGATGCTTTTGACCAAGGCCGAGATGCGACGGGCGATGCTCGGCGGGGCCGCGAGCCTCGCCGGCATTATCGCTTTCGTCGGCCTTGCGGTCCTTGCTTTGCTTCTCTCGAGCGGCGGTTCGTCGATTCTTGCGACCGTGTTTGAACCGTACATCCTGCGGATATTGTGTTTCACGCTGTTGCAGGCCGTGCTCTCCACCGCGCTCTCCATCGTTTTTGCCATTCCGGTCGCGCAAGCCCTGGCGCGTCAACGGCATTTCCCCGGCCGTATCTGGATTATCAGGCTGATGGCCGTGCCGATGGGGCTTCCTGTTCTGATTGGGGCGCTCGGATTGATTGGTATCTGGGGGCGGCAGGGCATCATGAACTCGGCGCTGCTTGAGTTCGGCCTGGCGGAACCGGTCAGCATATACGGGCTCTCGGGGATCCTGCTGGCGCATGTCTTCTTCAACATGCCACTGGCGGCCCGCCTGATGCTGGCCGCACTGGACCGTGTGCCATCGGAATATTGGCTGATGGCGAGTGGCTTGGGCATGCGCTCCGGCTCGACTTTTCGCTTCATCGAATGGCCGGTCCTGCGCTCGGTCGTCCCCGGTATCGCCGGCCTGATTTTCATGCTGTGCGCCACGAGCTTCACGCTTGTGCTGATGTTGGGTGGTGGCCCTGCGGCAACGACGGTCGAGGTTGCCATCTATCAGTCCCTGCGCTTCGATTTCGACCCTGGCCGGGCCGTTACGCTTTCCCTGCTTCAGATCGTACTTACATCAATGATCCTCGGGGCGCTGTCGCTTCTTCCCGCTCCGGAGGATGAGGGCATGACAGTTGGCAAGCCTGTCAGGCGTCCGGATGGGCGACTGCCGGGCGCGCGGCTTGTGGATGGTGGCGTCCTGCTGCTTGCCACGCTGTTTCTAGCGCTCCCTTTAATGTCCGTGGTCCTGGCCGGCCTGCGGTCCGATCTGATGAAGCTCTTGCGCGAGCCCATCTTCTGGCAATCGGCTGCGACCAGTCTGGTTATTTCGATTTCGGCGGCTGCTCTCGCTTTGCTGATTTCGATGACATTGGTGAGCGCGCGCCGCGCGGCGCTTCTCCAGGGTTCAGGAGCCTTCGGCAGGAGGTTTCTTTTTGCCGCCTTGGGCGGCGCGTCGTCGCTGGTGTTGCTCGTGCCGCCAATCGTCCTTGCGACTGGCTGGTTCCTTGCCTTGAGAAATCTCGGTAATGTGAGCGCCGTCGCTCCGGTGCTGATTGTCGCCATCAACGCGTTGATGTCGCTGCCCTTTGTGATGCGCGTCCTTGAACCGGCTTTCATCGTCCACAAGCATCGGACGCAGAAGCTTGCGGCGAGCCTCGGTGTCACAGGTTGGGCACGGCTGCGCCTCATCGACACGCCGGCACTGTTCAAGCCGATGCTTACGGCATTTTCGTTCGCGATGGCGCTGTCGCTCGGCGATCTGGGCGCGGTTGCGCTGTTCGGTTCGGACAGCTTCGTCACCCTGCCATGGCTCGTCTATAGCCGCATGGGCAGCTATCGGACGAACGATGCCGATGGGCTGGCGTTGATCCTTGGTGTCGTCTGCCTGTTGCTCACGATCGCCGGTACGATGGGCCCAGCGCGCCGAGAGGTTGCCGTCCATGGTTGATCCTGAGTTCGCGATCGAGATGCAGCAGGTCGGTCTTCAGCTCGGCAATCAGAATTTTCAGTTTGATTGCCGGCTTCCCACCGGTGCCGTGATTGCCGTGACGGGGACGTCCGGGGCCGGCAAGTCAACCTTCCTCAATCTGCTTGCCGGCTTCGACACGGCTCTCAAGGGGCGGATCCTGATCGCCGGAAAAGATGTGACCGAGGTTTACCCGGCGCAGCGGCCGGTCTCCCTGGTCTTCCAGGACAACAATCTGTTCGCGCACCTCGATATCTTTACCAACATCGGCCTTGGCATTAGCCCGTCGTTGAAACTCACGACCGCAGATTGCCGAACCATCTCGTCTTCGCTTGAAAAGGTGGGGCTCGCCGGTTTCGAGCGGCGGATGCCAGGGACGCTCTCCGGCGGGGAACGGCAGCGGGTAGCCTTTGCACGCGCGCTTGTTCGCAACCGGCCGGTGCTGCTGCTGGACGAGCCCTTCGCGGCCCTCGACCCCGGTCTGCGAAACGGAATGGCGGCGCTGCTGCTCGACATGCATCGTGAAACCGGCAATACCGTCGTCGTCGTCTCGCACGATCCGGACGAGGTCAAACGCATCGCAGACTTCGGTCTTTTCCTTGAAGACGGCAGGATTGTCGTGGCGGCTCCAATTGACGAATTTCTGGGCCGAGCGGACCATCCAGGATTGACGCAATTTCTCCGCAGTTGACGAATCTGGCAGTCGCAACGGCACTTTCGCCATAATTTGAGGCGACCGAGGAAACTCAAAGCACGTTAGGCTTGCTAAAATACAACGGCGCCACATTTACTTAGAGTCTCGCTATGCAACCGATGCGGAAATCAGTTACAGCAAAGACTTGTGTCCCCGATTGTGCAGTGCAAGAGCGGGGACGGACGCCTGTTGAATCACGATGAGACCGGCCGGGTCGCGGAAGCGGACCGGTTGACACGCAAGATGACTTGGAGAGCCAGACTGGACAGTATGCCGACGTGGAAATTCCCCGCGCCTTCCAGTGATGTGCTCTCGTCTGCGTGCCGTCTGGTGCGACGAGCCTCGGTCGTCTGTGCGACGAGCATGGCGCTGTACGGTTGTCAGTCCATTCTCGAGCAGTCCTATCAGCCAAGCGTTGCGCCGTCCTCCAATCCGCAGATCGTCGATGAAGTCCAGAAGAACGATCCGCGCGCGGCCATGGGTGCGCGCGAACATCCGCGCATCGTTGCGAGCTATGGAGGCGAGTACAAGGACGCAAAGACCGAGCGCCTGGTCGCCCGGATCACGGGCGCGCTGACAGCCGTCTCCGAGAACCCGAGCCAGTCCTATCGCATCACCATCCTGAACTCCCCGGCTATCAACGCATTCGCTCTGCCGGGCGGTTATCTCTATGTGACACGCGGTCTGCTGGCGCTCGCCAACGATGCATCCGAGGTCGCTGCCGTTCTCTCGCATGAGATGGGCCACGTTACGGCAAACCACGGCATCGAACGGCAGAAGCGCGAGGAGGCGGAAGTCATCGCCAGCCGCGTCGTTGCCGAGGTGCTGTCGAGCGATATTGCCGGCAAGCAGGCTCTGGCGCGCGGCAAGCTCCGATTGGCTGCTTTCTCGCGGCAGCAGGAATTGCAGGCCGACGTGATCGGCGTCCGTATGCTTGGTGAAGCAGGCTATGATCCCTATGCCGCTGCGCGGTTCCTGGACTCCATGGCCGCCTATAGTCGTTTCATGTCGGTCGATCCTGAGGCGGATCAGAGCCTCGACTTCCTCTCCAGCCACCCGAACTCTGCGCAGCGCATCGAACTCGCGCGCGATCATGCACGTGCCTTCGGCCAGGAAGGCAAAGTTGGCGATACGGGCAGGGACTATTATCTCGATGGGATCGATGGCCTGCTCTACGGCGACAGCCCGGAGGAAGGCTATGTCCGCGGCCAGACCTTCCTGCATGGCGGGCTTGGCATTCGCTTCGACGTACCTCCCGATTTCAAGATCGACAACAAGGTCGAGGCGGTTATGGCGACCGGTCCGGGCGACATCGCAATCCGCTTCGATGGTGTTGCCGATAACCAGAACCAAAGCCTGACCAACTATATCTCGAGCGGCTGGGTTACCGGTCTCGATCCGTCGACCATTCAGCAGATCACGGTCAACGGTATGGAGGCCGCAACGGCACGCGCGAGTGCAGATCGTTGGGATTTCGACGTCACGGTGATCCGCAACAATGCGCAGATTTTCCGGTTCCTGACGGCCGTCCCGAAGGGAAGCCCGGTCTTGCAGCAGACGGCCGACGTCTTGCGGGCAAGCTTCCGCCGCATGACCCCGGATGAAACGGCTTCCCTGAAGCCTCTGCGGGTCCGGGTCGTCAAGGTACGGCCGGGCGAGAACATCACGACGCTTGCTTCGCGGATGATGGGCACGGATCGAAAGCTCGATCTCTTCAAGCTTATCAATGCCCTGCCGACCGGCGCCGCTGTCTCTCCCGGCGACCGCGTCAAGATTATTGCAGAATAAAAAGAGGCCCGGTTTTCACCGGGCCAATTGCATCACTGGGGGAGTAAGCTCTTTCAGGCCGATGCGGCCATATACGGGTCAGCACTCACGAGAGCGCTGCGGAGTTTTTCCATCGCCCGGCTTTCGATCTGCCGGACGCGCTCCTTGGAAATGCCGAGATCTGCACCGAGTTCCTCAAGCGTAGCGCCATCTTCGGCGAGCCTGCGGGCGCTGATGATCTTCATTTCCCGCTCATTGAGGTGCTTCAGGGCCGAAGCGAGCCAATTGCGACGGCGCTCGCCGTCGATCATGTTCGATACCTGCTCGTCAGGCAGAGGATCGTCGCTCACGAGGAAATCCATCTTCTCGGCGCTGTCGGCATCACCCGAGACTGAGGGCGCCTGGAGCGAGGCGTCATTGCTCGAGAGCCTGGCGTCCATTGTCTGGACGTCTGAAAGGCTGACGCCGAGGGCTGCCGCGATTTCCTGGTGGATGGACTGGAGCGTGAGCTGCGTGTCGCCCCTGGCAAGCTTGGCGCGCAGACGGCGAAGATTGAAGAACAGGGCCTTCTGGGCAGAACTCGTACCGCCGCGAACAATCGACCAATTGCGAAGGATGTAGTCCTGGATAGAGGCGCGGATCCACCAGCTTGCATAGGTGGAGAAGCGGACATCGCGCTCGGGCTCGAAACGGGCCGCGGCCTCCAGCAGACCGACGTATCCTTCCTGGACAAGGTCGCTCATGGGCAGGCCGAAATTGCGAAATTTCCCGGCCATGGAGATAACGAGACGCATATGGGCCATGGCGATCTGGTTGCGGGCACCACGATCATCATTGTTCTTCCAGCGGATTGCGAGATCGTGTTCCTCTTCGCGAGCAAGGTAGGGAGCCGCCATGGCGATTTTGATCATGCGCCGGTCTGCTGACATGTTCTTCATATCGGTCTCCTGAGGCGTGACGCCAAAAAAGGGCAAAGAAATCTTGCTTCCGGACATTGGCTGCCCAGATCAAATTCATGTCTTGAACGTATAAAGGCCCCGAACTCTGGACGTTTCCAGATGGGGCCCTAGCTTAGGGTTATGCGCCGGTAATACGGCCGGGTAGGACCAGTTTCTTCAAGTTGCCGGATAGGCAGAACGTGGAAGGCATGATCCGCTCCTCATCGATCGTTTCCAGGATGCGAGCGTTCGAGGAGGGTAATGTCAGTTCCCGACGCGGTCCGCAGCTACATCTTTAAAACGCGCCACGTCGGAAAAAGTTCCAATAAAAAACCCGGCACAAGGCCGGGTTTTTTTGCAGGAAAAACAAGGAGAGCTTATGCAGCTTCATCCTGAGATTCGTCTTCCTCGATTGCCTTGCCGCGCTTCGGACCCTTGTTGAGGTTGGTCTCGACGAGGCGAACGGCTTCGGTTTCCGACATCTTGTTCACGGCAGCGATTTCGCGTGCCATGCGATCAAGTGCAGCTTCATACAGCTGGCGTTCGGAATAGGACTGTTCCGGCTGGTTCTCGGCGCGATAGAGATCGCGGACAACTTCAGCAATGGAAATGAGGTCGCCGGAATTGATCTTCGCATCATATTCCTGGGCGCGACGGGACCACATGGTACGCTTGACGCGCGCCTTGCCCTGCACAACCTTCAATGCACGCTCGACGAAATCGGTTTCGGAGAGCTTACGCATGCCGATGCTCATGGCCTTGGCGACCGGCACTTTCAGGCGCATCTTGTCCTTCTCGAAATCGATAACGAAAAGTTCAAGCTTCATGCCTGCTACTTCTTGCTCTTCGATGGCGCTGATGGTACCGACGCCATGTGCGGGGTACACGATCGATTCACCGGTCTTGAAGCCGTGACGTGCGGAAGAAGGTTTTTTCTGCTGGGTCGTCATTCTATTCAAACACTCCCTGTTACGCTCCCGGCTGCAGCCGGAGCCGGGTCAGTCAAGCCCGGATGAGACGGTCGGATCCGTCGGGTGACTTACTTCTGGTCCCACCGGACAAAAACAAACATCTCCATGCGCACAAGCTTAGAGCCTCACAGCTCAAGGCGTTGATATGTCACGGAAACCGCGTTTTTGGATTTGTTTTGCTTTCGTGGTGGTTTGGGCATACTTCATGCCGCAAATGGATCAGTGTCGGCAAGCTATCACAAAAATATGACGAAATCAATAATTTGCTGCACCTGAGTCATGCGCGCAACACATGACACCCATATGCTGCAGGCACGCTTCAGGCATTTTCTACGTCACTGAACCCGGTTTCAGGCCGAGGTTTGGGGCCGGAAGATCAGTCGCCCGCTCCGGGCTTCTCCGAGAAGTACTTCTCGAACTTGCCGGTTTCGCCGTCCATTTCCTTGGCTTCCGGCATGGCATCCTTCTTGATCGTGATGTTCGGCCAAATGCTCGCATATTCGGCGTTGACCTTGAGCCACTTGTCGAGGCCCGGCTCCGTATCCGGCTTGATGGCTTCGGCAGGACATTCCGGCTCGCAAACGCCGCAGTCGATGCATTCGTCAGGATGAATGACGAGGAAGTTCTCGCCTTCATAGAAACAGTCGACGGGGCAGACTTCCACGCAATCGGTATATTTGCAACGAATGCAATTGTCGGTCACGACATAGGTCATGAAGAACTCCAGGACTTCCACACAATGGGGCCGGGCAACCTGGAACGTCGCGCCTTTCCCCTAACCGGAAAGGAAGCAGTGAAATGCGGGGGAGGCATTTACGCTATCCGGCAAGTTGATTGTGACGTATCGGCTTTGTCTGCGGATTTCAAGAATAAAGACGTCGCAAAACCCGGCTGTTCGGACAGAGTTTTCTAATCGTCGTCCGACATCAGCTTGTCGATTGCACGGCGGTCCTTTTTCGTGGGTCTGCCCGTGCCCGTAGCGCGCATCGCCTGTTCGTAAGGTGTCAGGCGCTTTGCCTCGTCGGGTGGCGGAGTCAGGTCCTCATAGAGCAGTCGGGCTTCCTCGTAGGGACCACGTCGCTCGCCGCCCGATTTGACGATGAGGACAACATCGCGGCGCTCCAGCGCCAGCTCGACCCTGTCGCCCGTCTTGACCATCTGGCTCGGTTGAAGGGCGCGCTCGCCATTGATCCGCACATGCCCGGATTGAATGTGGCTTTGTGCCAGCGAGCGCGATTTTACCATGCGCGTGAAGAACAGCCACTTGTCGATGCGCTGCCGCGAACCGCTTCCTGGCTGTGTCTCACTGCTCATCCGCTTACTTCTTCATCTGCTCCTTCAAGGCAGCGAGCTTGGCGAAAGGAGAATCCGGATCGATCGGCTTTTCCTTGCGCGGTGGCTTTGCCTCGAAGCGCAACGGCTGTGGTCCGCCACGGTTGTTGTTGCGATCCTTGCGGTCGCCACGGTCCTGACGGTCGCCACGCTGTTCGTTGCGGTCACCGCGTCCCTGCTGTGGCTTGCCGCCATCCTTGCCGCGATGCTGGCGGTTGCCGTCGCGGCCCTCGCCATTCGCAGCACCCTGGCGGCGATGTTCGGACCCCCGGTCCTGGCCGCGATTGTTGCCGCCACGGCGTTCGCCCGGGCTGCGAGCCTGACGCTGGTTGTCCGTACGGCCACCAAGGCGCCAGAGAAGGACCGGCTTCGGCTCCTCGGCTTCTTCGGAATTTGCGATGACCGGCTGTTCGGCTGCCACTGCTTCAACAGCAGCTGGGGCTTCGGAAGGGGCTTCCTCCGATGCGCTGTCGGCATCGTCGTGATCTGCCTTCTCTGCATTATCCTCAACCGCCGTCTCGGTCGCCGGCGCTGCGGCAGCGTCCTGAGCCGACAGATGGGCAGCTGCCTCTTCCGCCTTGACGGCATCGGCGCGATAGCCGAGCCCCTTCAGGATCTCTTCCATGTCCTCCAGCGTTGCGCCGAGGATCGAAAGCATGGCGGTTGTCGTCGTGAAACGGCGACCGTCATAAGCGCCTTCGGGACGATTGGCCTGGCCCGGCTTCCACTGAAGGAGCGGGCGAATAATGTCGGCCAGGCGCTCCAGAATGTCGATACGGACCGCGCGTTTGCCAAGGAACCGGAAGCCGGCCAGCTTGTAGAAGGTGCGCTCGAAGCCCGGATCGGTAACGACCGAGGTACGGCCTGCCGCCAGCACGGGAATGAGATCGCCATAACCTGGCTTGTCGAGGCCATCATTCTTCAACGCCCAGAGGAGCGTGATGAGCTCTGCCGGGGCGGGCTTGAGAAGTGCCGGAACGAAGATGTGGTAGGCGCCGAAGCGGACACCGTAGCGGCGCATTGAGGCCCGCGCATCCTGATCCAGCGACTTCACTTCTTCGGTCACGTCGCGCCGGAACAGTACGCCGAGGTTCTCGACAAGCTGGAATGCCAGGCCCTTTGCAAGGCCCTGCAGGTCCTCTGCGCGGGACAGATCGTCAAGCGGCTTCAGAACGGTGCTGATGTGATGATTTACGAAGCGCTCGATCCGAGCGGCCACGTGGTCGCGGGCATTGCCGGTCAACTGCTCGTCGGCGAGAATGATGACACGCGGGCGCATGACATGATCGCTGCCTGCCAGGCGCGCCACCGGGTCGCCCAACCAACGGATCGAACCGTCGGAGCTGATCGCGAGATCGCCATTGCCGGCCGCATGGAGGCGAGCCGCACGTGCCTCGAATTCCAGAGCGAGCGCCTTCTGCGAAGCAGACTGGACAGCCTTAGCGTCCGGTCCCTCCGCTCCCGAAATGGGCGTGAACCGGAATCCCGACAGTTGCCCCACATGATGTCCTTCTACGAAGACATCGCCATTTACACTGATTTCAGCTTCCAGCATCGCATTCTCTCTCAGGCGCTTCATGAGCACAGATGTCCTGCGATCAACAAAGCGTTTCGTCAACCTTTCATGTAACGCATCGGACAATCGATCTTCGATTTCCCGCGTCTTTTCCTGCCAGTGTGTCGGATCGGCAAGCCAATTGGGCCGATTCGATACATAGGTCCAAGTCCTTATCTGCGCGATTCGCGCCGAAAGCGTGTCAATCTCACCGTCTGTTCGATCCGCGCGATATACCTGCTCGGCAAGGAAGTCCTCGTTTACCGTGCCATAGCGGACGAGATCGGAAAAGAGGGTGGAGATCAGATCGGCGTGTTGGGCCGGTGTAATGCGGCGATAGTCAGGAAGCGCGCAGGCTTCCCACAGTTTCTCGACGCGCGCCGGATTGTTCGCAAGGTCGATGATCTCGGGGTAGCGCGACAGCTGTTCCAGCGCTTGCTGGTCGACGGCGGGGAGCGCGCGTGTCAGGCCAGAAACCGTAGGGCCGGTCTCAAGGCTCACGCGGAGCGCATGCAGGGAGCTGAAGTCGAGGTTCTTCGTGCGCCACTGCAGCACTTTCACATTGTCGAACTCGTGGCCTTCGATGCGTTCAACCAATTCCTCATCAAAGGGATCGACCTGACCGGTGACGCCAAACGTCCCGTCGCGAACATGTCGACCGGCACGGCCGGCAATCTGCCCAAGTTCGGCGGGGTTGAGGTTACGAAACTGATAGCCGTCGAATTTGCGATCCTGCGCGAAGGCGACGTGGTCGACGTCGAGATTGAGGCCCATGCCGATCGCATCCGTGGCGACCAGATATTCCACATCGCCGGCTTGGTAGAGTGCCACCTGCGCATTGCGGGTGCGCGGACTGAGGGCCCCGAGAACGACGGCGGCCCCGCCGCGCTGCCTGCGGATCAACTCGGCAATCGCATAGACTTCGTCGGCAGAGAAGGCGACGATCGCCGAGCGCTGCGGGAGGCGGGTAATCTTCTTCTGTCCGGCATAGAACAGGTGGGAAAGCCGGGGACGCTCGACGATGGTAATTCCAGGGAGCAGTTGCTGCAGGATCGGACGCATTGTACCGGCGCCGAGCAACAGCGTCTCGTCGCGGCCGCGCAGATGAAGGATCCGGTCCGTAAAGATGTGCCCTCGCTCGAGGTCGCCGGCGAGTTGAACCTCGTCAATGGCGACGAACGCCGCCTTCGTCTCGCGTGGCATTGCCTCGACGGTGCAGACCGAAAAGCGGGCGTTGGGAGGCGATATTTTCTCTTCGCCCGTTACCAGCGCAACGTTTTGAATTCCGACCTTTTCGGCGACGCGTGTATAGACCTCGCGCGCCAGCAGCCGCAGCGGCAGCCCGATCACGCCGGTGCCATGGGCAACCATGCGCTCAATGGCATAATGCGTCTTGCCGGTATTGGTTGGTCCGAGCACCGCGGTTACTCCGCGCCCACTCAGTATCATCGGCTGCGATGTCAGTGTCATGGTCCTGCAGATGAGGCGAGGGTGCCCCAGGTCAAGTCAGCTCCTCTCCGAGCAGCACACACATGGACAGCCGTTGTCTCAAACGCAAGGGCCGATTTGAATTTACTCTGCAGTTTTCTGTTGCGCGAATAGCTTGCAGATTGCTCGTTTTGCGATTCGGAACAGCTTGAGAACGAATCGGAGACGAATCGCAGACTCCGCATGATTCAGTGTTTGTTCACGGCTAAGTATTGATTTTGAATCACTTTTTCCCACAAGATGCTGAATCGCGAAATTCGCGGCATACGTGCAACGCGATCTATGTCCAGGCTGTCAATGTCGTTTTGCCCGAAAAAGACGAGCGACATCTGCCGTATCTTTTGTCATGGGTTAATATTACGCGGCGGGACGGAAAACGGCGCACGATGAGATCGTTTTGCCCTTAAATCCAAACATTTGATACAGATGGAACAAAAATCGGTGAGGTGTGTTTCTCGTCCATTCCAGGTGTAATGACCTCGAGGACTTGAACCATGCTTGGCACCATACTGCTCATTATCCTTATTCTGCTTTTGATCGGCGCCTTACCAAATTGGGGCTATAGCCGCGGATGGGGCTATGGACCTTCCGGCGGTTTAGGGCTAGTTCTCCTGATTATTGTTATTCTTGTGCTAATGGGTCGCATCTAAGCGACGAAAAAACTGGGAGTTATGTCATGATGAAGAAGATTGTGCTCATTGGCGCCCTCGTCGGCGCACTTGCTTCCTGCACGGCGACGGAACAGGGAACCGCAATCGGCGCGGGTTCCGGCGCTATTATCGGCGGTGCCGTCAGCCATAGCTGGGGCGGTGCTGCAATCGGTGCTGTTGCCGGCGGTCTCGCTGGCGCACTGATCGGCCAGTCCGTTGAACGTCGCGGCTACTGTGTCTACAGAGACCGCTACGGCCGCCGCTACGAGGCACGTTGCCCGCGCTACTAAGGCGATAGGATTACTATTTTTGAGATCGAAAGCGCCGGCCCGACCGGCGCTTTTTGTTTGAACACCCGCCGGATCAGCGTAACTGCCGACAACAAAAAAGCCGCCTCGTTTCCGAAGCGGCATAATTTTCTCAGTGCATGCGGTGGACGATCAGTCCTTCGCGCGCTCGACGTAGGAATTGTCTTCCGTGGCGATCACGACGCGCGTGCCGGCGTTGATGTGCGGCGGCACCATAGTGCGCACGCCGTTCGACAGCATTGCCGGCTTGTAAGAGGACGAAGCCGTCTGGCCCTTAACGACCGGTTCGGTTTCCGTGATTTCGAGGGTCACGTGGCGCGGCAGCTCGAGAGCCAGCGGAACGCCTTCATGGATCGACAGGATGCAGGTCATGCCTTCCTGCAGATAGGCCTTCTGATCGCCCATCGTTTCATCGTTCACGACCACCTGGTCGTAGGTCGCCGGGTTCATGAAGTGGAAGCCTTCGCCATCTTCGTAGAGATACTGGAAGTTCACGTCTTCGACGAAGGCGCGCTCGACCTGTTCGGTCGTACGCCAGCGCTCGGAGACCTTGACGCCATCGACGATACGACGCATGTCGACCTGCGTAACCGGCGTGCCCTTGCCCGGATGAAAGTTCTGGGCCGTCAGAACGACGTAGAGCTTGCCGTCCACGTCGAGAACGTTGCCCTTGCGGACGGAAGAGGCGATGACCTTGACCATTAAGACTTCCTTGTAACTCGGCTTTTGGCGTCGTAGAGGACTGTCGATACTGCCCCGAAGACGCGATTGATTGTTCTTTGGGGGCGCAACTAACCTAAAATCCGGCAAATAGCCAGCCCTAGCGTTGGAAGGCCGGTCAGGACGATGCCAATGAATCCCTCGATCGCCAAAGTATCGCCGTGGTGGACGCCGAGCGTGCATTTGGACCGCCGTCCGGTCCTGATCGGGCGCAATGCGATCCAGTCCGCGCTGCGCGGCTACTTCCTGAATGAGGATTTTCTGGAGGTCGACACCGCGACGCTGCAGGTTTCGCCCGGCAACGAGGCGCATCTCCATGCATTTGCCACCGAAGCCTTGACGACGGATGGCCAGACGGCGGCGCCGCTTTACCTGCATACCTCGCCTGAGTTCGCCTGCAAGAAGCTGCTTTCGGCCGGCGAACAGCGCATCACCTGTTTCGCCCACGTCTATCGCAACCGCGAGCGCGGCCCCTTGCACCACCCGGAATTCACCATGCTCGAGTGGTATCGCGTGGGCGAAAGCTATGAGAGCCTGATGATGGACTGCGTTCGGATCCTGGCGCTTGCTGCGGAAACCATGAAGACGACGCGGCTCACCTATAAGGGCCGGGATTGCGATCCGTTTGCCGGACCGGACCGGATCAGTGTCGCCGCGGCTTTCGAGCGCTATGCCGGCATTGATTTGTTGGCATCCGTTTCCGCCGATGGTGCGACGGACCGGGCGCATCTCGCTGACCAAGTGAAGCGGATCGGCATGCGCGTTGCAGACGACGATGGCTGGGCGGATTTGTTCAGCCGCGTGCTTGTCGAAAAGGTCGAGCCTCATCTGGGTTTCGACCGTGTGACCATTCTTGACGAATATCCGGTGTCGGAAGCGGCACTGGCGCGCCCATCGGCGCTTGATCCCCGTGTTGCGGAACGTTTCGAGGTCTATGCCTGCGGCGTCGAGCTTGCAAACGGCTTCGGCGAGCTCACCAATCCGGCGGAACAGCGCCGTCGCTTCGAGATCGAGATGTCTGAAAAAGCTCGCATCTACGGCGAGAGCTATCCCCTGGACGAGGATTTTCTGGAAGCGCTTGCCATCATGCCCGAGGCAAGTGGCATCGCTCTCGGCTTCGATCGGTTGGTGATGCTGGCAACCGGTGCGTCGCGGATCGATCAGGTAATGTGGGCGCCGGTCGCGGAGTACGGCAGATGAACAGTATCGGGCCTATCAAGACCGTCGAAGGGCTGGAACGCGCAGGGCTGCTGGGTCAGAGAGACCGGGACGCGCTGGCTGATGTCGCCGCACGCTACGCCGTTGCATTGACTCCGACCGTTGCAGGTTTGATCGACCGCGCCGATGGCTCGGACCCGATTGCCCGGCAATTCGTGCCTGACGCAGCCGAGCTGATCGTTGCGCCCGAAGAGCGCGCCGACCCCATCGGCGACGAAGCCCATAGTCCCGTGCAGGGGATCGTTCATCGCTATCCCGACCGGGTGCTGTTGAAGGCCGTGCATGTCTGCCCCGTCTACTGTCGCTTCTGCTTTCGCCGCGAGATGGTTGGTCCGCAAGGCTTGGGCACGCTTGACCCCAAGGCAATGTCTGCGGCCTTTGCCTATATCCGTGACCATAAGGAAATCTGGGAAGTGATCCTGACGGGCGGCGATCCGCTCGTGTTGTCGCCGCGACGGCTGGAAGAAATTCTTCGCGAACTGGCATCGATCGACCACGTCAAGATCGTGCGGTTCCATACCCGGGTTCCCGTGGTTGATCCATCGAGGGTGGATGCGGCCCTGATTGCGGCCCTGAGAGCGAGTGGCAAGACCGTCTACGTGGCGCTGCACGCCAATCATCCTCGCGAACTGACCGCCGAGGCGCGCGCAGCATGCGCTCGCCTGATCGATGCCGGCATGGTGTTGGTCAGCCAATCGGTGCTTCTGAAGGGCGTCAATGATGATCCGGCGGTGCTGACGGAGTTGATGAAGGCCTTCGTCGAGACGCGTGTGAAGCCGTACTATTTGCATCATCCCGATCTGGCGCCCGGCACGAGCCATTTTCGGCTGACGATCGAAGAGGGGCAGAAGATCGTCGCCGCATTGCGTGGCCGGATTTCAGGTCTTTGCCAGCCCACCTACATACTCGACATACCCGGTGGCCATGGCAAAGCAGTGATCGCTCCTCAGTCGATCAGTGAGATGGGCGAAGGCTGCTATTCGGTTTCGGATTATCGCGGCGGCGAGCACCTGTATCCGCCGGTCGCCTAGTCAAAAATGGGCGAAAGAAGTGTTGTTATTGGACAATGTGTCACAAGATCCGTTGGTCACCCAAAAATACAGCTCTCGAGCAAGATGTTGAAATCTAACACAAGCCCCCCTCTTCCCCGTTTCTTTCGTAGGAATTTAGCTGAGAAGCTTAGCTGACTTTAACTACGTCATTTAGGACAATTTTGTCTTTTCCAGACTACGCGTACTCCGAGAACAAGGCGGTTTCGCCACTCGAGATATGATCATCTTGGAGAAGTCATAATGAATACTACGATCCGTGAGCTCCTGGTCAAATTTGGAAAGCTCCCTGTCTCTGTCGACCAGGTCGCCGATGATGCCGACCTCTATGCGGTCGGCCTAACGTCTTTCGCTTCCGTGCAGCTTATGCTTGGCATCGAAGAAGCCTTTGATATCGAGTTTCCCGACAATCTCTTGAATCGCAAGTCTTTCGCCAGCATCGCGGCGATCGCAAGGACCGTTGACCAGATCAAAGATAGCCGGAAGGTCGCCTGAATGAACTTTCCGGTCAAAATCGCGCAAGAGGATCTTGCCGCCAGAGCCGCGCGCGTGTCAGCGATTGCGGCAAAGCATGCAGACTCCGTCGATTTTGAAGGGAGGTTCCCGCACGAAGCCGTGGAGGCAATGAGGGCCGAGCGCTTGCTAGGCGTTCAGATCCCACGCCATTTCGGTGGCGAAGGCGCGACGATCGCACAGATCGCCGAGTTATGCTCGATGCTTGGTCAGGCTTGTGCTGCGGCTGCCATGGTCTTCGCCATGCATCACATCAAGCTTTGCAGCCTTGTTGAGCACGGCGGCGAGAGCGAGTGGCATCGGGCCTTCATGCTACGTGTTGCTGCCGAGCAATTGCTGGTCGCGTCGGCAACGACGGAAGGCGGGATCGGCGGCAATCTCAGGAATAGCATCTGCGCGATCGAGGTGGATCGTGACATTTGCCGTCTGGAGAAAGATGCGACCGTCATATCCTACGGCTCCCACGCCGATGCGATCATGGTTACCTCGCGTGCCCACGCAACTGCCGCCTCTTCCGATCAGGTGCTGACCGTCTTTTTGAAGGAGCAGTACACGTTGGAAAAAACGCATACGTGGGACACGCTCGGCATGCGCGGTACCTGCTCGGATGGTTTCCTCTTCAAGGGCGAGGCTGCGGCCGAACAGATCCTGCCGAAGCCTTTCGCAGAGATCGCGGCGCAATCGATGCTGGCATCGTCGCACCTTCTTTGGAGCAGCGTGTGGTATGGCATCGCGGTCGACGCGGTTGGCCGTGCACAGGCGTTCGTGCGCGCCGCAGCGCGCAAGTCGCCGGGTACGCCACCGCCCGGAGCCTTGAGGCTCGCCGAGGTGTCAAACTTGCTGCAGATGGTTCGATCGAACGTTGTCGCCGGTCTGAAGGCCTACGAGGACGTCAGGAGCGACGCCGACAAGCTTTCTTCCATGGGCTTCGCCGTCACGATGAACAACGTAAAGATTGCCTCATCTGAGACGATCCTCGAGATCGTCAATCACGTGATGCTGATTTGCGGGATCATGGGCTACAAGAACGGCACGCCATTCAGCGTCGGCCGCCATCTGCGCGATGCCCACTCGGCGCAACTCATGATCTCGAACGACCGCATCCTCGGCAATACGTCGAGCATGCTTCTTGTTCACAAGCAGGACACTAGCTTACTGGGGTGACGATATGGACGTGCAGACAACGTTTCTGGACAGGCTCTTCGAATCGGGTCTCTTGATCGATACGGGCGTTGACGGTCTTTACGGGCGCAGCGGACAATTCGAAGACGTGATCGCCGCCTTCGAGCGCCTGATCGACAGGTTCGGCGGCGCCGATGGTGCGGAAGCGATGCGCTTTCCGCCCGGGATGAACCGCGCCTTCTTCGAGAAGAGCGGTTACATGAAGAGCTTCCCGCAGCTTGCCGGCACCGTTCACAGTTTCTGCGGCAGCGAACTCGACCACATCAGCCTCCTTCAATGCATGGAAGTGGGCGATGATTGGACCAAGGATCAACAGGCAACCGACATCGTGTTGACGCCTGCGGCCTGCTATCCGCTTTATCCGACTGTCGCTCGGCGCGGCAAATTGCCGATGAGCGGCGGCCTCTTCGATCTGCAATCCTATTGCTTCCGCCACGAGCCTTCGCAGGATCCTGCGAGGCAGCAGCTTTTCCGCATGCGCGAATATATTTGCATGGGGACCGAGCAGCACGTCACGGATTTCCGTCAACGCTGGATGGATCGCGGCGTCGAAATGATGCAGGCGGTCGGTCTGGGCATGACCATTGATGTCGCGAACGACCCGTTCTTCGGCCGTGCCGGCAAGATGCTGGCCAATAATCAGCGCGATCAGAACCTGAAGTTCGAGCTGCTTATCCCGATCACCTCGGTTGCCAAGCCGACGGCCTGCATGAGCTTCAACTACCACCAGGACGCATTTGGTGCGAAATGGGGCCTGTACCTCGAAGACGAGAGCGTTGCGCACACCGCTTGCGTCGGCTTCGGGCTTGAGCGCATCGCGCTCGCGCTGTTTCATCACCACGGGCTCGAGGTCAAGCATTGGCCTTCCAAGGTGCGTCAAGCGCTGTGGGGCTGAATGAAACGATGAGAGCCGTCTTTCCGCGGGTCCGCCCGGACGGCTATCAACCGCATCCGCTCCATTCCGGCGAGCGCATGTGGCCTGAAACCAATTGCTATGTCGACCTCTGGATCGAAGTGCTGAGCGGCTGCGGTGCAGTACCGGAGGCGATGCTTGGCTTTACGCTTACGCAGGACTTCGAGGGCGATCAGTTCACCTTCTTCAAGGTGCCGCTCGAGGATCTCGAGTCACTCTATGACATCCGCGTCACTGAGCTTGCCATTTTCGACCGCGTCGAACGGCATATCGAGGTGCAGATCGCACGCGGGCGCCTTTGCCTGATCGAGATGGACTCGTTCTATATGCCCGATACTCAGGGTACCGCCTATCGGACCGAGCATGGCAAGACCACCGTGGCGATCAACAGGCTCGATCTCACCGGCAAGCGCGTGGAGTATTTCCACAATGGCGGCTATTTCCAGCTTGAGGGTGAAGACTTCGAGGGGCTGTTCCAGCTGCAACTGACGGCGGACGATCCGTCGTTCCTTCCCTACACCGAGTTCGCGAAATTTCCGGTTCGCATGCCGGATACGGCGCATGTCAGCACTATGGCACGCAGGCTACTAGGAACTCACTTCGGTCGCCGCCCAGTCTCGAATCCGATTCGCGCCTTTGCCGAAGTGTTTCCGCAGCAGGTGGAAGCAGTCGCAGAGCGGCCGTTTGGCTTCTTTCACAAGTACGCATTCAATACGCTGCGCCAGTTCGGTGCCAATTTCGAGCTTGCCGGAGATCACCTGGCTTGGCTTTCTGCGAGCGAATTCGCGTCCGCAATTGAAGACGCGTGCCGAATTTCCGAAGTCGCGAAGTCCGTGCAGTTTCAGCTCGCCCGGGCGGTCACCCGGAAGAAATACGAGCCATTACGCACGGCGCTTGATCCGGCAGCCGATGCGTGGGATTCCATGATAGCTTCTCTCAAGGAGCGCTTGTGAAGCCGGGAGTCTAAGCATGCGGGGACGGTTGGCGAGTGTCGGTGCGGAGGAAACTCTGCTCGCCGAAGGTTGGAATCTGGTTCTGACGGAACCGGGCGCTTGTGCGACGCCGCATGACATTCCGTTGTCCGCGCAGTTTATCGCCGCCGAGGTGCCGGGGACCGTTGCCGCGGCATTGGAGAAGGCCGGGCACTTCGATCGTGAAAACCCGGAGCCGCTCGACACGCGCGATGCGTGGTATCTTTGCCGACTTTTTGACGTACAACCCGGCGACGCGCTTCTTCGCTTCGAGGGCTTGGCGACGCTGTGTCATGTTTTCCTCAATGGGCAGGAGATCCTGTCATCGGGAAGCATGTTCACCATGCACGAGATACCGGTGACGCTTTCCGGTGGCGACGAACTGGCGCTTTGCTTCCGGGCGCTGGCACCGCGGCTTGCCGAGCCCGGCCCGCGCGCTCGTTGGCGGCCGCAGATGATCACGCCGCAAGGCTTGAAGAATATTCGAACAACGCTGCTCGGGCGCATGCCGGGTTGGTGTCCGGAAGTTCATGCTGTCGGTCCGTGGCGCCCCATCACGCTTGTCCGGCGCGATGTCGTTTCGATTGACAACGTCTCTGTCCGCGCCGTGCTCGAGGCGGATAACACCGGGCGACTGAGCGTTTCGCTTCATGCAAATGTCAACAATCCGGATCTAGTGCTCCGGTGCGGAGGCGTTCAGCAGACATTCGAGAAGATCGGCGAGAATCACTATTCGGCAATCGTCAGGCTGGAGAACGTCGATCTCTGGTGGCCCCATACTCACGGCGCACAGTGCCTCTATGATTTCTCGATCCTCGTCGACGGCGTTGAGCATCACGCCAGCCGAATCGGCTTTCGGCGCATCGACGTCGACCGCGGAAAAGACGGAGAGGGTTTTGCGTTGTTGATCAACGGCGAGCGCATCTTTTGCCGCGGTGCGGTCTGGACCACGGCGGATATCGTCCGGCTGCCGGGTGGCAAGGCCGACTATGAGCCGTTCCTGCGCCTTGCCGCGCAGGCAGGCATGAACATGCTCCGCATTGGCGGCACGATGGCCTACGAAACGCGGGAGTTCTTTGAGCTCTGCGACGAGCTTGGTCTGCTCGTCTGGCAGGACTTCATGTTTGCCAATTTCGACTATCCGAAGAACGACAAGGCTCTCACTGCGCAAGTCCACGCGGAAGTCGAGGAATTGTTGCATGCCGTTCAGGGGTGCCCGTCGTTGGCGGTGGTTTGCGGCGGCAGCGAGATCTATCAGCAGGCCGCGATGCTGGGATTGCCGCAGGACTATTGGTCGGGTCCGATCACGGAGGAGATTATTCCGGCGATCGCCGGGCGTATGCGCCCCGACGTCCCCTATGTGCCGAATTCGCCTTCGGGCGGCGCGATGCCGTTTTCTCCGAATGCGGGAGTCACCCACTATTACGGGGTCGGCGCTTATATGCGCCCGCTTGACGACGCGCGCCGTGCCAACGTTCGCTTCGCGGCCGAGAGCCTGGCTTTCGCCCATGTTCCACAGCAGCGAACGCTGCAACGCCATCTGGATGTACCGCCGGTCCATAGTCCGCTATGGAAATCACGTGTCCCCCGCGATCGCGGCGCATCGTGGGATTTCGAGGACGTCAGGGATTTCTATCTGGCGGAACTCTATGGCGAGGATCCGGCGCGTCTCCGTCGTGAGGATCGTGATCGATACCTCGATCTCTCCCGCGTCGTCACCGGTGAAGTTGCGGAAGCGACGTTTGCCGAATGGCGCCGGAAGGGGTCGAGCTGCAACGGCGCGCTGGTCTGGACCCTGCAGGATCTAATGCCCGGAGCTGGTTGGGGTGTGATCGATTCAACCGGCGAGCCCAAGCCGGTGTGGTATGCCCTGCGCCGCGCTTTCCGGCCTGTGCAGGTCGTCGTGACCGACGAGGGCACAAATGGCCTCGACGTTCACGTCCTGAATGAGACCGAGCATGCTCTCCAGCTTGATCTCGAGCTGGTTTGCTTGCGGCATGGCAGGCAGCACGCCGTCAGCGGCGGCCGCATTCTGACCTTGGCGCCGAGAAGCTGTGAGACCTTTGCCGCCACTGATCTCTTTGGCGCCTTTTTTGACACGACTTACGCCTTCCGCTTCGGCCCGCCGTCTCACGACGTCACCGTCGCGCGCTTGCGTCTGCCGGACGGAGGTCCTGTGGTCGCCGATGCCTTTCATTTTCCGTTGGGGCGCTCCAAGGCCCTCCACGACGCCGAAATCCAAGTGTCGGTGGCGCCACAGGACGAAGGGTGGGTCGTCGATCTCGCAGCCGACAGGTTCGCCCAGTCGGTCCACCTCAACGTCGATGGCTATCGGCCGGAGGATGATTGGTTTCATCTTGCGCCTGGCGCTAGCAAACGCGTCAGTCTGCTTCCGACGGCTGGAAGGACAGACGGAGAGGCACCCTCGGGTGAGGTCACAAGCCTTGGCGGCACGCGGGCGCTTTCCTTTTGACACCTCCAGCCTGCTCCTTGTTGAGCGGACTGGAACGGCAGTTCAGAAGGCCTTGAAGGTCAGTGTCGTCAGGGAACGCACGATGCCGGGGATGTTGGCGATGTTATCGTTGATGAACTTGCCAATGTCCTGCCCCTCTTCGATGTAGACCTTGAGCAGGAGATCATAGTCGCCGCTCGTCGAATAGAGCTCCGAAGCGCGCTCGGTCTGGTAGATGGCATCGGCGACTTCGTAGGTCTTGCCTGGCGCGCACTGGAGCTGAACGAAAATTGGCTTCATCGGAGTTTCCTGCATCATATTCTGGTTCGGCGCATAATGATCGAAAGCGCCATGTCGGCGCAAGGCTTCAGATCGCGGCTTCTCGAACGATCCAGTCGCGAAATGCATCCAGCGGCGCGTAGTCGGCCCGTTCTGGCGGATAGGCAAGATAGTAGTGCTCGCTGCTTTCCGTTTCGCGATCAACGGCTGCAACAAGGTCGCCGCGTTTCAATTCATCTTGAATCAGGAACGTCGGCAGCAGCGCAACGCCGAGACCGGCCATCGCTGCTTGGGCTGCCGTCGCGAACTGATCGAAGAGCATGCCGTGCACGGTTTGAAAGCTCACGCCGTTGTCCGCAAACCAGCGCTCCCATGCATCCGGGCGCGTTGTCAGGTGCAGCAGCGGGGCTTCGAGTAAATCCTGTGCCGCGTTGATCGCATGTCGGCTGCGGAATTCGGGGCTGCAGGCCGGAATGGTCTTCTCCGACATTAGAAATGTCAGCTCCGCGCCCGGCCAATGAGCGTGGCCGAAGTGAATGGCCGCGTCGATCGAATCGAGCCGGAAGTCGAAGGGTGACAGCCGGGTGACAAGATTGATCGTCACTCCCGGATTGGCGGCAAGGAAACCTCCCAGCCGGGGTGCCAGCCAGCGCGTCCCGAAGGTGGGAAGAATCGCCAGGTTGAGCGTACCACCATGCGGATTGGCACGAAGATTGAGTGATGCGCTCGAAATGCGCCGCAGCGCCTCGCGTATCTCGCGGGCATAGCCGTCGCCGGCCAGCGTCAACCGCACGGTTTGGCGCTCGCGCACGAAGAGTTCGACCCCGAGCTGCTCTTCCAATGCCTTGATCTGGCGGCTGACAGCGCTCTGAGTAAGGTCGAGTTCGCGCGCGGCGGCCGTCACGCTGCCGGTGCGGGATACAGCCTCGAAGGCGATAAGCAGGGATGTCGACGGAAGAAAACGTCGTGATGGCAGCATCAATCATTCCATTTCAGAATAAGCTATTTCCTAAATGTCGATATTTACGCCTTATTCGGCTTTGTAAAGTCATCCATCTGACAGAATCGGAATGAACTGAAAATACGATCGAACTGCCTGTTACGCACTCCTGGCTACGATCGGCAACCTGATCAGCGGTTTAACAAGCAATCGCACGGCGCTAGAATGCCGCCTGCTTAATGGATGGATTTTGATCGATGCTGAACGATCCCCGCTCCCACGGCCTCTGGGAAAAAACCGCTCCTCAGCCGCCCGTGACACCGGCGCTCGCAGGCGCTGTGAACGCCGACGTCGTAGTCGTGGGCGGAGGCTATACAGGCCTTTCCTCAAGTCTCCATCTGGCGGAAGCGGGCTCGAAGGTCGTGTTGCTGGAAGCCAAGGAAATCGGCTTCGGCGGTGCGGGCCGCAATGTCGGCCTCATCAATGCCGGCATGTGGGTCATGCCTGATGACCTTCCCGGTGTTCTCGGCCCGGTCTATGGCGAGCGGTTGTTAGACCTGTTGGGCAACGCGCCGCGGCTCGTGATGGAGTTGATAGACAAGCACGGCATCGCATGCGAGCTTGAACGAAACGGCACGCTTCACGTCGCCGTTGGCGAAAGTGGCTTGAAGGAAATCGAGGATCGCGCGCGGCAATGGGCGGCACGCGGCGCTCCGGTGACGCTGCTGGACGCGGCGGAGACGGCCAAGCGTGTCGGCAGCAGCGCCTATACCGGGTCGTTGCTCGACATGCGCGCAGGCACGCTGCAGCCGCTCGCCTACGCCCGCGGGCTTGCGCATGCGGCCGTCAAGGCTGGCGTTTCAATCCACACGTCGAGCCCGGTCATCGGAACTGAGCGGAAGGGCAATCGCTGGACCGTGAGGACCGCAAAGGGAGAGGTTACGGCCGACTGGATCATCGTGGCGACGGACGCCTACAGCACCGGCCCTTGGGAAGCGGTACGCAACGAGCAGGTCCATCTGCCCTATTTCAATCTTGCAACCCGGCCGCTCAGCGACAATTTGCGCCGCTCGATCCTTGCCGG
Source organism: Rhizobium sp. RHZ01 (assembly GCF_014851595.1). NCBI lineage: Bacteria > Pseudomonadati > Pseudomonadota > Alphaproteobacteria > Hyphomicrobiales > Rhizobiaceae > Rhizobium > Rhizobium sp. RHZ01. Next base: position 153,451 of record NZ_JACUZZ010000014.1, read on the forward strand.
GCGCGAAGGCGTTTGGGATACGAAGGAAATCCTCTCCTCCTACCGCATGGACCAGGCGGGACGCTTGGTCTTCGGCAGCGTCGGTGCGCTGCGCAACACCGGGCTTCAAATCCACACGGCCTGGGCCAAACGGTCCTTGAAAAAGCTCTTTCCGCAGCTTGGCGATGTCGAGTTCGAATGCGAGTGGTACGGCAAGATCGGGATGACCGACAATGCGCTGCCCCGCTTCCACAGGTTTGCGCCGAATGTTGTGGGCTTCTCCGGCTACAACGGTCGCGGGATCGCGCCCGGCACAGTGTTTGGCCGCACGCTCGCCCAGCTCATCCTGGGGCAGACGACGGAAGCGGACTTGCCACTGCCCCTTACAGCACCGTCCGAACCTAGCTTCCGCGCGGTGAAGGAAATGTGGTACGAAGCCGGCGCCCAAGTGGCCCATTTCGCAGACGCCCGATTTTGAGAACCGAGGTTGACCCCATGACCATCTCTGCACTTGATCTCGCCACTGAGACGAAAAAACTGCTCACGGAACTGGGCGTCCGCGCCGACCGCTATACCGGCGGCACCCTTCGCGTTACCTCGCCGGTAACCGGCAAGGAGATCGGTGCGCTGAAGGAGCATTCTGCCTCGGAAGCAAAGGACGCCATAGAGGCGGCACACAAGGCATTCCTCGAATGGCGGGCTGTCCCGGCTCCGAAGCGCGGCGAACTCGTCCGCCTGCTCGGCGAAGAACTCCGCGCGGCAAAAACCGCACTCGGCCGCCTGGTCTCGATCGAGGTTGGCAAGATCGCCTCCGAGGGGCTCGGCGAAGTCCAGGAAATGATCGACATCTGCGACTTTGCCGTCGGCTTGTCGCGTCAGCTCTACGGTCTGACCATTGCCACCGAACGCTCAGAGCATCGGATGATGGAAAGCTGGCACCCCTTGGGCGTGGTCGGCATCATCTCGGCCTTCAATTTCCCGGTCGCCGTCTGGTCCTGGAATGCTGCCCTGGCGTTGGTTTGCGGTAACTCGACAGTCTGGAAGCCTTCTGAGAAGACGCCGCTGACAGCGCTTGCCGTTCAGGCACTGTTTGAGAAGGCATTGAAGCGGTTCGTTGCCGAAGGGGGCGTAGCACCTTCGAACCTGTCGACGTTGCTCATTGGTGGCCGCGATGTCGGGGAAGTGCTCGTCGACCATCCCAAGGTGCCGCTCGTCTCGGCGACCGGTTCGACGGCCATGGGCCGCGTTGTCGGTCCCCGCCTGTCACAGCGCTTTGCGCGATCGATCCTCGAACTCGGCGGCAACAATGCAGCGATCATCTGCCCAACGGCCGATCTTGACCTGACGCTGCGTGGCGTTGCCTTTTCGGCCATGGGCACGGCCGGTCAACGCTGCACGACGCTGCGTCGCCTGTTCGTGCACGAGAGCGTCTATGACAAGCTCGTTCCACGCCTGCAGAAGGCCTATGGCTCGGTGTCGATCGGCAACCCACTGGAAACGGGGACGCTTGTCGGGCCTCTGATCGACAGGCAGGCCTTTACGAACATGCAGTGGGCTCTTGAGCAAGCGAAGGCTGCCGGTGGCAAGGTTACCGGTGGCGAGCGCGTCGAGAACGGTGCGGGAGACGCCTTCTACGTCCGGCCGGCGCTCGTTGAAATGCCTGTTCAGGCCGGCCCCGTCGAGCATGAGACATTTGCGCCGATCCTCTACGTGATGAAGTACACGGATTTCGATGAGGCTCTGGAACTCCATAACGCGGTGCCGCAGGGATTGTCTTCTTCGATCTTCACGAACGATATGCGGGAGGCCGAGACCTTCGTTTCTGCTCGCGGTTCGGACTGCGGTATTGCCAACGTCAACCTCGGTCCGTCCGGGGCCGAAATTGGTGGTGCCTTCGGCGGTGAAAAGGAAACTGGCGGCGGTCGCGAATCTGGTTCGGATGCCTGGAAAGCCTACATGCGCAGGGCGACGAACACGGTCAACTACGGCAAGACGCTGCCGCTTGCCCAGGGCGTCAAGTTCGACGTCGAATAATCATTGCTGCATTGCAGCCGAAAGGGTGATGACATAACACGTCATCACCCTATTTCGTTTTGCAGGTTGCCATGCATTTCACCCTAGCTGCGGCGGAAACGCTCGTTGTCGATGCCTTGACGCGCAATCGTGTGGACGAGGCCAATGCGCGCTCGGTCGCCAGGGCACTCGTTGCCGCCGAAGCTGCCGGACAAGGCGGTCATGGCCTGCGCCGGGTCGAGGCCTACGCAAAGCAGGCGAAGGCAGGCAAGGTCGACGGATTTGCCAGGCCGCAACTCGAACGGCAGTTTCCCGCCGTCGTGCGCATCGATGCCTGCCATGGCTACGCCTATCCAGCCTTTGATCTTGCCGCTGCGGCGCTTCCGGAGATCGTCAGGGAGCAGGGTATCGCCTTGGCAGCGGTTCATCGTTCGCACCACGCCGGCGTGCTTGCCTTGACCGTCGAGCGCTTTGCGGACATGGGGTTTGTCGCTCTGATGGTTGCCAACGCCACGGCGTCCATGGCCGCCTGGGGCGGGCGCAAACCCGTCTTTGGAACGAATCCGATCGCGTTCGCCGCGCCGATCCCGGCAGCCGACCCGCTCGTTATTGACCTGGCGCTTTCGCGCGTCGCCCGCGGCAAGGTGATGGCTGCGCGCCAGAAAGGCGTCGCTATCCCTGCGGATTGGGCCTTTGACCGCAATGGCCAGCCGACGACGGATGCGGTTGCGGCACTCGAGGGGACGATGGCCCCATCCGGCGAAGCCAAGGGGGCAGCGCTGGCGATGATCGTCGAATTCCTCGCCGGCGCACTGACCGGGGCCAATTTCTCTTTCGAGTCGTCCTCGCTTTTTGACGACAAGGGTTCGGCGCCCGGCCTCGGGCAGATGCTTGTCGTGATCGACCCTGTCGCCAGCGGTGGAAAGGGCGTGGCGGAACGGCTGGCCAGGCTGGTGGACGAGATTTCATCCGACCCCGGAGTGCGGCTTCCGGGGCGTCGCGGCCAGACTGCCCGACGCCAGGCGCTGGAGCATGGCATCGATGTCGAGGACGAAGTGATTGCGACGATCTGCGAGCTCTAGGTGTGTGGTCCCGGAATGAGATGGTGCGGATTGATTTTGAAGATTGACGGGTCCCTTGTCCAGGCGTTGCAGATTGCTTGATAGGGCGTTCGCCATCGGAGCGCCTTGAGGTGTTTGGCGAGG
>NZ_JACUZZ010000150.1:0-255 GCF_014851595.1 Rhizobium sp. RHZ01
CGACACGGCCCTTGGCCTGGCTCGAATTTGCGCAAAGAATCTCGATGTTTAGCTCGCACAGCGCACGCCCGAACTGGGTCATCCCCTGGCCACCCTTGGCGTCCTTTTTAGGGACCCGGAACACCGTGTGCTTGTCGGAATAAAAGGCGATCGGAGCACCGTGATCCTTCAGGTAAAGCTCGAGCGCCTCGAAATAGCTGAAGGTGCTCTCCGAACGCACGAAGCGCAACTGCATCAGCTTGCCGGTCGCATCAT
>NZ_JACUZZ010000151.1:0-255 GCF_014851595.1 Rhizobium sp. RHZ01
CCACAAGTCATCCCAATCTATTGCAACAGATGCGGGTTCGGTCCTCCAGTTGGTGTTACCCAACCTTCAACCTGCTCATGGCTAGATCACTCGGTTTCGGGTCTAATGCAACAAACTAAATCGCCCTATTCAGACTCGCTTTCGCTTCGCCTACACCTACCGGCTTAAGCTTGCTTGTTACACTAAGTCGTTGACCCATTATACAAAAGGTACGCCGTCACCCTTGCGGGCTCCGACTGTTTGTAGGCATCCGGT
>NZ_JACUZZ010000152.1:0-255 GCF_014851595.1 Rhizobium sp. RHZ01
GCGACGGCGTTCGCGATTATGCGGTAACGCTGGTTGGCGAGCGCTATGCGGATTTCGGGCCGACCTTGGCGACGGAGAAGCTGGCCGAGCGTGATGGCTTGCGTGTGTCGCGCGAGACGGTGCGCGGTTGGATGGTCGATGCTGGACTGTGGTTGTCGCGCAAGCAGCGGCGGACGTTTCATCAGCCACGATTGCGGCGCGAGGCCTATGGCGAGCTGGTGCAGATCGACGGTTCCGAGCATCGCTGGTTCGAGG
>NZ_JACUZZ010000153.1:0-255 GCF_014851595.1 Rhizobium sp. RHZ01
TGAAGAGGGTGCGAAACGTCAAGCCGCTGTGGTCGAAGTTCGGCACGGCAATCGGCGTGGCGCTCGGCGGTTTCGACATGTGGACGAACCAGCTCTTCGGCCTTTCGATCTTCGGTACGCTCAGGCATGGCAAGACGGATGCGGCCTCGCTGGAGCCGGCCGCCAAGCACAAGCCGATCGCCTACCCGAAGCCCGACGGCGTTCTCACCTTCGACCGTCTGTCCTCGGTGTTCCTGTCGAACACCAACCACGAGG
>NZ_JACUZZ010000154.1:0-255 GCF_014851595.1 Rhizobium sp. RHZ01
CGGTTCGCCTCGACGATCTGCAGCGGAAACAGCGAGCTAGCCGTGATCAGTGCCACGAGGTCATCCGGATAAAGTGCGATGCGCGCGACAAGCGTCTCGAGTTCGTCCTCCGTCAAGGCCTGAGGCGCCGCTGCTGTTTCGGCGGTACTCGGTGCCGGCGCGGCGGCTGAAGCAGAAGCGGGTGCGGGCGCTGGCTGCTGCGCGTAGGCAGTCGGTAGCTCTGTCGGAATGACGAGCCAGGACACCGCCGCCAGC
>NZ_JACUZZ010000155.1:0-255 GCF_014851595.1 Rhizobium sp. RHZ01
CAATGACGAAGGGCAGCAGGTAGTGCAGCGAGAAGAAGCGGTTCAGCGTCGGGTTGTCGACGGCAAAGCCGCCGAGCAGGAACTGCTGGATCCACTCGCCGACCAGCGGGAATGCCGAGAAGAAGCCGGTGATGACGGTCGCGCCCCAGAAGGACATCTGGCCCCAGGGCAGAACGTAGCCCATGAAGCCGGTCGCCATCATCAGCAGGTAGATGAGGACGCCGAGGATCCAGAGGATCTCGCGCGGCGCCTTGT
>NZ_JACUZZ010000156.1:0-255 GCF_014851595.1 Rhizobium sp. RHZ01
GGTCTGTCTCACGGAAGGGAATGGACGGATTGGCGCCGTAGATCGACGATGTCGAGGCCAGCATGAGATGGTTGACGCCAACATCCTTGGCGATATCGAGGATGTTCCAGGAGCCTTCGAGGTTCGATGTGAGATAGGCTTTCGGGTTTTCCAGGCTGTAGCGGACGCCGGCCTGTGCTGCGAGATGCACCATCACATCAGGCGCCGCGCTGGCCACGGCCTCTTCCAGGGCTTTGCGATCTTCGAGCATCGCTG
>NZ_JACUZZ010000157.1:0-255 GCF_014851595.1 Rhizobium sp. RHZ01
GAGCGACCTTTGGGGAGAAAAACGATGAACACGTTCTTCAAGTCTGCAGGCCTCTGGGCCGTTCTTGCAACAACGACCGTTCTTTGCGGAACTGTACCGGTGCTCGCCCAGGATACGCCGTTCGACAACTTCACGGCCTCAACTCCGGCGCCGCAATTCGACGACCCGATTGCGGCGGTCGACAAGCTGAAGGCAGCGCTGTCGTCCGGCGACGTCGATGGTCTTGCTGCGCTGCTCGGCATCGACGCGGCCAAG
>NZ_JACUZZ010000158.1:0-255 GCF_014851595.1 Rhizobium sp. RHZ01
TTCTGTGCATATTCGAGAACGCCGTCGCCGTCGTGATCGGCCGAAGCGTATTCTTGCTGCGCGTCGACGTAGTTGCGCATGGTGTCGATCGCTTGCAGTTCATTCTCGCCGATCCGCCTGTCGAGGACCTCCTCGAAGCCCGCCTTGGTATCGAAGGCCCATTTGCCATCACCACGTTTCGCGAGCGGGAAGGGGAGCGGCCAAAGCTTGTCGCCGATCTCGACGATCTTCTTGCCGTCCCGGTCCTCCACGACC
>NZ_JACUZZ010000159.1:0-255 GCF_014851595.1 Rhizobium sp. RHZ01
CGGCAGACATGCTGGTCCATGAGATTTTGTCGCGCGGCTTACGCGATCGAAGGGCCGTCGCCCGGTACGCGGGTCTCACCGGGGCGCCGGACGAGAGCGGCAAGCGCCGGCGCGAGAAGGGATTGGCCCGGGCCGGCAATGCGCGCGTTCGCTACGGCATGATCCTGCTGGCGTGGCGCTTTCTGCAATTCCAGAAGGACAGCGCCCTTGCCGAGTGGTTTACGGCCCGCACCGCCGATGGTCGCGGCGGCACGC
>NZ_JACUZZ010000015.1:0-154286 GCF_014851595.1 Rhizobium sp. RHZ01
GCTCGCGCACCAGGCTGTCCCGCTCGCGGTTCGGCCGCCGTGCGTCCTCCTCATCGACTGTGGGAATCACGGCCATACTGCAGTGGCGCTTCTCGCCGCGCAGCCAGCCAAGAAAGGCGCGCATCAACAGCTCGGTGTCGAGACGATCGGTCTTGGCACGCCGGTGTTCGCGCGACACCGCAACGCTCGAGGGATGGATCACCTGCGCCTCGACGGCTCGGCCCTGCAGCCAGCGCGCCAGCCAGAAGCCGTCGCGTCCGGCCTCGTAGGCAACCGTGATCCGCTTGATCAGTTGTCCCGAATGCTCGGCCTCGTTCCGCCAGCTATGCAACAGCTTCAGCAGTTCCTCCGGATCAGCATCAAGTTTCTTGAGTGGCCGGCGCTCAAGTCCTGGAACAATCGCTGCGACGAGCCACTTCGATAGGCTCATCTCGACCACGACGACCAACGTAGTATCCTCGTCGAAGGCGGCGAGGGACCGGGTCGCGTCAAATGATTCCGACATGAGGGTGCTCCTTTTGGTTTTTTCGACCGCCGAAGGATGACACACCCTCGCCGCTCCCCCCATAGCATCTACAGCGCTGATGAGGGCGCGCTCCCGAGCGGCTTCTCTACCGACGAACTACACCACTCGGCGGGACACGACCTATTTTTCTGCGCGGTGCGTCGAGCAGTGGCAAGTCAACCATTGCGAAAGCACTTCAGGCACGCATCGAGAAACCGTTCTGGCACATATCTATTGATCATCTGCGTGATGCTGGCGTCCTTCCAACGGAGCGTTTTAGAAGCGGCGATTTCCGCTGGGCCGATGTTCGGGCCGCCTTCTTCGACGGATTTCACGGTTCGTTAAAGGCTTACGCAGATGCCGGGAATGCTCTCATTCTTGAGCACATCCTAGATGGATGGATGGATGGCTTGAAACCCTTGTCGGCCTTCTGTCAGGGCATGATGTGTTCTTCGTCGGTGTGCATTGCCCGCTCTAACTTTTGATCGAGCGCGGAGCCTCGCGAGGTGATAGACCACTTGGCAGTGCCAAGCAGGATTTCGAGACTATACATATAGGAAAAGCGTACGACATCGAATTGTAATCCGAGGACGGTACTGAGGCAAACGCGGAGAAACTATTGGCAGCACGGAGAACTGGTAGCCGCTCCTCAAGCTTCGTCCACTGACAGCATTTCCCGAGCGTCCCCGTCAACAAGCCGATGTCAAGTCGCGCTTTGTGGAGACAAATGTTTACGGAACAAACGAACGAGCGTGCATTCCAACGCGGAATCAAGGCCGATTGATCTGCTTCATCGCCATCCGCGCTCATCAAGCATGAGCGCCAGGCGTATGGAATCGATAAATCGCCCATCGATCAATGTACCGCGTCTTTCTACCCCTTCACGGCGGAAACCCACGCGATCGTAAAGAGCTATAGCGCGAGCGTTGTCGGTATGAACAAACAGTTCGATCCGGATTAGGCCCACGTCGGTTGCTGCGTTCAAAGCCGCTTCCATCAAACGCCGCCCAAGTCGGTTACCGCGATAGCCGGGAATAATCCCCATTCCAAGCGATCCACGGTGCGATTGGGTCGGCCGAAAATGGCGAGTAATGTCGCACCAGCCGACGACCCGCCCCTCGTCGAGGGCGACGAACTGCGGATTGCCCTTGTCAATCATGCCGAGTACGAAGCTGCGCGTCTGTGGAAGTTGAGGCGCTTCCAGCATGGTCAAATACTTTCGTTCCCGCGCTACAACGTCGAGCGCCGCGTGGAAACCTTCAATATTCTCCGACGCGATGGGAACTATTTCTATTTTACCTGGCGTACAAATTGATTTGTCGGCTACCCCTTCCCATCGAACTGCGAGCTTCATTGAAGCTCATGCATCCTCGGATTGCAATTGGAAAGTTATGCGACTTTAGAAAGTGTCAACCTTGGTTTCCAAGGACCAGTTCACTATGACGCTTGATACCCCAGAAACGTCCGACGCCGCCAATACCGCGCATTTTAGCTATTCGATATACGGCCGATAAAGCCCGTCATGTTACAACCCTAAGAGGTTTTAGGGGTGAGACATGAAGTTTCCAACATTGGTAGCATTGAGTTCGGCAGCAGCATTCTTGGGAGCCGGTGGCTACACCGTGTTGCCGGAATCCGTAACCGCTCCGATCAAGCATTCGTTTGCCGCACAGACACGGCCAATGATCATTGACAACGGAGTGATCGTCCAACGAGGCACGGACTGCAACATCAAGGGCAACGTCAGCATCGATTCCGGCGAACGCATCTATCACGTACCGGGCCAGCACTACTACGAGGCCACGAAGATATCGCCGCAGTATGGCGAGCGCTGGTTCTGTTCCGAGCAAGAAGCGCGTGCCGCTGGCTGGCGAAAGGCCGGATACTAATCTGACACAGGGGAAAAAGCCGCGCGTGCTGATCGGAAATAATGCCAAGGCCCGCTCCTTCGCGTCAGAGGCAGACACGTTGTCGCCACCAACAGCGGCGAACAGAGGCAGCGAATTGCCGACGCATACACCCATACATTTGCCTCCATCCGACCAAACGAGCGCGACGCTCGACCTCGCATAGTCGCCGGCCTTGAGCGGTTTTAGGCCTCGCCTTCAGCCCTCGCGGACTGGAAGACCTTCGAAGTGCTCTACCGTGCTGTCAAGTCGCACCCAGGGATGTTTCGATTGCTCGAAGACTGACATGGAGGGCGGCACATAGGCCGGGTCGGCAAATGAACCGACCGCCACACCGATCCAGGCCGGCGCGGCTTCGACCTTCCAATAGACGGTCGAGCCGCAAGTCGGGCAAAAATGCATGTGAACCTTGCGACCGCTGTCGGCGGTGCGAACATATTCTGTCGCCGATCCTGTTATATCGACACAATCAATCGCGTAGAACGAGTTGGCGCTGAACGGTACGCCCGTTCTCCGTTGGCATGCAATACAGTGACAGAGCGCCGTCAGTTGCGGCCGTCCCTTAGTGGACAGTCTGAGCGCGCCACAGGCGCATTGGGCGTTGGCCATGGCAAATCCTTCCAGATACGTGGCGAGATCAAGTTAAATTGTGGGGGCTGAAGTGCATGCAAGTATCGCAATACTTGCGCAGGCGATACGAGGGGACGGAGACCATATTCAATGTCAACCATCACGAGCAATAAAAGTATACCATGGATATGCCAAAGTCGAGGTAGTGACCGCTTCGGCCCGAAACGCGCCGCTGTTTTTGCGCTTTTAGCGAACGTCACTAAATTGTGGTGAACAAACTCTCCTAGCATATTCTTATCGCAACCACCGATGACGAGGACCCCATCCATCCATTGCTCCTTGATTGCAGCCCCGATGCAGTCTGCGACGCCGTTTTCACCCCCCCGGCCGATGACCTCCCGGGGGGAGCCTGAGGAACGTGACCGACGCTCGGCCTCGTCACGCCAGCCACTGACCGAAAAGGGGCGTCTTTGTATTTCGCATGATGCCTTCAAGGCCATGCTCGCAGGCCGCTTCGAAGTTATCAATCAAAGCGATCGATTGGGGATTGTCGACAAGGTCCCACATCGGACCGTGACCGCCTGGATAGAATACCGCGTCGAAGGCCTCCGAGCGCATGTCTTCCATCTTCGCCGTAGTGGCGAAAACCTTCTGCGCCGCCTCGTCTTTCTTAAACCGCGCCATGGCGGGCGTCTGGTTCTCTGGTAGGTCGCTTTTCGGATCAACGGGGGGCCGACCGCCTTTTGGCGACACGAGCGTGAGGTCGACGCCAGCGTCCCGAAATACGAAATACGGCGCCGCGCCCTCTTCGAGCCAGAAGCCGGTCTTGCGCCCGGTGCTGCAGAGAATATCGTGTGAGGTGAACACCACCAGGATCTTAATCTGTCCGATTCCTTCCTTTATCGCGCAGCCAACATAAACTGCGCGGGTGCGATTATGTCGACTATCAGCAGTTGCCGCACGTGCACCTAGGTATCGCCGATACCTAAGTAGGGGCCACGCTCCTTCCCTCGAGTCCCCTGCCACCGTTCCTAGAACCTGTCCGATGGTATCGCCGACACTTAGGTGCAATGGCGTTCTTCAAAAATCGATATCACCCTCGCTGCGTTCAGTCTTTCGACCGCAGGAGGCTCCGATGAACACAACGGCAGAGCAGATCCACCTTGTCCGGCGTACGCCAACATACTGGCGGATTACGTTTGACAACCCACCGCTGAACGTCATGGGTCCGAAATTCGTCAAGGAGTTCCGGGAAATCATCACGGCACTGGAAAATGACGAAGACGTGAGGGTCGTCGTCTTCGACAGCGCAGTCGACGGCTTCTTCCTCAATCACAGCGACTTCAACGCAAAGCTGGAGGACCTGACCAGCATTCCCCAGGGGCCGACAGGACTGGAGGCGTGGCCGGACATACTTGTCCGCCTGACTCGGGCTCCCGTGGTGTCCATCGCGCTTATTCGGGGGCGAGCCACAGGAAACGGCAGCGAGATCGCGCTCGCCTGCGACATGAGTTTCGCTAGCCGGGAACACGCTGTGCTGTCCCAGTGGGAGGTCGGGGTGGGCCTTGTCGCGGGCGGCGGCCCCATGGCTCGCCTGCCCAGACTGATGGGCAGAGGCCGGGGCCTGGAGATTCTCTTGGGGTCCGAGGACATCCGTGGAGATCTGGCGGAAGCCTACGGATATGTGAACAGGTCGCTCCCGGACTCCGAGCTCGATGCGTTCGTCGACGCCCTCGCCAGTCGCATCGCGTCGTTCGACAAATGGGCGATTTCGAACACCAAGCGACTTGTGAACGCCGCCGCCTTGCCGCCGGATGTCGAAATCACGGCCGGCTGGGACGCCTGCATGAGTTCCATCGCCCGGCCGGCGGCCCAGAACAGGCTCAAGGCGTTCTTTGAACTGGGATTCCACCGGCCCGGAGACGCGGAGGATCGTATGGGATCCTACCTGCCCCAGCTTGGTCGCTGAAACACGGGTTCGTACACACGCATTCGCTCTCAGCAAAGGATATCGATCATGGACCTGCTAGCTATTGCAAAGAAAATCGCTGACCGCGTGGAAGCGGAATCGTCGCGCGTCAACGTGCCGGTGTCCGTGTCGGTCGTTGACACACACGGCAACATCGTTCTGGAGCACCGAATGAACGGGGCGTTGGCTTTCTCCATGGAGCTTTCTCAGCAAAAGGCTTACACCTCGGCGCTCGTGCAGGTACGCACGGCCGACATTTGCCAGATGGTTCAGCCGGGCCAGGCGCTCTATCCCCTAATGTCTCAGGGGAGATTTTGCGCCATGGGCGGCGGAGCCCCGATCGACTTCGAGGGCAAGGTGGTTGCGGGCGTCGGAGTGAGCGGGGGAACTGTCGAGCAGGACGTCGCGATCCTCGAGGGAGCACTTCTTGGCGTCTAGTAGAGAAACGGACGGTGGCGGCGCGGCCGCCCTCCCGCAGATCCGTTGCTGCGCGTTTGTGCCAAAGATCGGCAGTGGCTAAGCTGCGAGCAGCTCCCGCTGCTCGAACGACGTCATGTTTCGAGCCGACGAAGGGGCTTTTTGAGCACGCAGGTGGCCCACACGCTTGGTATCTGCGAGTTCACGGTCAAGGCCCACCGTGGGCAGGTGAGGAGGACGCGCACACTGCCTCCTCATCAAGATGGCGGCAATTCTTCAGGGCAAGGAAGGATCGACACTGAGCCAATGCACCCGGTGGCATTCACATTTGCGTCATACGCTTCCTACGGCGGAGCCTCCTTGGCTTGGAAACAAGGCGATCATACTGGCGTATATCCCGGCGCCGACCAACCGAGCGATGCTCGCAATTCCTAGCGCAAGATCGAAGCCCTTGTCGGCGTAGCGACGTCGCCGAATGATCGCGAAATGAAACCGCAGACGCGAGTTCCATAGGGTCATTCGGAGATTGTTATTTCGCGTATTGAATTTTCGCTTACATCGAATGCTCGTAATGCTGGAATGACGCCGGCGCGCGCAAGGATAGCAAGTACGGAAAAGAACGGATGGGGACGAAACGATGGCGTTCACCAACTTGACAAATGCTCGCATACCTTGAATCCGTAGGGCGATTTTGACGCACCAGCCACGTGCAAGCAACAACTTGTTAATTCAGATGTGTTGACATATATGGCAACCATAGAGAAACTTGTAGAAGATGAGGTCTTAATCAAGATCGATGTCCTTGATGATGCCACGCTGGAAAAGAGGAAGATCTACATTCTCCCGGAAGTTCGACAGTGGTTTCAGGATGTGCTTCCAACATTGAAAGCTTTCCACGAAGAGGACATCGCTCCGATTAATCAAGTTTGGTCACTCTTTGAAACGTTTTTGACCGGTCATGAATTAGAGGAAGGTGAAGAATACCGGCTCATGCGGCCGATTGAGAACGACGTCTACGAGTTAAAGAGTCCGGACACTCGATTCTATGGATGGTTTGTGCGTGCTGGCATTTTTGTCGTAGTTCGTGCGGATTCTATGGAGCGTGTTCACACCTACGATCTAGCCTCTGGCTATAGAGGCGAGGTTGAAAGAGCGAGAGAAGGGATCGACCTCGATCCGCCAAAATACGTAGTGGGAGCGACGAAGGAACATGTCTTTTCGACTTAAAATAGACCCTCGCGAAGCGGCTAGTACCACATTGATAAGTCGAACCGCGCGAGAATTGCGCAAGGCGTTAAACGTCAGGAAGGCGCATGATGGCATGACGCAGGCGGATGTTGCCGAGGTTCTTGCGACGGACAAAGCAACCTTAACAAAATGCCTGAGTGGCTTTCGAAACATTACGTTGAAAACACTTTCTGACATTGCTTGGGCTCTCGGCGGTGAGGTTGAAATCAACGTCAAGATGTCGAACTTAAAGAAAGGCGCAGAGATCGTTGATTTCGCTGCCTTTAGCGGGATGAAGGGAAATACATTTATTTCCTCGACAACAACTGAGGCGCCGGCAGCAAAGCAGGAAGCAGCCGCCGTGCAAACAGCGGTTTTGAAATATGCGAGGTAATGTAGTCTTTTGCGATGATGTGCGGGTCGAGGCGAGCGGAAAGCACATACTTGTCGGCGTCTATCCAAATGGGTTGGCGTTCACCGGCGGGTTCCCCGCGCTTATACGCATAGTGGTATGGCTTCAAATGGCCGATCTGCCCGGCGGAAAGCACAACGTCGATTTCTTCCTTCGTGGTCCAGGATCGTCCGACAACGATGTTCATCATGGCGGAGAAGTGGATATAACGGCTCCGTGGCTCCCATTAACGTTCTCTATGGGACCTTTCGACGTGCCTGTGCCCGCCTCGGGAGATATTGTCGCATTTATCTCGATCGATGGTGGACCGTTAGAGAAGATCGGGGCTTTAAACGTCGCCCCGCCACTTCGCTGAAACTAATCAGTCAGTTGGGTGTGACCCAACAGAACATCTGGACGCACCGTCTGCTAATTTCATTGCCTTGATGACCGGGGCGGGTCGCATGGTAGAGAAAGCGATGCTCGAGATGGTCGAGCGCCTCGTGCTCCTCGCCGTGTTATTCGGCGAGATGCAGCCAAAGCTAGTCAAGCCGCCAGCGCTTGTTCCATCGAGGGGCCGATGTCAACATACTCCCGGCTCGTGGTTGCGACGGCCCCGTGCACGTTTTTCGATGGAACTCACATGACAAAGAAAGCCGCCCAGATCAGCGCAACTTTACTATTGTTTGTTGTGATGAGCTGCCCTGGAGCACGCGAAGATGGCCACTGTGGGCGAGAGCAGCGTGGCGGTTGGTGGTTTTCGTCGTTCTCACATATCTGGTGGTCCCAGGGACTGGCCCGTCGATGAGGAGGCACACAGGATGGATCACCCGGTCACTCGCCAAAGAACATCGTCAATGTCCCCGGTGACATGTGCCCCCATCACCACCGTTGGCGGGGTGGTGTCGACGTCTTGCTCGAGTGGTCGGACGATGACCACAGGATCGTAACGATGCTTCTGGTGCGGCGCTTACCGAAGATCGTCGAATGAGAGGCATCTCCCGCCCTCGGTCACCATAAGCAAACCTCATATGGCCATGACGCGTACTTATTTGCGTGGCGGAAGGCTCCCGCATACCCTTCTCGAGAGGGTATTGAGAGCATTCGGCCAATCGGTGCAGCGATCGCAAATCTCCCTCGGGAACAACACAAAACGGGAGCAGCTGATGTGGCGAGGCCACGATAGACCCGAGCCTGGCACCTTTCCAAGCCGGGCAGCAGGACAAACACAGTCGAAGTTTAAAGTCGGTTTTATTCTGGCACGGTCGTTTACGCTCTCCGCGTTTTCCTTGTTCGTTGATACATTGAGATTGGCGGGCGATGAATTGGACAGGTCGCGCCGACTACGCGCCGATTGGGAGGTTCTTGCCAATACCCGGCATCTCATTCGATCGAGCTGCGGAGTGAGCGTTGCGCCGACATCGGATCTTGTCGCACCTGAACGCTTTGACGTCATTGTCGTCGTCGGTGGGCTGCTCGGAACCGATCAGTCCTGCGACGCGGAGGCTCTTGCCTATCTCAAGCAGGCGGCAAAGGCACGTGTCCCCCTGATTGGACTATGCACCGGAACATTCATGCTCGCAGAGGCTGGCCTCATGGGCGCGCATCATAACTGCGTCAGCTGGTTGCATGTCGATGAATTCCGCGACCGCTTCCCGCATCTTCGCGTTCGCGCCGATCGGCTCTTCAATTTTGACGGAAGAAGGGGCTCCTGCGCCGGCGGAAGCAGTGCAGCGGATCTGGCTGCGTTCCTGGTGCGATCGCGGATTGGCCCTGCCGCGGCGCAGAACGCACTCGACGTGCTTCAGATAAATCACGCGAGACATTTTACGGACGCCCAGGCTCGTCTGCCGATCCGTCAGTTTACTGGCGACGGCACCATCGATAACCGCGTTAACGCCGTCCTGCTGACGATGGAGCAGAACCTCGTTGCTCCGAAGACAATCGAACAGCTCGCCGCCAGCGTAAGCGTCTCTCGCCGGCAGCTCGAACGCTTGTTCCGGACCATATTGGGGATGTCCCCTGCCCGTGCATATAGCGAGCTGCGCCTCAGACGCGCACACTACCTTCTCATCAATACAGATCGGCGAATAGTGGACATTGCGATTGATGTCGGTTTCGACAACGCATCGCATTTCTCTCGCGCGTTCAGGAAGATCCATGGGAGGAGCCCGACAGCTCTGCGGATCGACGGCGAAACCGTTCCATCAGTGTGATCCTGCAGCCTACGAGCTGAAGGATGACGTGGGCCGGAGGGCGACCAGGATGCCGACATGATCCGTGCTGACGAAGCAACCAGCCCTCTGTCGTCGTTCGATCCGGCATCCCTCACGACGCTCTCCATCACCCTTTTACCGCAGAGGCAATACGCGCGACGGCCGTTGCGGTCACTTTCGATAAGCATCGGTTATTCCTGCATCAGGTGAATAAATTTCTGTAATGTCATTCTCGTCGATAAGTTCGGACTGCTCATCCAATCAGGAGGAATTTCCGATGACCGACGACATGCTTCACGTGATGAAATGGCACAATGGCGCGAAGGAGTTCTCGCCATTTTCCGACGAGGAAATGGCCCGGCGCCAGGAGGGCCTGCGCGACTGGATGGCGAAGAACGACGTCGATGCCGCGCTCCTCACCTCCTACCATTGCATCAATTATTACTCCGGTTGGCTTTACTGCTACTTCGGCCGCAAGTACGGCATGGTCATCGACCACGAGAATGCGACAACGATTTCAGCCGGCATCGATGGCGGCCAGCCCTGGCGTCGAAGCTATGGCGACAACATTACCTATACGGACTGGCGGCGGGACAACTTCTACCGCGCCGCACGGCAACTGACGCGGGGTGCCAGGCGCATCGGCATCGAATTCGACCACGTCAACCTCGAATACCGACGACAGTTGGAAGAGGCACTTCCCGGTGTCGAGTTCGTCGATATCGCCCAGCCCTCGATGTGGATGCGTTCGATCAAGTCGCTGGAAGAGCAGAAACTCATCCGGGAGGGCGCAAGGATCTGTGATGTTGGTGGCGCGGCCTGTGTCGCCGCCGTCAGCGCGGGCGTACCCGAACACGAAGTTGCAATCGCCACGACAAACGCAATGGTCCGCGAGATCGCCAAGTCGTTTCCCTTTGTCGAACTGATGGATACCTGGACCTGGTTCCAGTCAGGGATCAACACGGACGGCGCCCACAATCCGGTCACGAACCGCAAGGTCCAGTCGGGCGACATCCTGTCACTGAATACGTTTCCGATGATCTTCGGCTATTACACCGCACTCGAACGCACCCTCTTTTGTGACCACGTCGATGACACGAGCCTCGATATCTGGGAGAAGAATGTTGCCGTTCACCGCCGCGGCCTTGAGCTCATAAAGCCGGGCGCGCGCTGCAGGGATATCGCGATAGAACTCAATGACATGTACCGCGAATGGGACCTGCTGAAACACCGCTCCTTCGGATACGGCCATTCCTTCGGTGTGCTATCCCATTATTACGGTCGCGAGGCCGGTGTCGAACTTCGCGAGGATATTGAAACGGTTTTGGAACCGGGCATGGTCGTATCCATGGAACCGATGGTCATGCTGCCAGCAGGCATGCCAGGTGCTGGCGGCTATCGTGAGCATGACATTCTGATCATCAAGGAAGATGGGGCGGAGAACATCACCGGTTTTCCGTTCGGTCCTGAGCACAACATCATCCGCAACTAGTGCCTGTCGCACACTATTGAATTGAAGTGGCGGGATAACCCGCCACTTTTCTCGTTTCTGTCAGGATGCCGAGGCAAACTCGGCTTGCAGCGCCTTCGCAATGCCTTCGACGCAGACCTGCAGCAGTATCTCACCCTTCTCGGCGGTCGCTTCCTTCGGGGAGGAAAGCGTGCCGCACACAGGTGTCCACTCAGGCTTGGCGGGATAGACATCATAGGGTGGAAAACTTGCCGGCGCATGGTCGATCGCCCGCTCGAGCGAAACCTGCCGCGGATAAAGGGCAAGCATGAGGGAAGTCTCAAGCACGCCGCCATGTTCCAGATCCCAGCCCGCAAAGCCATTCGGGTAAAGACGCGCAATCGTCGCCTTGTCGACGAAGTCCCAGTAGGAAAGAACCACGATTTTCATGGTCTCGACTCCACCCCATCTCAATTCGCGCAGGGCAAGATCGATGCCTTCGATGATGAACCAGGAATTCTCGAAATGGCCGTTGACCAGGCATATGGACCGTACGCCATGACGCGCAAATTCCTTGATGACGTCCCGCAGGGCAGCCACCAGCGTAGCGCCATCAAGGCTCGTCGTGCCGGGAAGGTGATTGCCGCCGCCGGACTTCTGGTGCGACTTGTAGCCGTAGGTGAAAGGCGGAGCCACAAGGGCTCCGGTCATGCCTGCTACGCGACGGGCGAATTCGACCGGCAGGAGCACATCGACGTTCATCGGCATATGATGGCCATGCTGTTCCATGGAGCCGATAGGGATCAGGATTGGCACCGATCCGTCCCGCACACGGGCATCATAATCAGGCCAGGAAAGTTCTGCGGCAAATACGGTCTGTTGAGACATGAAAAAGCTCCTCACATGGGTCGGAAGCTTTGATTTGATCCTCGTCCATTGATATGGGAAATTTATAATCGTCATCGCCACATAAGGAATGCAAATTGGATGGGCAATATCACGAACTTCCAGACAGACCTGTTGCGGACGTTTGTCTCGGTGGTTGATCTTGGTGCCTACACCAAGGCCGGTGATGCGTTGGGCCGCACGCAGCCAGCAATCTCCTTGCAAATGCGCCGCCTGGAAGAGTTGGTTGGAGCTTCGCTATTGAAGCAGGTCGGTCGCGCGCTTGTGCTGACCTCGGAGGGCGAGATGCTGTTAAGCTACGCCCGCGAGATCCTGCGCCTGAACGACGAAGCTGCTTCCTATTTCAACCGGTCGAAAATAGCAGGCGTGTTGCGCGTGGGTCTGCCGAACGATTATGCCGTTGCATTCCTGCAAGGCGTCATTACCGAATATACCTCCCAGCACCCCGAAATTTCCCTCGAGCTGCATTGTGGCTGGAGCGCGGAAATCCTCGAACGGTTGAATGCCGACGATCTTGATATCGTCGTTGCCATGGCCAACAGCGAACACACACAATATCTATCGCGGTCGTGGATCGAGCGCCCGATATGGGCTGCCGCCGAAAACGGAAACCTGGACACGGTCAAGGGTATACCGCTCGCCGCCCATCCGGAGGGTTGTGCCTATCGCGCCCGCATGATCCAGGCACTCGATGCCGCCAAGGTGCGCTGGCGAATTGCCTATACCGGCCCCGGTATTGCCGGCCTCCAGAATGCTGTTGTCAATGGGCTCGGTGTCAGCGCACTCACACGCTACACGATGCTGCCCGGCATGCGCGCATTGACGCAGGAGGACGGTTTCCCGCCTCTTGCCGAGATCCGGGTCGGATTATTTTACAAGCATCCGCGCCTGTCGGATGCCGGTATTCGGCTGGTCAATCATGTGATCGCCCGGCTTGACGAAGCCGGCGTCTCCGGCGACCCGACACGGCGTCATGTCGAGCTTGACCGCCAATAAGCATTCCAAATGCGGAAATTATTTTAATTAATTTTCCAAATGCAACGGCGCTGCATAGCCTTTTGCCAACAACAGCAAAGGGGAATGCAATGACCAACACCAGTTCTGCAAGATCGACCCGGCGTCAGTTTCTCAAGACCACAGGTGCTCTGGGGGGCGCCATGCTTGCCACCCCCTTGCTGAGCCGCCGCGCCTTCGCCGCACCGACAGAAATCACCATGCTCGCCTGGTACGGTCATGCCGAGCCTGACGTGGTCGCGGACTTCGAAGCCGAGCATAATGTCAAGTTCAAGCCGAAATATTACACCGGCGGCGACAACATGCTGGGCCTGATTGCCCAGTCACCACCCGGCACTTTCGACATCATCCTGTCCGACGCGGAATATGTCCAGCAGCTCAATGCCGCCGGCTATATCGAGGCGCTCGATCCGAAGGACTATCCCTTCGACGACTACTTCCCGGAGTTCCAGAAATTTGCCGGCCACTGGCAGGACGGAACGCTCTATTCGGTCTTCACGCGATTTGGCTTCCTCGGTGTCGCCTACAATACCGAGGCCATCACCGAGAAGGAGGCGATGACCTACAACGTCTTCTGGAACGAGAAGCTGAAGGGCAAGGTCGGTCATTTCGACTGGCATCTGCCGAACCTCGGCGAAATCAGCCTGCTCAATGGCAACGCCGCGCCCTTCGACATCGATGCGACAGCTTTCGAGAAACTGAGAGAGAAAACCATAACGTTGCGACCGCAGATTGGCGGTTTCTTCGACTACGGCGGTACGTTCTCTTCGCTGCAAAACGGCCAGATGCTGGCAATGGCCGGTATCGGCGACTGGATCACCGGTACGCTCGAGAAGAATGGCGCAAAGGTGCGCAGCGTCATCCCCGCCGAAGGTGGACTTCAATGGACCGAATCCTTCTCGATCGGAAAGGGATCGTCAAAGGCGGATATAGCAAAGAAGTGGATCCAGTACATCACCTCGGCAAAGGGCCAGGTGAAGTCTGCAAACATGGCAGCCTACCCGGCGCTCATCCCCAACCAAAAGGGGTGGGAACTGCTCGCAAAGGAAACGCCCGAGGAAGCCAAGCGCCAAGGCATGCTCCTTAACGAAAGCAATGTGATGGACCTCATCCGCTCCGGCCGCATCCACTATCGCCAGATTCCGATACAGCAAGGCCTGGAAGACTGGAACGACTTCTGGTCGGACTACAAGGGCGCATGAGACCTTCCGTCGCCGCGGCCTTGGCAACAAGCGTTACGCCTGTTGCCGAGCCAGACCACGCCACGAAGCGGCCGGCGGTTTCGTCTCGTTCGGGAACCCTAAGAATGCGGAAATCGATCACGCTTTACGGGCTCACCTTTTCGGTGCCGCTCCTTGTCTGGCAACTGACCTTCTTCCTGGCGCCGCTTATCTTCCTCATGGCGCTCAGCTTCTGGACCGTGCGCAACTTTCGCATGGAGCCAGCCTTCGTCTTCACCAACTGGACCTATGTCCTTAGCCGCGGTGTCTTCTGGGAGGCCTATCTCAGGACCCTCGGTCTTGCCGCAACAGCGGCGGCGATCACCAGCGCTATTGCCTTTCCCTGTGCCTATGCCGTCGCGTACAAGCTGTCGGAACAGGCTCGGCGCTGCATCGTCTTCTTGATGGTGTTGCCATTCTTCACCAGCTACCTCGTGCGGATCTATTCCTGGCAGATATTCCTGTCTGACAACGGCATCTTCAATGCCCTGTTTGCCAAGGCAGGTATCGGACCATTCGGAATGCTCAATTCCGTGTTTGGCCAGCTCGTCGGGTATCTCACGCTCAGCTTGCCGCTGGTCATTCTGCTGCAACTGTTCAGCCTGGTCTTTGTCGACAGGACGTTGATCGAGGCGGCGCATAACCTTCGCTGCGGACGCTTGCGCACTGTTGTCGAAGTCGTCATTCCGGCTGCCAAGGTCGGCCTGGTCATTGCAGCGCTGTTCTGCTTCATCCTTACGTTTGGCGACTTTGTAAGCCCCCTCTATCTCGGTGGCGGCGATCCGCCAACACTGTCCATCCTGATCACGGACACCACGAAATCCGGTCAACAATGGCCGCGTGCAGCAGTCATCGCGCTTGTCATGATCGCGACCCTTCTCGCTGTTGCCTTTGCCGCCGTTCGTTTTGCCTATCGGGAGCGCGGGCAATGAACCACAATCGCAACCTGGCGATCGACCTGGCCCTGCAGGCCTATATCGTGCTGGCCCTCGCTTTCATTTTCGCGCCTATCGCCGCAAGCTTTGTCTTTTCCTTCAATGTCGACCGGTTTCCCTCGCTTCCGCTCGGAGGATTCTCGACCGTCTGGTACAAAGCAGTGGCTGCCGACCCGCTCGTCTTTGAAGGCTTGCGCAATACCCTTATCGTCGGCATCGCCGTCTCATGTACTTCGACGCTCCTCGGCTTCGGTGCAGCCTATACTGATTTCCGCTACCGGTTCTTTGGCAAGACGATCTATGTCGCCCTGGCGCTGCTGCCCCCGACGATTCCGGTCGTTATCCTTGGACTTGCGATGCTGGCCTTTCTTTCAAACGTCGAGCTTTCAGGGGCCATTCATTCGGTCATCATTGCGCACGTGGTCATGTGTGCACCGTTTGCGATGGCAATCACCCGCTTGCGGCTTTCACAGATGGACCCGTCGCTGGAAGCAGCCGCATGGAACCTCGGTGCGTCGGAATGGCAGGCAATGCGCAATGTGATCATCCCGTTCTGCAAGCCGGCAATCTTTGCCTCTCTCATGATCACCATGGCCGTGTCCTTTGACGAGTTTGCGGTATCATGGTTCGTGTCCGGTCTCAACGAGACCCTGCCGGTGAAAGTGCTCGGCTTTTTGCAGGGACAAGTCAGCCCGCGCATCAATGTCATCGGCACCTTCGTTTTCCTTGCCTCAATCACATTGGTGATCGTCGCTCAGGCCCTTCTCATGACGCGAGGCAACCCACCATCCTCGATCAACAATGGAGCCCGGCAGTCATGACAGAGCAGCCCCTGGTCGCTTTCGACGGAGTTTCGAAACGCTACGGCAATTTTACCGCCGTCAGCCCAATCCACCTCGAGATCAACAAGGGGGAGTTTCTGGCCATCATGGGCTCCTCGGGTTGCGGCAAGACGACGACACTGCGCATGCTCGCGGGTCTGGAAACACCGAGCGATGGCGAAATCCGGCTTGCCGGCAAACGCATCAACGAGCTGCCGACATGGCAACGCGACACGCCGATGGTCTGGCAGAGCCTGGCGCTCTTTCCCTTCCTCACGGTCCGGGAAAACATCGAGTTCAGCCTGCGGATGCGCGACGTCGCGAAAGAAGAGCGCCGAGAACGCGTCGAGAAGTGGCTGGACCGAATGCAGATCTCGGAGTTCGCCGACCGGAATGTCGCCCACCTTTCCGGCGGCCAGCGTCAGCGCGTGGCGCTTGCCCGCTCGCTGGTCACCGAACCAGAGATCCTGCTGCTCGACGAGCCGCTCTCGGCGCTTGACGCCCACCTCAAGGTCCGGATGCAAACAGTGCTCGCCAACCTGCAGCGTGAGCTTGGGATCACCTTTGTCTATGTCACCCACAGCCAGTCGGAAGCCTTCTCCATGGCCGACCGTGTCGTGATCATGAGCCGCGGCAAGATCGAACAGACAGGCACGCCGCAAGAGATTTACCGGACACCTCGCACGCGCTTCGTGGCAGAGTTTCTCGGTTCGTCCAACATCTTCCCCGGCAAGGTGACTGCTGCCGCTGCAGGCGCGATGAAGATCGCGACGCCTGTTGGCGAATTTCGTGTTGCCGATACCCCTGCCCGGCAATTGTCTGCCGGAGACAAGGCGACGTTTGCGATCTCCAGCGACTGTATTCAGCTGACCCCGGAGCGGCCTTCCGTTGAGTGGAACTGTCTCGAGGCTTCCGTCGTCGGCGAGGAATTCGTCGGCGCCACCGCCGTGGTTCATCTGGAAGCTTCTGGTCATATCGAAATCAAGGCACAAAAGAGCCACGAGGAATTGGATCGCCTCAAGCTCGAGCCTGGCGGGCGGATCTGGGTGTCATGGCGTCCAGAGGCATCACATATCCTTCCCGGCGAGACGTGAGCATCATCATCCCATCGCCCGTTAGCTTCTGAGCACGCCCCGCGACATCATGGGCCGATCGGGTGCGCTGAGGGCGCGACGGCGGAGCCGGCACGCAGGACAACTTGCTCCTTTGCACTCAGTTCATCGACGACCCTTCCGGCCCGGCAAGCGTCGCGGCGGCAAGTCACCTCGTCTGTGGGTCCAACAGCTGGCTCCGCAACGAAAACCCCAGGCGCATCAGCAGCACTGGAACCGCCAGCCCGACGGCAACACACGATGTTGCCGTCGGCGATTGGCTATGCCCATTTTTTAAACCCGGACCTCGCTTGACACTTTTTTAGCCCCTCCATATGGTTTTGAACCAAACGGTAAAAAAAGGGGAACAATCATGACAAAAGACCTTCTCATGTCACGTCGCGCGCTCGTGGCCTCGGGCATTGCCCTGGGCGTCAGCGGGTTGGCGCCGATCGCCCGCGCCGCCGCCCCGTTGAAGGTGGCAGGCATCCATGCCTCGCCTGTCGAGAACGCCTGGAATTCCTGTCTTCACAAGGCCTTGCAGGACGCCGCCAAGGAAGGCGTGATTGAATATGTATTTTCAGAAGGCGTTTCCGGGACCGACTATCCCCGCGCCATGCGCGAATATGCCGAGCAAGGAAACAAGCTGATCATCGGCGAAGCCTATGCTGTCGAAAAGGAAGCGCGCCAGGTGGCTGCCGATTACCCCGACACGGCCTTCGTTCTTGGATCGAGTGGCAAGGAAGAAGGCAGCAATTTCGGCGTCTTCGGCACCTGGAATTACGACGGCGCCTATCTCGCGGGAATGTTGGCAGGCAAGATGACCAAGTCGAACGTGGTCGGCTCCGTTGGTGCCATGCCTATTCCCGAGGTCAACATGCTGATCAACGCCTTCGCCGAAGGTGTCAAATCGGTCAATCCTGACTGCAAGCATCTCGTTGCCTTTATTGGGACGTTCTTCGATCCGCCGAAGGCGCGCGAGGCGGGCCTTGCCCAGATCGATGCTGGTGCGGACATCCTGTTTGGCGAGCGCATCGGCACTGCCGATGCAGCCAAGGAACGCAAGATCAAGGCTGTCGGATCACTGATAGACTATACCCCGCGCTATCCCGACACCGTCTTTGCGAATGCCCTCTGGGGATTCCGGCCCATTCTGAATGCGGCGATTGCCGATGTGGCTGCGGGCAAGCCAGTCGGCCGCAACTACACGGCCTTCGGCCTGATGAAGGAAGGCGGAAGCGACATCGTCTTTGTGAAGGGCGTGGCACCGGCAGACGCGGAAGCGGCCATGGAAGCCAAGCGCGCCGACATCAAGGCCGGCAAGTTTGAGGTGCCGCAGAACATGGAACAGCCCAAGTAATTCGGCCGATCCATGCCCGGCAAACGGCCAGTAGACGCCACCGACGTTTCGGAACTGATCCGTTCCGGCCAACTGACCGCAACGGAGGCGATGCGGCTGTCCCTGGCCGCTGCCACCCGCCTTTCCAGTCTTGGTGCCATTACTCATCTTGATGCGTCCATGGGGATGGCGGCAGCCCAGGCGGCCGACGACGAGCGTCGGTCGGCCCCGATCCGTTTTACTGCGCGTGCGTTTGGTGGGGTGCCGACGCTTGCCAAGGATCTTGGCGGTCCGTTCAAAGGACTGCCGGTTGCAGCCGGTTCACGTCTTTTCAAGCGAGACTCCGGCGATGCGGATTCCGAGCTTGCGGCGCGGTTCCGCGCGGCCGGCCTTTGCCTGTTTGGGCTGACCACGAGTCCTGAATTCGGGCTGTCGCTCGCAAGTGAGCCAACGATTGGTCCGGTCTGTCGAAATCCGCATGACCGATCGCGAACTGCTGGCGGTTCATCGGGTGGTGCCGCCGCAGCTGTTGCCGCCGGCATCGTTTCAACAGCACATGCGACCGACGCTGGCGGTTCCATTCGGGTTCCCGCCGCCTGCTGCGGCCTGGTTGGCCTGAAGCCCAGCCGGGGCGCCATGCCAGCGGGTCCTTCGTTCGGTAATCATCTCGGTGGCATCGCGAGCGAATTCGTCGTGACGCGCTCGGTCCGGGACACCGAGCTCGCTCTCACGGCGTTGAGCGGTAAAGCGCGCGGCCCTTTTCCAGATGTGTCCATGACAGCCCCCCCTTCGTCCCGCCTGAAGATCGGCCTCTTGACGGATACCGGCGTGCGGTTTCCAACCGCCGCTGACCGGCTGGATGCTGTCGAGGCGGCGGCCACCGCGCTCGAGATCGACGGCCACGAGATCGTCCGTCTGCGGTGGAGTGATCTTGAAACCACCGTAGGAGACAGCGCGCGCGTTTTCGAGGACATTGTCGCCGTCAACCTGTTCAACCTGGTCCAGGACCTTGCCCTCGACATGGCAATGGCCGAGCGCCTGACACAGGCAGTCGCCGAACAGGGCAGCGCGATGCCTGCCGCCGCCCTTTGGGCATCGCTGAACAAGGCTGTTCTCGTCAGCCATCATATGTGGGCCCTGTTCGACAAGGTTGATTGCGTTCTGTCCCCAATGCTGTCGTCGGCACCACTTGCGGTCGGTTCGTTCCCATCGGATCATGCCGACATCGAGCTGCATTTCGAACGCATGGCTGCCTTCGCGCCGCTCGCGCCACTCGCCAATGTCTCGGGAGTCCCTGCCTTGACGCTTCCTTTCGGATCAGATGCCGCCGGCCTGCCGCTACCGATCCAGCTGATGGCGCCAATCGGCCGCGATCTGCAGCTCCTGTCGCTTGCCTTCAGACTGGAAGCCGAAGGAAGGTGGCAACATCCCTTCCCAATTGCGGAATCGGCTGCATGACCACCGTGCTCGATATCTCCCGTGTCTCAAAGCGGTTCGGCGACAACCTTGCCAACGACGACATTTCGCTGTCGCTGAAGGAAGGAGAAATTATCGCACTTCTTGGCGAGAATGGCGCCGGCAAGACGACGTTGATGAGCATTCTCTTTGGCCACTATGTGCCAGACACCGGCCGGATCGTGATCCATGGCCGTGAGCTGCCGCCGGGGAGGCCCCGCGAGGCAATCCGGGCTGGCGTTGGCATGGTGCACCAGCATTTCTCGCTCGCGCCAAATCTCACGGTCATCGAGAACATCATGACCGGAACGCAAAAACTCTGGGCGTTGCGCTCGAGTACAAATGCCGCGCGCAGGAAGCTTCTTTCTATTTCGGATCGTTTCGGCCTCAAGGTCGATCCTGACGAGCGACTCGGTGATCTTTCGGTCGGGGAACAGCAACGGGTCGAGCTTCTCAAGGCGCTTTTCAACGATGCTCGAATCCTGATCCTCGACGAACCCACCGCCGTTCTCACCAATATCGAGGCCGAAAGGCTGTTCTCGACGTTGAAGGAGATGGCCCGTCAGGGATTGTCGGTGATCTTCATTTCCCACAAGCTGGATGAGGTCATGGCCGCGGCCGACCGGATTGTCGTGCTGCGCGGCGGCAGGATGGTCGCCGAGCGTCTTCAGTCGGAAACCAGCAAGGACGAACTCGCTGAACTGATGGTGGGTCACCGGGTCAGCCGCCCCGTTCGCGAACCATCGACACCCGGCGCGGTTGTCCTCAAAGGCGTTGGCATCACCTCCAGAGTTGGCGGGGTTGACAGGCTGAAGAGCATCAACTTCCAACTCAGCGAAGGCGAGGTGCTCGGGATCATCGGCGTTTCCGGCAACGGCCAGGCGCCCTTGGCAGCCTTGTTGTCCGGCGTGCTGTCCCGCACGGCGGGTGACCTCATCCTGTTCGGAAAAAATGTCGGCAATCTCGACGTGGCGGACGTCGTAGCAGCTGACATCGGCCGCATTCCCGAAGACCGAAACAAGGAAGGGGCGATCGGCGAAATGGCGATATGGGAAAACGTCGTGCTCGAGCGTCTTCCTGCTTTCTCCCGGGCTGGAATGGTGGACCGCAAGGCAGGCATGACGTTTGCCCGGGAGATCATCGATGCCTTTGACGTGAGAGGTGGTGCGCCGCGCAGCCGTACCCGCCTCCTGTCGGGTGGGAACATGCAAAAGCTCATCCTCGGCAGGAATCTGCAGCAGCGTCCCCGTATTTTGATCGCCGCCCAGCCGGCACGCGGTCTCGACGAGGGCGCAGTTGCCGCCGTCCACGCCCGGATTCTTGAAGCCCGCAGGCAGGGTACTGCGGTGTTGTTGATCTCCGAGGATCTTGATGAAGTGATCGCGCTTGCTGACCGCATCCAGGCGATTGTTGGTGGCAGGCTGTCGCCACCGGTCGACGCGGGCGACGTCGATGCACGCCGCCTGGGCCTGATGATGGCGGGCGACTGGAGTGAGACACCTACGGAGATCAGACATGCGCCTTGAACGCCGCGAGCATCGGCCGGTCTATCTCCTGGTCGGTTCGCCGATCGCTGCCGTCGTCTCAGCACTTCTGCTTGCCGGCATTCTGATCGCAATCGCCGGCGCGCCGGTCCTGGAAGCCTATCGGCGCATCCTGATTGGCGCCTTCGGCTCACGTCTCTCGGCGACCGAGACCTTGACCCGGGCGACGCCCCTTATCCTGACCGGTCTTGCTGCCGCGACGGCCTTTCGGGCGAGGCTTTGGAATATCGGCGCGGAAGGCCAGTTCTACGTCGGCGCTATCGCAGTCGCCGCCTGCGGCTCCAACATGCTGGCAGGCCTGCCGGGCCCGATCCTCATTCCCGCCTTGCTATTGATCGGTGCTGTTGCGGGCATGGTACTGATCCTCATCCCGCTGTGGCTCAGACTGCGCTTCTCTGTTGATGAGGTGGTGACCAGCCTCCTGATCAACTTCATCGCGCTGCTTTTTGTCTCCATGCTGATCAACGGTGTGCTGAAGGATCCAATGGCCTTTGGGTGGCCGCAGTCGCAGTCAGTGGTCGACCATGCCATGCTGCCGAAGCTGGTTGCGCGATCGCGGCTCCATATCGGCCTCCTGATTGCGATCGTCCTTGCTGTCATCATCCATTTCCTGCAGACGAGGACGGTCTTTGGCATGCAGTCACGCGCTGCAGGCCTCAGTCCGCAGGGTGCAGCGTTTGCCGGCGTGCCGCTGACGCGGACCCTGGTCAAGGTTGCCTGCCTTTCCGGGGGCCTTGCGGGACTTGCCGGCGCAATCGAGGTCCTCGGCGTCAAGGGCTACGTCACCACGGATCTGTCTCCTGGCTTCGGCTATTCAGGAATCGTCGTCGCGATGCTCGCCAACCTGAACCCGCTCGGCGTCGTGCTCGCGGCACTGTTCACGGCAACCATGTTCGTCGGTGCCGACGGCATGAGCCGCAGCCTCGCCATACCAACCTACATCGCTGATGTAACGGTAGCGCTGTCGCTCCTGACGATGCTCGTTGCCCTGTTCTTCACCCAATACAGGATCCGGCGATGAACGTTATTGTCGACATCATCTCATCGGCGGGCCTGTGGGCGGCGATCCTTCGAATTGCCACTCCTCTGATCTTTGGCACTCTTGGCGCACTTCTGTGCGAACGAGCCGGCGTTCTTAACCTCGGCATCGAGGGCATCATGACCTTCGGCGCGATGATCGGCTGGCTTGCGGTCTATCATGGCGCTGACCTTTGGACCGGTCTCTTTGTGGCTGCGCTGGCAGGCATGGTGTTTGGTTTCCTGCACGCCGCGATGACCGTTACGCTCGGCCTGTCCCAGCATGTCTCAGGTCTTGGCGTGACCCTGTTTGCCTCAAGCTTCAGTTACTATGTGTTCCGTCTGATCGTCCCCGTGGCCGGCACACCGCCAACGATCGTCCCCTTCCAGCCAATCAGCACCCCTGGCCTTTCCACCGTGCCATTTGTTGGACCGGCCTTTTTCACGCAGACAGCACCCACCTATCTCGCCATCCTCATTGCGCTCCTTCTTGCCTATGTCGTCTTTCGCACGCCGCTTGGTCTTGCAATTCGCATGACCGGCGAAAACCCGCATGCGGCAGAGGCTCAGGGCGTCGATCCGATCCGAATACGCTATGGTGCGGTGATCGTCGGCAGCGCGTTGATGGGCATGGGCGGCGCGTTCCTGACGCTGTCAGCCTTCAACAGCTTCTTCCCGACCATGGTCCAGGGTCGTGGGTGGATCTGCATTGCGCTCGTCGTCTTTGCATCCTGGAGACCCGGGCGTGCGCTTTTCGGAGCGCTGCTCTTTGCCTTCTTCGACGCTTTCCAGCTTCGCCTGCAGACCGTCGTCCAGGGTATCCCCTATCAGATCTTTCTGATGACGCCTTATGTCCTGTCGATCCTGGCGCTTGCCGTCATGGCCCGCCGCGCGCGCGTTCCTCAGGCCCTGATGCAATCCTACCGCCGTGGCGAACGATAAAAGGAGACCCAATGTTCGAACTGATCATCAGGAAAGCGAACCTCCCCGATGGCCGCACCGGGATCGACATTGCAGTGGAGAACGGAAAGATTGCTGCCGTCGAGCATCAGATCCAGGCGTCTGCCGGCACGGAAATCGATGCAACGGGCCGGCTGGTGACGCCTCCCTTCGTCGATCCCCATTTTCATATGGATGCCACGCTGTCACTCGGCCTGCCGCGAATGAACATCTCCGGCACGCTGCTGGAAGGCATCTCGCTCTGGGGCGAGCTTCGTCCGTCATTGACACAGGAGGCGCTGGTCGATCGCGCCCTGCGCTACTGCGACCTTGCCGTAAGCCAGGGCCTTCTTTCCATCAGAAGCCACGTCGATACGTCCGATCCACGTCTGGTAACCGCCGAGGCTCTGATCGAGGTTCGAAAACGGGTAAAACCCTACATCGACTTGCAACTCGTTGCCTTTCCGCAGGATGGCTATTACCGGGCGGAAGCCGGCGTCGAGTCACTGAACCGTGCCCTCGACATGGGGATCGACATTGTCGGCGGTATTCCGCACTTCGAGCGAACGATGGAAGACGGCCGCGCGTCTGTCGAGGCGCTGTGCAGGATCGCCGCTGATCGTGGACTTCCGGTCGACATGCATTGCGACGAGACGGACGATCCGATGTCGCGTCACATTGAAACGCTGGCCGCCCAGACTGTGCGTTTCGGCCTTCAGGGACGTGTTGCCGGTTCCCACCTTACCTCGATGCATTCGATGGACAACTACTATGTCTCAAAGCTCATCCCGCTGATGGCCGAGGCCGAAATCAATGTCATCCCCAATCCCCTGATCAACATCATGCTACAGGGCAGGCACGATACATATCCCAAGCGCCGCGGCATGACACGTGTGCGTGAACTGATGGATGTCGGGCTAAACGTCTCCTTCGGGCAGGACTGCGTGATGGATCCCTGGTATTCGATGGGCTCGGGCGACATGCTGGAAGTCGGACATATGGCGATCCATGTCGCGCAGATGGCCGGCATCGCTGACAAGAAAAAGATCTTCGACGCCCTTACGCTGAACTCTGCAAAGACGATGGGTCTTGAAGGTTATGGCATGATGAAAGGCTGCAACGCGGACTTTGTTGTCCTGCAGGCAGCCGACCCGATTGAGGCATTACGGCTCAAGCCCACCCGGCTTTGGGTCATCCGCCGGGGCAAGATTATCGCTCAATCAAAGCCACGGATCGCCGAATTGTCTCTCGATGACCGGCCCACAACGATCGACAGCGGTCGCGATTACGTCCCGATGACGTCCTCGTGAGGGCCGAAACGTGCTCGTCCCTCGAGCCGCGCTTTGACAGATATCAAGGAGGATTTTTCGGAACGCGATGGACTGACCTCATCGTTCAAGGAGGGAAGTCCATGGAGTCGAAGTCGACCCGGCTGATAAGTGCCGGACGCAGCGTGGATGAAACCTTGAGGCAACATACAACTGATGTCGCCGCCGATATGATTGTAATGGGCGCCTATAACCACCCAAGGCTACAGCAACGCCTTTTCGGCGGCGTTACGCGCTCAATGTTGAAGGACAGAAACATTTCGCTTTTCCTGTCTCGTTGATGGGACGGCTCGCTGCGAGCGATAATCCATCTGCTTCCGGTGGCCATGAAGGAACAGTGACGACGCCATCGGAGGCGCGCCCTTCATCGCTCCCTCTGTTGCGCCAGCTAGCTCTCGTGAAGTGCCCCTGACCAACGTCAGGTCTCGTCATCCAGTTCACTGGTCTGCCGGGGTGGATTCAAGTATCCTTAGGCCCTCTTCGCACTGCTCCTGGCCATAACACCTGTCCGCTAATGGGCCGATCGCGGTCATTGCGAAGCCCGCTTTACGTCCCAATTCCGACCACACGATGATATCCCTCAACGCTCGTGGCGGTTGCTTCCGACTTACCTGGGCAATCTTTCCGTGACTATGCCTCCAGCAAGTCGGGTCGAGGCACTTGCCACCAGTGTGTCCACGCGAACTGACCGAACCGTGCAATCACGTAGACGACAACTGCGGTCGCAATCAGCAATTCGAAGACCGCCAGCCCGTGGGTTTGGTCGATTAGTTTCTGTCGGATTTGCCAGACCTCCAGCTGATCGGCAGTTTTGAAAAGCGCCGTCGCCCCGATGACCAAGGGGAAAGTGTAAGCCGAAAACCCGGGCGAGAACGGGAGCGCAAGCAATCGTACGAACGCGACATACACAATGGCAGTCATCAGCACCGAGATTCCCATCAGCAGAATAACTGGCAATGGTTGCGGGTCGTCGACCAACGACAAATATCCTGTCAGCGACAGGCTGGCCGGGGCCGCGAGGACCGCCAGCGTCGGCATAGCTGTAACCGCAACGTTCTCCGCAAAGATGAACCGGTAAAACATTACCGGCAGCATCAGCGCGTAGATAACCATCCCGAAATACAACGCAGTAACCGCCAACAAGAACAAAGGTCCTTCGTGCGGGCCTCGATAGGACACGGCGGCAACAATGACGCCGACCGGGGGAATAAACCAGCTGGGCACCATATGCGGCAGTTCGAACCGAACCGCCATTCTGTTTCTGGCAAACAACGCCAAGAAGACAACATGCATGCACAGCCCGAACAACCATAGCAACGCCCCGGCCAGATGATTGGACTGCCAGAGACTTATCGAGACAAGCATCCAAGCCATTGCATACGTAGCGACCACACCGCCCACCACGGGATTAGCGAGGTCGCGGGAAAGCGTTTTCGGGTGAAGGACGAACCGCACGCTCAGCAGAATGAGCAGAAACGCAGCAATCACGGCACCGGTTTCGGCAAGCCCAACGCCAGGAAGCAGATTTTCCCACGACAAGCCAAGGCTCGCGATGCCAAGCGCCAGCCCTGCTACCGGCGTTGGAAAGCTTCTTATTCGTTCTGACAGGTTCTTGAATCCATTTGCGGGCATTGTTTTGCCGCCACTCTTGGTTGGCTTAGCCTGAGCGCAGCAATCGTAACGGTCGAGCCTATACTCTGCAATGGCGATGACGTCCGCTATGCGGCCAAGAGCGTACATTGCAACTGAAATGACGTTAGCGGAAATAGCCAACCACCGTCATGGCACGATTTTGCTACGGCTGATCCCCTCCTCGCCAAAGTCGAACGGTGTCTTGCAGTCGCAGGTCACGAGCGTCCCCCTGCCCTTGCCAGCGACCTCGCAATATCGACAATATCGTCGCGGCCAGCGGTTGGATCCTCTTTGTTCCAGGCGATCCCAAGCCCGATCCGGAAGTCGATCCCGCTTACCTTCTTCAGCTCGAAGCCGCGATTGGGAAGATCAAGCGTCCATTCCGGCGCAAAGCCGATGCCAAGCCCGGCAGAGACCAGCGACACCAGCGCATAGGTGTCATCGCAGCTGAAGGCGATGTTGGCGGTGAGGTCGTATTCGGCAAACTTCTCATTGAAGTAACGTTCGGTGAACGACAGGTTCTGCCGGTTAAAGGCGATGATCTTCTGAGTGCGCAGATCATCGATGCTGATCTCGTCCCTGGCTGCCAGCGGATTGGCATGGCCGACCGCCAGGTAGTAGCGCTCATGCGCAAGCGAGACGAAGCGCAAGGAGCCGATGTTTTCCACCGGGCGGATGAAGCCCAGATTGAGCTGGCCGGTCTCCAGGCCGCGGATGATCTCGCTGGTATTGCCCGACGCAATATGGATGCGGACATCCGGAAACTTGCGGGCGATCTTGGCAAGGAAGGTTGGCAGCATGCCCATGGTGGCGGGGTAGATGCTGCCGATCCTGATCTGGCGGATGCGGCTGCCGCCGGCTGCCCGCGTCAGTTCGGTGGTCAGGTCGATGTCGCTCAAGATCCGCACACAGCGATCGTAAAAGGTTTCCCCTGCCCTGGTCAGTTCCACCCTTCTGGTCGAGCGGATGAACAGCGGACAGCCAAGCTCCCTTTCCAGCGACATCACATGGTTGCTTAAGGCCGGCTGGGCAATGTGCATCCGGGCTGCCGCCCGACCGAAGTGCAGTTCCTCGGCCACCGCTTTGAAATAGGTGAGTTGGCGTAGTTCCACCGATTCGTTCCTCTGCTCGCCATGTGAGCATGGAGAGTCTATCGTTATTTGTATAGAATAGCCAGTTATTTTATTCCCAACAGAATGATCAGGTGGGCGGATGTCGCCACGTGATCTACTCGCTTGGAATGTGAAGAAACTTCGAGTTCGCCGAGGCCTCTCCCAGGAGCGCCTTGCGCTTGAAGCGGGATTGGAGCGTGTCTCAATCTCTCAACTCGAGCGGAAACAGGTGAATCTCGGAGTCGATTCTTTAGGAAAGATTGCCTCTGTATTGCACTGCAAGATTTTTGAGCTGTTGCTCGAACCGACAGAAGGAGAGCGACCGCCTCAAAATTTGCGTCGCGGCCGTCCAACGAAATAAGTGATTCAACCCCTGAAGCGACTGATGGAATTGAGCCGAACCTAACAAGTCGTCCACCGGCTCATAACCGCTTGGTTGGGGGTTCGGGTCGCTCTGGGCCCACCACTTCTTCCAGGGATTTGTTCCCTGCGGCCCGTGTCGCCGGCATCCGCTGGCCGACAGGCTAAAGGCTTACTTTTGCCTACTGTCACCGGAATTATACGAGGAATGGCGGGCGCCGGCGTCCGGCTTGGTCACCCCCTCCGATCAGCCCAGACGTTCCGGCGTTGTGACGTTTGCCTCACTTCGGTCGCCGCCTTTACCCCTTAGGGAGGCACGTCGCGCTCGCAAAGAATGCGTCGTCGCTGACGGCTTCCATCGCTGGCAAGCACAGCGGTTGATCACGGCGATTCCCTAAAGGGCAATATCTGCATCATCTAATACACTGTAGAAAATGGTTGGAAGAGTGGAAGTCCTCTTCTGCAAGTCGAGGGTCACCTACGGCCGTGAGCCGCGTCTTTACCGGAGCAGACCAGCCATTGGGTAGTGAACTGGGTGCCGCCGAGAAAACCCTCTTTTGCTTTGACTCGTCTTTCAACCAACCTTGGCCGTCATCGAGGCGGCCCCCAGAGGGAGGCATTCGAAATGAGACGGACCACGAAGCTGATAACAACCGCAATGGCGGTCGCGGGCAGCCTGCTTGCGAGTACCGCGACAATACATGCGCAGGAGGAGAGGAAGCCCAACATCCTGTTCATCATGGGAGACGACATCGGATGGATGCAGCCGAGCATCTATCACCAAGGCCTCGCGGTCGGTGAAACCCCCAATATCGACCGCATCGGCCGGGAAGGCGCGAAGTTCATGACCTACTATGCCGAGCAGAGCTGCACGGCAGGGCGGACCGCGTTCATTACCGGCATGCAGCCGGTGCGCGTCGGCATGGTTCTGCCGGAGATTCCCGGAAGTCCGTCCTACCTGCGGGCCGGCACGCCTCACCTCGCCAAGTTCCTGTACGATCTCGGCTACTCGACAGGGGAATTCGGCAAGAACCATCTCGGAGATACCACCGAATCCCTGCCGACGGCACACGGGTTCCAGGAATTTTGGGGCTATCTCTATCACCTCGACGCCATGCAGGGGGTGAGCTTCCCCGACATCAACAAGACCTCAACCGAGCAGGGGATCGCGCCACCTTGCAGGAACACGCCCATTCCTGGCATGGCGGAAGATCCGGCGGCGGTGGATGCAAAAACCACGACCTGCCTGACGCCGCCGCGTCCAATGCTCGCGTGCACATCGTCCGACGGGTCCCCGGCCAACCAGTCATGCAAGGACGCAGGGCCACTGACGCTCGAGCGCTCCAAGACGGTTGACGAAGAGATCTCCGCCAAGGTCATCGATTTCCTCGACCGCAACGACCCGAAGAAGACCAACAAGCCGTTCTTCGTCTGGTACAACCCCGCGCGCATGCACATCACCACCGTGCTGCCGGACAAGTACCTGAACATGGTGGGTGAGCAGGGCGGCAAGGACTGGGGCGTCAACGAAGCCGGGATGAAGCAGATGGACGACAACATCGGCTACGTCTTGAAGAGGCTCGAGGAGATGGGCGAACTCGACAATACCATCGTCGTCTTCACGACCGATAACGGCGCCGAGACGATCACATTCCCGGACGGTGGCACCACTCCGTTCAAGGGCGGAAAGCTCAGCACTTGGGAAGGCGGCATGCGTGCACCGCTCGTCGTTCGCTGGCCGGGGCACATCGAGCCCGGTACGGTCAAGAATGAGATGTTCTCGGCCCTTGACTGGCTGCCGACCTTTGTGAATATCGCCGGTGGGCCCAAGGGGGACGGCCTGAAAAAAGAGATCGAGGCAGGCAAGTATCCTGGCATCGTCAAGACCACGCTCGACGGGATTGATCAGCGCGACTTCCTGGAAGGCAAGTCGCCATCCAAGCGCGACTCGTTCCTGTACTATTCCGGCAAGGAGCCGTCGGCAGTCCGCTACAAGAACTGGAAGATGTACTTCGCCATGGTCTCAGACGATCCGGCTGGATTCATCGGCGGCGTGCAGCCTTACGCCTGGACGCAGGTCGTCAACATCAAGCGCGACCCGTTTGAAACCTCGGTCGGACAACAGTTGAAGACGCTCTTCGGTACAGGCGGGGCCATCGCGTCACCGTCCACCGCCTATGTCTATGACTGGAATATCCTGCCCATCGGCCAGCAGTTGTGGCTGAAGCATCTCGAGACCTACATCGACTTTCCGCCGCTTCAGAGCCCTGCAAGCTATAATCTGGAGCAAGTGATGCAGCAGGTCCGCGAAATGAAGACTGGTCACGACTGACGCGCAGGCGAATAACGACATTTGTAGCGGCCGTCACATGGCGGCCGCTATATCACTATGCCCAACTGCAGAGGGCCGAACGATGAGCGATTTCACCCAAGCAGATCATGATGAACCGCGGTGGGCTCCGGTGCTGGCAATCCTCGGGGTGTTTGCCTTTCTGGAGGTGCTGCCGCATCACGTCTACGCCCTGCCACGGTGGATATCATACGCGGTTCTGGTGGCAGCCATTGTGCCGATGGTCCTTGTCACGCTTTCCAGCGACAATGCCGTGTGGCTGCGGGTCGAGCATGTCGCGATCATGCTGCTCGCCGGTGTTTACGCGGGGAATACGGCAGCGGAGCTTGGCGACATGGTCGGGATCATCACCGTTCATCCGCCCGAGACGCGTTCGGTTTCGCTGTTGACGTCATCCTTTACGATCTGGATCAGCAACGTCCTGACCTTCTCGCTGCTGTACTGGCAGATCGACGCGGGTGGTCCCGCGCGCCTCGCGCGTAGCATGGCAGGACGACCCGACTGGCTTTTCCCGCAGGCGTCGGCTCCCGAACTAGCCGCGCCGGACTGGCGACCGCTCTACGTCGACTATCTTTCCCTCGCGTTCAATACGGCGGCTGCCTTCAGTCCCACCGACGTGCTGCCGATGACAAGACGTGCGAAGGGACTGATGATGGTCGAAAGTGCCATTGCTCTGTTGACGCTCGTGCTCGTGGCTGCGCGCGCCGTCAATGTCATTCCGTAGCGGCGCATTGTTCGTGCCGTCGAGATCGAAGGTGCCTGATGTCAGTCGAGGCCGATCAGCTTTCAACAATGATCAATCACGCGGTGGCGCCCGCGTTCATGCTCAACGGCGTCGCGGCGATGGTGGCCGTGCTCGTCAACCGGATCTCCACCGTTACCGAGCGGATCAGAAACCTGCGTGAGATCGATGAAGCTGATCTCGTTCGAGCCAGGCTAAAGCAGGAGATCGGCGAACTCAGGCGGCGGGAGCTGCTCTTGAACAGTGCCTTGCACCTCGCTGTCCTTGCCGGGATCGGGGTGACGCTGTTACTCCTCTTCGGCTTTGTCGTGGCATTCTTGGGGTACCGCCACGAACCAGGCGCCGCCGTGCTTTTCATCGCGTCGCTTTGCTTTCTGGCTGGATCCCTGTTCCGGTTCCTGCAGGACATCAGGCTCTCCCAAGGCGAGCACAAAGATCGTCAGTTGCGGTGATAGATCGAACTGTGCGGGTTCGCCTTCACTAGAAGTGGAAGGCTACCCCTATGATCGGCCCCTGCTGGACGACGTCGAAGACAAAACCGTCGTCCTCGTAGTTGACGCCTATGGCTCGGTATCCGGCCACTGCCGAGATGGTGTCGTTGAACTTGTAGCCGAGGCCGAGGCCCACGTCCCAGTCGACGTCGGCGCCGCCACCGCCCACCAGCCCCCATCCCGTGACATAGATTTCCGAGGTGAAGAAGTAGTTTCCGCGCAGGCCCACGACCGCGTCCGCCCACGTGGCGCTGTCATCCCGTTCCACTCCGGCCAGAAGTCCGCCGTTGAATGAGATGTCCGTCTCCACCGACCAGACTTTCACGCCGCCGAACACGTCGAGGTGGCCATTCTGATCTTCGAGTATGGCGTAGCCCACGCCTAGAAGTCCTGCAAAAGTCTCCGACGTCACTCCGACGCTATCGGCGAAGATGCCGCGCGGCGTGTGCGCATCGGCCCCCAGCTTGACGTAGACGATGTCGCCGACAATGCTGTAGCGGTCATAACGTGCCTCGGCCGTAGCCATGAAGGCGAAGTCGAGATTGTCGAGAATGTCGCCAAAATCGGCATCGATCTTGACCTCGGGAAGCCCGAATTGGCGCACGTTCCCGGAAATTCCGGCAGCCCAGAAGTAGGGCGCCACGGTGAACTCCCAGCCGCTGCGGGTCTCCACCGTTTTCGCTTCGGGTGCCAGGGGCGTGAGATCAGCAGCATCGCCGAGCGATGTGGTCGACAGGACTGCGAGCATGACGATCGCAGGCAAGTGAATGGTTTTCATGAGAATCCCCCGATCTCGTTTACCGCTCAGCATTGCTTCCGGGTCGACAGTGCGTGACGGGATTGGAGTTCGGCAAGCCGAAACGGCTATTCGGACTTGCTGGAGCCACAGAATGCCTGAAACTGTGGCTCGTTGGCCTCAGTCTTGCTTTCCTGACGGCAGGGACACGCCACGAAGGTGACGTGTCCCTTGCTGGGGATCAATAGCAAGGCGGGAACGGATAGTACCCACATTGCTGACCGTTGTAGTAGGAGTTGTAGTAGTAGGGTCGCGCTGCGGCCGCGCCCACCGCAGCGCCTGCAACCACGCCCGCGGCAACCGGAGCACCACGATACCAGGCACCGTGATAGACGGGCGCATGCCAGTATGTACCTCCCACACGGTTGATGTTGGTGTCGCCGACATGGACGTCGTCCCCCCGGAAACCGCCCGCAAAGTCTCCTCCGCGCATGTCTCCTCCGAATCTGCCTCCGCCGCCGAAGCTACCACCGGCAAAGTCTCCTCCGTGGAATCCTCCGCCGCCGAATCCTCCACCACCGAACCCTCCGCCACCACCACCGAAATGATCGATGAAGAGGGCTGCCGGTCCGGAGGCACCATTAAGGCTGCCCTCCAGAACGGTTATATCGAAGGTGAGCGTCGTCCCATCCAGTTTTGGGGTCTTGAGCGTCACGACAGCGTCGCTGACATCTGAACCGTCGCCGCCCAGAACCGACACCGTTGCGTTCGGAGGGTCGACCGCAAAGTTGTCCTTGCCGTCATCCCACTGCATGATGAATTGTTCGGTCGTCACATGCCCTGCGGCCCGAACCGGCCGATCGGCAAAGACGATCGAATTGGCCGACACGCCGGTCAGAATGAGCTTACCGCTTTCCATTTTCGCGCCAGACGAATTGAGCACCGCCAATGACGGGACCGGCCCTGTCGGCGTGACCACGCCAATCGTCTTTTCCAACGGCACGTGCGGCTTCTTCGGTGGGTCCTGGGCAAAGGCGGCGGGGCTCATAGCCACGCTTGCGAGCAGGATGAGCGTAGTCAATCGGTCGAGTTTCATGGATGTGTCCTCGCAGTTGTGACGGGGTCGTGTTGCATTACCATCCACGCCCCGTTTTGAAGTCACAGACTTCCTGGTGTAGCGATCTCCCAAACAGCAGCGCCGCTTAGTCCTTGAAGATCTTCTTCCAGTCGGTCTTCATGTCGACGACGGTCCAGCCTGTGATCGCGGCCGCATCGAGTGCCTTGTCGAGGCGGCCGAATTCGCTCTTGCGGTCATACGCGTATTCACGTTCCTCATCGGTGTGGTGAATGAGGACCCCGAGACGTGCGGGCGCGCCTGCCATTGTCGTCCACTGCAGCATTTCGAGATCCCCGTCGGAATTGCCAAACGCTGCGATGGGACGACGACCGATCTCCTGGTTGATTCCAACCGGCTTACCGGCCTTGTCATCGATGAAATTCACTTCCGGCAGACGGTACAAGGTCGGCGTGTCGTCCTGCATCTTGAACTGCGTCTTGATCGAGGAACCGATAACCTGCTCGGGCGGGACGCCGTAGACCGCCTCCGTCCATGGCCGCATGAACTCAACCCCGCCGCCCGACACGATGAACGTCTTGAAGCCGTTGGCGCGCAAGTAGGAAAGCAGCTCGACCATCGGCTGGTATACGAGTTCCGTGTAGGGTCGTTTGAACTTCGGGTCGCGGGCCGTCGAAAGCCAGTCGGTCACCACCTTCTCAAAATCAGATGTGGTCATTCCCGCATGGGTCACCATGATGAGCTCTAGCAGACCCTTTTCCCCTGATGCGGCGAGTGTCTTCATGTCGCCGTCGAGCACGGCCTCAAATGGCTGGACGTTCTGCCATTCCGGATGCTGCGGAGCGAGCGTCTTCACCCGGTCCAGGGCGAAGGCAAGTTCGGTGTACATGGGGTGCTCAACCCATAAAGTCCCGTCATTGTCGAAGACGGCGATCCGTTCCGGTTCCGGGACGAAGTCGGGCGCCCCCTGCTTTGTCACTCTCTCCACGAACGACACAATTGCCGATTTTGGCGCGGTATCATTCCAGGACGGTAGGGGATCGCTTTGCGCGTACGCGGATATTGCGAAGGCGAACGTCCCAAAGATGACGGCGGCAGCCACGTGGAGTGGCGCGTTGACAAGGTGGCGGAACATTGTTGTTACCCCAGGGCAAGAGTGGCGTGGACTACGCGTTCCTTCTCTTCCGGCATGGATCGACTCTAACGAAAGCATTCCCTCCGCGATATTGCCCTTTGGGGAATCGGAGCAACCATGAGTGGCTCTGGTGGAGCATGACACCTCAGCGACAAGGTGTTATCATCCTCCGGCTTTGGGGGTGGACCGATGGCCTTAGGCAAGGGGGAAGGTCGACTGCAGTACGCTGGCGCCTTGCTGGCACCCCTCTTTCTGACGGCCTCGGTCGTATTCGCTGCCTCTCAAACCACACCACCGCCTCTCGATCGGCCGCCGCGGGTTCTCATACTTTATCCATATGACGAAAGGATCGCTGCGACCACGGCTGCCGGGGAAGCACTGCGAGGCCGGCTCCTTGAAGCAACCAGTGGGAAGATCGATCTGTTCTCCGAGTTCCTGGACCTGTCACGGTTTCCGGAGGCTGAACATGTCCAGCGACTGGGGCGGTACATGGCAGAGAAGTATGCCATCCGTCGCCCGGACGTCGTTGTCGCGCTCGGCAAGGAGTCGGCCAGTTTCATTTCGACAAACCGGGCAAGCATCGCTCCCGACGCGAAGATAGTGGCGGCCGGTTTCGGCAACTCGACCTCTGAAAACATCGACCTTCCCGATGACGTGATCGGCGCGTTCACGACATTCGACATTCTGAAGACCGCGGAAATGGCGCGAGGTCTGCAACCCGGCGCCCGTCACCTCTACATCATCGGCGGATCATCTGAGTTCGACCAGGGTTGGCTGGCAACGGCGCGCGCCGACCTCGCCGAATTCTCCAAGTCATACGAAACGACTTACCTCGAAAACCTGACGATCGAGCAATTCATTGAACGGGCAGCCGATGTCCCTGCCGACAGCATCATACTGGCGTTGACGGTCTTCAAGGATCAGGCCGGGCGGAATTTCATACCGCGCGAAGCGATAGGAAAAATTGCTGCAACGGCCACTGCTCCGGTTTATGGCCCCTACCAGACCTACATCAACTACGGGGTCGTCGGCGGCAATACCGTCACATTTGAAACCTTGGGTCAGACCGTCGGCAACCTGGTCCTCGATGCCATTGCCGGTAGGCCGATTAAGGATATTCAAGCGCCCCAGACCTACATCGTCGACGCGCGACAACTGAAGCGTTGGGGCTTGGGGGAAAAGAACCTGCCCGCGGGCACCATCCAGATGTACAGGGAAAAGGGCCTCTGGGAAGGCCACTGGCTGGCAGTGACAGGAGCGTTTGGTGTCGTTTTGATGCAGGCCGGCATCATCGCAGCCCTCCTTCTCGAGCGACGCCGTCGCCAGGAGGCAGAGAGCAGGTCGCGACTTCACCTGCTCGAAGCTGTCCACCTGAACCAGTCTGCGACGGCGGGGGCGTTGTCGTCTTCCGTTGCCCATGAACTCAATCAGCCACTGTCGGCCATCAGAAACAACGCGGAGGCTGCTTCTGTACTGCTTCAAAATGACAGCCCGGACCTTCAGCTCATCCACCAAATCCTTCTCGATATCCAGGCAGATGATCAGCGTGCGGGCGACATCATTGGCAGGATGAGAGGATTGCTCAAGAAAAGAAGCGAGATCGACTGGCAGGAGTTCGACCTGAACGATGTCACGTCGAACGCAATCAGTATCATTCACGGAGAGGCGGAACGCAGGGGGATCACGCTCAAGACAAAGCGGCCGACGACAGAGCTACCGGTGCGCGCAGACAAGGTTCATGTGCAGCAGGTTGTCCTCAATCTGGCGACCAATGCGATGGATGCCATGACCGAGGCGGGGTCCGACAGCAGAATTCTGACGCTGGCAACAGGAGTTGTGAAAGAGAAAGCCGAGCTCTGCGTGGCCGACACGGGCAACGGAATTCCGCAGGAACGCCTGTCCAGCATCTTTGAGCCGTTCTACACGACAAAGCAGGCAGGAACGGGTCTTGGCCTTTCCATCGCGCGCGCGATTGTTGAGACTTACGGCGGAACGATCTCTGCGACCAACCGACCTGAAGGTGGCGCAATCTTTCGTGTGGCGCTCCCGCTTGCCCGAGGCGGGGAGCGACACTCATGAAACCGGTCGTCCATATCGTCGATGACGATGAATCTTACCGCACGGCAACTGCACGGCTGCTTTCCGCCTATGGCTTCGCAGTGGAGGTCTATGAATCCGGTGATGAGTTTCTTGCCCGCCTTCCAGGCTGCGAGCCGGGCTGCGTTCTTCTTGACCTGCAGATGCCCGGTCGGTCCGGCTTGCAGGTACAGCACCAACTATCCGAGCTCGCACCGCTGCTTCCGATTGTGTTTCTTACGGGGCAAGGGGACATAAAGGCCGGCGTCGACGCGATGAAGGCGGGCGCCCAAGACTTCCTGGAGAAGCCGAGTTCAGGAGCGGTCCTGATGGAAACCATCCAGCGCGCGTTGGCTCAGTATGAGAGGCGCAGGACCGAGTATGAGCGCCGGCAGCAAATGAGGACTTTGGTGGCTGGCTTCAGTGCCCGCGAAGCTGAAGTGTTTGGGCTTGTTGTCCGTGGCCATCTCAACAAGCAAATTGCCTACGCCCTTGGTATATCGGAGCGCACGGTAAAGGTTCACCGTCATCAGGTTATGGAGAAGCTCGGAGCAAGGTCGCTTGCGGAGGCTGTCTCGATTGCCGCGGACATCGGGCTCGACCACGGACAAGTACGACGTGTGACGCAAAGTGACGGCCTGCCTTCCCCTTAGGGCAATATCGAGTTTTCGACGACGCGCCTACAATGGGTGCCAACTGCGGATCTCGAGAAATGTCACAATGGGGGCATGATAGTGGGAAAGCTGCGCGGCACGGTCGCTGTTGTCGATGATGATGCGAGCCTGCGTCGAAGCGTCGGACGCCTGCTCTACGCTTACGGTTTTCCGGCCATTGAGTACCAATCTGCAGAGGCCTTCCTCGGTCGCGATCCAAACATCCTGATCGACTGTCTTGTATTGGACATCGACCTCGGCGGCATGTCCGGAATCGAATTGCAGCACAAGTTGAAAGAGGCAGGATCGAAACTGCCGGTGATTTTCATCACCGCCCTCGAAGACCCCCGCCTGAAAAGTCAGGCAGAACAAGCCGGGTGTGTCGCCTATCTGCGAAAGCCTTTCGCAGGGGTCGGGCTAATCGACGCGGTGAAGAAGGCGATTGGATCGTGAGTTCTTGCTCGATGACCGACCGCCACGACGCTCAGGCAGACTGACCAGCCAGAAGGCTAACAGGGAGGTCTAATATGGAATGGCTTAGACACTGGCGGCCGATGGCCGAAGCACTGGCAATGGCGTCCTGCCTCAGCGTGCATCCGTTTTCTGCCGGAACCGCATCTGCTCAGCAAGCAAAACCGAACATCGTGTTCATTCTCGGCGACAATATCGGCTACGGAGACATCGGCGTTTACGGAGGCGGGAATTTGCGTGGATCGCCGACGCCGCGCATTGACCAGCTTGCCTCCGAAGGGCTGCGACTGACGCAGTTTCTGGTCGAGCCCTCCTGTACGCCGTCTCGCGCAGCCTTGATGACAGGACGCTATTCCATTCGTTCCGGACTGTCGTTGGTTGCTGTTCCGGGCACGTCTTTTTCCTTACCGGCAAACGAAGTCACGATGGCGGAAATGCTGCATGACGCAGGCTACGCGACCGCAATCTTCGGCAAGTGGCATCTCGGTGCGCAAGCCTACAGTCAACCGCAAAACCAGGGTTTCGACGAATTCTACGGTATTCCGCCCGGCGATACCTGGGACGCATTTGGAATGATCCGGCAGGCAAGGCAGACGAACGCGCTCGATATCCCTCTCGACCAGGGACCACAAATCGTCGAAGCGAGCCGCGGCCAGCCACTTAAATCCGTGAAGCCATACACCGAGGAAGTGCGCCGCGAAATCGATTGGGAGCTGGCGGATCACGGCATCGACTTCATGAAGCGGCAAAAATCGGCGGGCAAGCCGTTCTTCCTTTACCTGCCGATATCGCGCACGCACTTCCCGAACCTGCCTTCGAAACGGTTCGAGGGCGCGTCGCGGATTGGTCAGTTCGGGGACTCCCTGATGGAGGGCGATGCGATTGTTGGAACGATGCTTGACGCAATCAAGGACCTTGGGGTCGAGCAGGATACGATCGTGGTCTTTGCATCAGACAATGGACCGGACGGCCCTGGCGCAAACCGGTTCGGCGGCGACATGCCGGATATTGGCAGTTCCGGACCGTATCGTGGTGCGCTTGGCGAGATCAGCGAAGGTGCGATACGCACGGCCGCGGCGATACGCTGGCCGCAACGGATCAAACCGGGATCTTCGTACGCGATGTTTTCGATCATGGATTTCTTCCCGACCTTCGCTCACATCGCTGGCGCCAAAGTTCCGGATGACCGGCCAATCGACGGTGTGGATCAAACCAGCATGTTGCTGGGAGAGGACGATGACGGTGCCCGTGATCATCTGCTGACCTTCGTCGGGTCGGAATTGGCCGCAGCCCGCTGGAAACAGTTCCGTGCGTATTTCGTGAACGTGGCGCCGGGCCGTAGCGGCGCAGGGGGTGCAACGTTGATGGGAGGCGTTGGCGCGAGCGCTGCGCCCATGAACGGTTATCCGCAAGTGTTCAACATCGAGGCCGATCCACAGGAGGAGCACAATATCGGCGAGATGTACAACTGGGTTCTGGGGCCGCTGCTGCAGGCGGTGGGAGAATATAAGGCGAGCCTTGCGCGATCACCAAACCCGCCGGCGGCGAACATGACAAGGTTTTAGCTGCCGCAGCCTTGCGCGAACTCAAGCACAACTCGTTCCATGGTCGCCAGTTCCCGAATGAAGTAAACGGAAAACAAATCCTGCTCAGGCGCAACTGGTTGCGCCTGAGCAGAGCATCTGGTTTCGTCGATCCGCCTAGCCGATCGACATCAGGCTGGCATTACCGCCGGCCGCGGCGGTATTGATCGAAGTGGATACCTCTTCCAAAAGCCAGTTGAGGCAATAAGCATCAGGATCGCGCTCGAGCTGCTCTGTCGAAGCGGATTGTGTAAGCAGCAACGGGCCCGGCATCGCGGCGATCTTTGC
This sequence comes from Rhizobium sp. RHZ01, assembly GCF_014851595.1. NCBI lineage: Bacteria > Pseudomonadati > Pseudomonadota > Alphaproteobacteria > Hyphomicrobiales > Rhizobiaceae > Rhizobium > Rhizobium sp. RHZ01. Next base: position 38,966 of record NZ_JACUZZ010000015.1, read on the forward strand.
GAGCATGGCGCAGACACGATCAGCATCGCCTTCAACAAGTGCGCCAGCCATCGGCTCGGTCTGGGCACTTGCCTCCTTCCAGGAAATCCGCTGCGCGACGCTGACGGGAACATCTTTCAGCGTCGTGCGGAGGCTCCCATCGCATTCGATTACCGCGCTGTTGCCGGTGGCAAGCACAGCCGAGACCTGGCGAATGAGGCCGGTCGGGGAGACCGGAGCGCACAGGATCGCCCCGCGGGGATGAAGCGCATAGAGGTTGCGCTCACCGACGGGGCCGGCAAGTTCGGTTTCAAGTCCGAGGGCCGACTGGCTGCCGAGATGGCGCGCCATTTCAGCATCCTCGGAAAGGCCCTGCTGGTCCAGCCACTTCGCAAAGTCCGAAAGAGCCGGGTCGCTGTAGACGGAACTGTGCTGCGGTGGGATCGGTGGCGTCGTCACCAAGCGCCCGAGATAGAGCGGCCCGCCCGCTTTCGGGCCGGTGCCCGACAAGCCGCGGCCACCGAAGGGCTGGACGCCGACAACTGCGCCGATGACGTTGCGATTGACATAGAGGTTGCCGGCCTTCACCTGCGAGGTAACGTTCGCAATCGTTTCGTCGAGGCGTGTATGGAGCCCGAAGGTCAGGCCATATCCGGTTGCATTGATCTCGTCGATCAGGTGGCCAAGGTCCTGGCGGCGCCAGCGAACGACATGGAGAACAGGCCCGAACACTTCGCGCTTGAGTTCAGAGATCCTGTTGATCTCAATGATCGTCGGCGCAACGAAGGTGCCATTCCTGGTCGCATCAGGCAATTCGACGCGCTCCACGGCACTGCCGGAACGGCCCATGGCATCTACATGCTTCTCGATAATCTCCTTGGCTTCGGCGGTGATTACCGGGCCGATGTCGGAGGCCAGCCGGTTGGTGTTGGCAATCGAAAGCTCGCGCAACGCCCCCTTGAGCATGGCCAGCGTGCGATCAGCGACGTCTTCCTGCAGGCACAGGATACGAAGTGCCGAGCAGCGCTGCCCGGCGCTGTCGAACGCAGAGGCGATCACGTCGCCAACGACCTGTTCGGCGAGCGCCGAGGAATCGACGATCATGGCATTCTGACCGCCAGTTTCGGCAATCAGCGGAATCGGCTTGGCATCCTTTGACAGACGCTTGGCAAGTTCCGCCTGGATCAGTCGGGCGACCTCGGTCGAGCCGGTAAACATCACAGCGGCGGCTTCAGGCGCTGCGACGAGGGCCGCCCCTACCCTTCCGTCGCCGGGAACCAGTTGGACGACATCGTCGGGGATACCAGCCTCATGCAGGATGCGAACTGCTTCGGCGGCTATCAGCGGCGTTTCTTCTGCGGGCTTGGCAAGAACCGGGTTGCCGGCAACAAGAGCAGCAGCCACCTGCCCGGTAAAGATTGCCAATGGGAAGTTCCAGGGGCTGATGCATACGACCGGTCCGAGTGGCGCATGCGAAGGGCCAAGGGTTCGGCGAGTCTGCTCGGCGTAGTAGCGCAGGAAGTCGATTGCCTCGCGCACTTCGGCAATTGCATTGAGCAACGATTTGCCGGCTTCGCGGATGATGAGGCCGAGCAAGGTCTCCATCCTCGCCTGCATGATGTCGGCAGCCCGATCAAGAAGTGTTGCCCTTTGACCCGGCGTTACCGATCCCCAGGAGGAAGCAGCTTTCAGGGCGATCGCGGCTGCCGAGGCGACTTCTTTTGCGGTTGCTTCGCGTACTGTTCCGACAAGGTCGCGGTTGTCGGCCGGGTTGAGAACGTCGCGGGCAGTTCCCGCCTCGGTCTGGTTGGTTGGCGCGGCCGACCACGAGAGGGTGGCGCTCGCCTTCAGTGCTTCTGTAAGCGCCTGCAGCGATGTTTCATTGGAGACATCAAGGCCGGCAGAGTTGCGGCGCTGGCCGTAGAGGTCGGAGGGAAGCGCAATCTTGTCGTGCTTCTGGCCGGGCACCTGCATTCTCGCGACAATCTCAACCGGATCGGCGACAAGCTCGTCGATGGAGACATTGGGGTCGGCAATCCGGTTGACGAAGGAGGAGTTGGCGCCGTTTTCGAGAAGGCGGCGCACAAGATAGGCAAGCAGCGTTTCATGAGTGCCGACAGGCGCATAGATGCGGCACGGGCGGTTGAGATTCTGCCGTCCGACAACCTCGTCGTACAGTGGCTCGCCCATACCATGCAGGCACTGGAACTCGTACTTGCCGACGTAGTAGTCGGAACCGGCCATGTGGTAGATGGTGGCGAGCGTCTGTGCATTGTGGGTGGCAAACTGCGGGAAGACGGCATCGGTCGCGGCAAGCAGCTTCCTGGCGCAGGCAATATAGGAGACGTCCGTGTAGATCTTGCGGGTAAAGACAGGGAAGTCTTCAAGGCCATCAAGCTGCGCGCGCTTGATTTCGGCATCCCAATAGGCGCCCTTGACAAGTCGAACCATGATGCGGCGACCGGCGCGGCGGGCAAGATCGATGATGAAGTCGAGGACGAAGGGGCAACGCTTGCCATAGGCCTGGACAACGAAGCCCATGCCGTTCCAGCCGGCAAGGTCCTCGTCCAGGCACAGCGTTTCGAGGATATCGAGCGACAGTTCCAGCCGGTCGGCTTCCTCCGCGTCGATGTTCAGGCCGATATCATAGGACTTAGCGATCAGCGCAAGTGCCTTCACCTTCGGCAGCAATTCGCCCATGACGCGCGCGCTCTGGGCTCTCGAATAGCGGGGATGGAGGGCCGAAAGCTTGATCGAGATGCCGGGGCCTTCGTAGATGCCGCGGCGGTCGGACGCCTTGCCGATCGCGTGGATCGCCGCTTCATAATCCTTGTAGTAGCGTTCGGCGTCGGCGCCTGTGGTCGCGGCCTCGCCCAGCATGTCGTAAGAGTAGCGGAAGCCGCGTTGTTCAAGCGGCCTTGCCCGCTGCAGCGCCTCGTCGATCGTTTCGCCGGTAACGAACTGCTCGCCCATCATGCGCATCGCCATGTCGACGCCACGCCGGATGACAGGCTCGCCACAGCGTGCAATCAGGCGGGTGAGCGCTGCCGAGAGGTTGCGATCGTTGACTGTCGAGGTGAGCTTGCCGGTCACCACCAAACCCCAGGTCGCGGCGTTGACGAAGAGCGAGCGACCGCCGCCGAGATGCGACTTCCAATCTCCTTCAGCAATCTTGTCGCGGATCAGGGCATCGCGCGTTGCTGTATCGGGGATGCGCAGCAGGGCCTCGGCGAGACACATGAGTGCCACGCCTTCCTGGCTCGAAAGAGAATATTCGTGCACGAGCCCTTCCACGCCGGTGCCCTTGTGCTTGGCGCGAAGCGCTGCAATGAGCCTGCGAGCGGTCGAAGCTGCGTCTTGCCTGACCTTTTCCGGCAGCGTTGCAGCCTCGGTGAGGCGCGGAACACAGACGGTCTCGGGCGTGCGGTAAGCTGCCGTAATGGCACGACGCAGCTCGCTTTGCGGTCGGACCGCCGGCGCGAAACCCTCGAAAGGATTTGCAGCGTCACGCGGCTGCACGCCATTGGTTTCGTTGCCCACCGTATCGTTGGTGATCGTCATGTCTTTGCTCCAGATCAGGTATGGCTGATACATAGCAGATCTATGAAGTTGATTTCACTTGAAATAGGCTTGAATGGAAGGTATTTGCCTAATTTACACGGAAATCAGAGGTAATGTCGTGAATACCATCGCAAACGGCAGAGAAATTGACCAGTTCGATCACAGGATTATCGAGGCCCTTGTCGCCGACGGTCGCATGTCGATTACCGACCTTGCAAAGAAGGTCGGCCTGTCCAACACTCCTTGCCAGGTCAGACTAAAGCGATTGATCGAGGATGGCTATATTCTTGGCTTCCGCGCAATCGTCGACGTGAAGAAACTTGGCAAGAATCATGTCGCGTTCACAGAGGTAAAGCTCTCCGACACGCGTGAGCACGCGCTGAAGGCCTTCAACATCGCCGCGCGGAAGCTGCAGGAAGTCGAGGAGTGCCATATGATCGCCGGCGCTTTCGACTACCTCTTGAAGATCCGCACATCAGACATTGCCAATTACCGTCTCGTGCTCGGCGAGAAGATATCGAGCCTCCCCTTCGTCGCCAGTACATCGACCTTCGTGGCCATGGAGGCGGTCAAGGAAAACGGAGCCTGAAGGTCGGCCTGGCCTAGCTCAGCCTGAATTTTCCACCGCCCGCCCCGCTTGGCGCGGGGGAAAATATCCGTTGCGATATATTACCTATTTACAACTAACATGTCAGTCTGTTACGTCTAACACGTTGCCTTGGAGGATGGATATTGACTGAGAAATTTGGGCTTTCCGTTGCGCTTGCCACGCCGTTCGAAACCAACGGCGAGATCGCTGTTGACACGATGATTAGGCAGGCAAAACAAAGCCTTGCAGCTGGATGTTCGAGTGTCACGCTTTTTGGCACCACCGGCGAGGGATCGTCGATTGGCACCCAGGAGCGTGAACATATCCTCGGAGCATTCCTGGATGCCGGTATCGAGCCGCGGAAGATCGTCATGGGAGTGCTTGTTGACGCCGCCGAAGATGCCGCAGCGCAGGCTGGGTATGCGCTTTCGCATGGCGTGCGCAACATCCTGCTTGCCCCGCCCTCCTACTTCAAGAATGTGAGCGATGACGGCCTCTTCAAATGGTTCTCGGCGGTCTTTGTGATCCTCGGCGACAAGGCGCGCGACATCATCGTCTACAATATTCCCTCCGTTACGATGGTGCCCCTGACCGTGTCTCTGATCGGGCGTTTGCGGACGGCCTTTCCAACGGTTGTCACTGGCGTGAAGGATTCGTCCGGCGACTGGCCGTTCACCGAAGCCCTTTTGAAGGCGCACGGTGACCTCATCATCCTGATCGGCGACGAGCGCCACCTTGCAAAGGGTGTACGCCTCGGCGGACAAGGTGCGATCTCCGGGATGGCGAACTTCCTGCCTGCCGAGGTCAAGCTGATGGCGGAAGAAGGCAGGGACGATGCCCGCGTCGAGGATTTTGTCGCCGAACTTCTGAAGTATCCGGTTACCCCGGCAGTCAAGGTCATGGTGGCCAGGCAAACCTGCGACGATGTGTGGCTTGCGGTTCGCCCACCACTCATTTCGATATCTGGCGAGGGACAGGAGCAGCTTGCTCTTGCCTTCGATTCACTTTTCCGCTCCAAGGCTGCATAGGCGCCATGTACGAGGAGGAGGCAATGGACGGACTGGAGGAGCAGCCGACGCTGCGGGAAAAGGCGTATGAAAGCTTCACGCGCCACCTGCTGGCGCGCGACGTGCGCCCCGGCCAATTTGTCTCCCAGCGCCGCCTCGTCGAGTTGACCGGCCTGACGCTTGCTGCGATTCGCGAGCTAATCCCGCGGCTCGAGGCCGAAGGACTGATCAAGACGGTCCCGCAGCGCGGCCTGCAGATCGCCCATATCGACCTCAATCTCATCCGCGAGGCTTTTCAGCTCCGGCTCTTCCTGGAGAAGGAGGCGGTGGCGCTTTTTACGCGCTCCGCCTCCGATGAAACGATTGCCGGGCTCATCAAGCAGCATCGCGATATCGCCGAAGCCATCGCCAGTGGCGACGCTTCCCATGAGCTTGAAGTACGCGCACAAGCCGTCGACTGGGGCATGCATGACGCCTTCATCGACGCGCTTGGCAATACGATCATTTCCAACGCCTACCGGGTCAATTCGATCAAGATGCGCCTGATCAGCCAGGAACGCTTCCGTATCGACGGGCGTGTCGGTCCTGTCATGGGAGAGCATCTGAAGGTCCTGGAGGCGATCGAAAGCCGCTCGGCCGAGGATGCGGTGAACAACCTCGCCGCTCACATCAACCACGCCAGGGATCGTGCCCTGCGGATCTAATTGCATCATAGCCGGCGATGAGGAGATCGGCGGCAACAAGAGGAGGACTTACATGCCATCATCATTCTTGAATCCCACCCGGCGCGGCTTTCTCGCCGGTACCGCGGCACTCGGCGCCAGCAGCCTCATGGGCGTGCGCTCTGCATCGGCGGCCGTCGACTGGAAGCGTTTCGCCGGCACCACGCTGGAAGTCAATCTGGTCAAGAGCCCTCGCAGCGAGACACTCATCAAGTATCTCCCGGAGTTTGAAGAGCTGACGGGCATCAAGGTCAATGCAGAAGCGACGCCAGAGCAGCAGCAGCGTCAGAAAACCACGATCGAACTGAGCTCAGGCAAGCCGAGTTTCGACGTGGTGCATATGAGCTATCACGTCCAGAAGCGACAGTTCGAAAAGGGCGGCTGGCTTGCCGATATCAGCGGCTTTATCAAGGATCCATCGCTGACTGATCCGTCGCTGGTCGAGAGCGACTTTGCCGGCGCCGGCATGACCTTCGCCAAGGACCCTGAAGGCGTCCTGCGCTCCCTGCCCTTCTCGGTGGACTACTGGATCGTGTACTGGAACAAGGCGCTCTTCGAAAAGAAAGGGCTTTCCTATCCGACCACATTCGAGGAAATGGCAAGCGCTGCCGAAGCGTTGACGGATCCCTCGACCAACACCTATGGCTTCGTCGCTCGTGGCCTGAAGAACGCCAATACGCCGGTCTGGACGACGTTGTTGCTCGGCTACGGATCGAGCCCGCTTGGTGCGGACGGCAAGCTGCGCACCAATTCCGAAGAGGCTGTTGAAGCGGCCAAGCTCTACCAGCGCCTGATGACCAAAGCCGCCCCTCCCGGCGTCTCCGGCTTCAACTGGGCAGAAGCCCAGTCGGCCTTCCTGCAGGGCAAGATCGGCATGTGGCTCGATGGCGTCGGCTTTGCGCCGCCGATCGAGAACCCGGAAAAGTCGCGTGTCGTCGGCCAGGTCGGTTACGGCATCATGCCGAAGGGTCCCAAGGCCCAGGCGGCAGCAACAACCGGAGACGGGCTCGGTGTCGTGGCTGCAAGCCAGAAGAAGGAAGCCGCATATCTCTTCTGCCAGTGGGCGATTTCCCATGACATGGGTGCGCGCCTGCTGCAGGCTGGCGCCGGCGTTCCCTTCCGTCAGTCGGTCCTTGAGGATCAGAAGGTGCGCGAAGGCGTGAAGATGCCGGCCGCATGGCTCGATGCTGTCGCGGGTTCCGCAAAGGTGTCGCAACTTGCCTTGCCGATCATCATTCCGGTCACGGAGTTCCGCGACATCTATGGCGTCGGGCTCACCAATATGATCGGTGGCGCTGATCCGGCTGCCGAGCTGAAGACGGCGACGGCTCAGTTCGAGCCGGTGCTGGCACGAAGCGAGGGATAATGTCTTCGGTGAGCATGGAAGCCGCAACCGCGGCCAAGGCCAAGCAAAAGCAGAGGAGCAAACCGGGTCGGTTTGCTCCCAACTACTGGCCTTTCGTCATTCCCGCGCTGATCGTCGTGGCGGCTGTCATCGTTTTTCCCTGGGTCTTTACCCTGTGGATGAGCGTCAACAGCTGGACGCTTGGCCAGGCACAGGTCTTTGCCGGGTTGGATAACTACCTGCGCCTGGCGGTCGACCCGCGCTTTTGGGACTCGTTGTGGCATACCGTGCTCTACACGACGCTGTCGGTCGTCGCTCCGCTTTTTCTCGGAACGCTGGCCGCGCTCATCTTCGATACCCAGTTTCCACTGCGCGGTATCCTACGCGGGGTGTTCGTGATGCCGATGATGGCGACGCCGGTCGCCATCGCGCTCGTCTGGACGATGATGTTCCATCCGCAGCTCGGGGTCCTGAACTACCTGCTTTCCTATGTCGGGATCGGTCCGCAGGAATGGATCTACAACCAGACGAGCGTCATTCCCTCGCTGGTGCTTGTGGAAACCTGGCAGTGGACACCGCTCGTCATGCTGATCGTGCTCGGGGGCCTCGCCGCCGTCCCGCGCGAGCCCTACGAGAGCGCGGAAATCGATGGCGCCAATGTCTGGCAGAAGTTTCGGTACCTGACACTGCCGATGATCGCGCCGTTCCTGATGATCGCCGTGATCATTCGCAGCATCGATGCGGTCAAGAGCTTCGACATCATCTATGCGATGACACAGGGCGGACCGGGCACCGCGTCGGAGACGATCAACATCTATCTCTATAACACCGCGTTTTCCTACTATGACATCGGATATGGCTCGGCGATGGCGGTCGTCTTCTTCGTCCTGATCGTTATGCTTTCCTTCATTCTGCTGATGATAAAGCAGCGCGCCAACTGGTCCGACGGGGAGGCACGCTGATGAAGCGCAAGGCACTCGATCGCATCGGACTTCTGTTCGTGGCGCTGGTGATGGTGTCGCCGGTGGTGCTGTTCTTCCTCTGGATGATCTCACTGTCCTTGAAGTACGAGATCGACAACGGCGCCTTCCCCCCGATCTTCATCCCCGAACGCTTCGCCTGGTCGAACTACGTCAAGGTGTTCGAGGAGAACAACTTCTTCCTTTATCTGTGGAATTCGGTCCTGGTAACGGGTGCGGCAACGCTTCTGGCGCTTGTTATCGGCGTGCCGGCTGGTTACGGCATTGCCCGCCTGAAGGCTGAGAAATCCGCCGTCGTCATCATGATTGCGCGTATGACGCCCGGCCTTTCCTTCCTCATTCCGCTGTTCCTGCTGTTCCAGTGGCTGAACCTGCTCGGCACGCTCTGGCCACAGATCATCATTCACCTCGTCGTAACCGTCCCGATCGTCGTCTGGATCATGATCGGCTACTTCGAAACGACGCCGATGGAGCTGGAAGAAGCCGCAAGTATCGACGGGGCAACGCCCTGGCAGGTTTTCCGCCTGGTGGCACTGCCGATCGCAAGGCCCGGGATCGTCGTCGCCTTCATCCTGTCGGTCATTTTCTCCTGGAACAACTTCGTGTTCGGCATCGTCCTTGCAAGTCGTGAGACGCGTACGCTGCCTGTCGCGGTCTACAACATGCTGTCCTTCGAGCAGGTCAGCTGGGGTCCGCTTGCTGCCGCGGCCTTGATCGTCACCCTGCCGGTTTTGATCCTGACCGTCTTTGCACAAAGGCAGATCGTTGCCGGCCTGACGGCGGGTGCGGTGAAGTGACACCGACGATCCCGACCAAGCAGCAGCCGGAGCCGGCGCGGCGTATTCTGTGCGTCGGAGCCGCTGTTCTTGATACGCTCTTCAGGGTCGATTTCATTCCCGCCGGCCAAGGCAAAGTGCTGCCAACCGACATGTTGCAGATCGCAGAAGGAATGGCCTCGAGTGCCGCTTATGCTGTTGCAAGGCTTGGCGGGAGCGCCAGCATCTGGGGCGCTGTCGGAGATGACGAGACCGGCGAGCGCATCATCGGCGATCTGGCTGCAAGCGGCATCGATACCGCTGGCATGCGTTGCGTGGCAGGCGCCCGCTCAGCCGTATCGACGATCCTGATCGATGATGCCGGCGAACGCCTGATCATACCGTTTTATGATCCGCGGCTGCATCACGGCGTCCAACCCGTCACCGCCGAAGATATCGCGGCATTTGATGCAGTTCTGGTCGACGTGCGTTGGCCAGAGCTTGCCCTCAAGACATTGCTTGCTGCCCGGCAAGCAGGCATTCCTGCCATCCTCGATGGCGACGTCGCGCCCGAAGGCGTGATCGAGATGCTGGGGCCGGCCGCAAGCCACATTATCTTTTCGCAACCGGCGGCTGAACGACTGACGGGAGCATCAGATCCGGTGTCGATCGTCCGCCAGTTGAAGGAGACGTTCTCTCATGCCTTCGTCAGCGTGACATTCGGCGAGAGAGGCTCTTACTGGTTCGACGATGATGACGCGCTTATCCGTCATCTCGAGGCACCACGCATTAGAGCCGTCGATACGCTGGCTGCGGGCGATATCTTCCACGGAACCTTTGCGCTGATGCTTTGCGAGGACATGGCGATGGAAGACGTGATGCGCTCGTCATCGATGGCGGCGGCCATCAAGTGCCAAACGTTTGGAGGGCGCATCGGGGCGCCTGATCGAGCAGAGCTTGATGAGGCGTTGACGAGCTGGCCGGCTCGTGCCGTCGACGTCACCCGACCCGCTGGCCAAGCCGTTTGAAGATCATGCGACCTTCGAAACTCCCATGGAACAACCGGACGCCTTGAGCGCGCTTTCGACGACATCAACGAACAGCCTGCGGAACCAGACCGAGCGGTCGTCCACACCGGAACAGGAGGATGACCCGACTGGTGCCCCAAACTCACTTACTTCTGGCCCAGTTTCTAGGCGGTGTCTTCGCAATTCTACCGTCTCACCCGGCGCATGCGAGTTTCAAATCACGTTGATGTGGAAATCGGTGCCTTCCCACTGCTGCCTAGCCGTCCAGAAGATGGTGAAGACGATGATGCCTGGGCCGAGCATTTTGGTCGGCAAGTCGCAGACATGAGTACCGAAGCCCGTATCACGGGTATGGCTGTCCGTGACATGAGCCCAAGCGTCGGTCGACCAATGCACGATGGCAGTCTCACTCAGTTCAATGCGCAGGCTACGTCCTGTCGCCATCACGGTCCGCTTGTCGGTCAGGCGCCAGGCGAAAGGCGCAATCGGCGGCTGACCGGCGACATAGCGCGCAACAGTCTGGGGTGGCATGTCGAAAATGACACCATCGCGGATCGAGCGCAGCAGTTTGATGTGTTCCGCATGGGCCCAGACCAAGGGCATGGCGCTACCGGAAGGGCGGCCAAGAAAAAGCTCGCGTTCGGGAACGTTCTCGCTATCCCAAATCTGCTCGGGCAGTAAACCGCCGTCGCTTGCCGAGGCTTCCAGTGCCGCCAGCAGGCGCCGCGCCTCATCCGGTCGCCCGGCGGCGAGCTCATAGTGGGCGCGTTCACCGGTCAGAAGCGGCCAGAGCCTGCCGACGCCGCTGCCGGCGAAGGGGGCGCCGTCGACGCGCTCGCCATAGCCGTCATCATTGTACCGATACCAGTAGGATCCGGCCGGAAGATCGCGCCGCAACTCGGCATCGATCGCCGCCACGGTACCGAGGATACGCGGATCGTCCGCGGATCGAAGACCGAACCGGACAAGCGCAAGCGCATCGGGGCTGAGAAGCAGATCCGCTTCGATGACGGCCGCGCCGTCGTCGCGGTTGCGGATCGGGATGAAGTCGCGACCGAGCGAGGAGCTGGCGTCCGTCGCCGTGGCGATCCGCACATAATAGCCATCGATGCCCAACCGCCGCGACAATTCCGTGTCGGAGGCGTAAGTCCATTCCTCGATCCGCTCGCACCAGCCGTCGGCTACCTCGCGAAGGTATTGCGCCGCCGATAATCGTCCGGTCGCTTCCACCGCGTCGGCCGCCGCCAGCAACCCGGTGATCTCGACGGCGAGCGTAAAAGGGGAGTAACCGGCATCTTCCTCCCAACGATCCTGCTGGGTGGCGGGACCGTTTCTGACAATATAGGCCGCAGCAGCCTCGATCATCGGCAGATATCGGCCAGCCCCCGAGGCGTCGATCTCGCCGGCGCGCAGCAGCATGTCGTAAAGCAGGATGGGAAACGCCGTCTCGTCCATCTGGATGCCATGCCAGTAGGGGCGGCCGTCGAGCCAAGCATTCTGCACCCAATGGCCATCGGCTTCCTGGATCGCAGAAAGATAGTTGAGCACCGCACGCGCGTCGGTTCCCGCGCCCGCGGCGAGCAACCCGCCCGCCGTTTCCACCAGGTCGCGCGTCCAGACGAGATGGTAGCCGCCGAGGTCGTCGTCGCTCTTGTTGAAACCCCAAGGGATGGAAAGGCTCGCTATGATGGCGCCCGAGGCATCGTCACAGTGGGTGGCAAGCACACCTGTGCTGACGCGGTACCGGTTCAATTGGCCAGGTTCATGGGGCTCGTCGAGGGTAAGCAATCCCCCCTGCCAGTCCCGCCAGCCGTTGCGAAAATGCTTCAGCGCCGGCTCGACACCTTGTTCCAGGCTGAGTATGGCCCGAAAGGCAGCTTCCTCGGGTTGCGTGCCGAAGCCTATGGCGATCTGCACCCGCCCTTCAGTCGCCTCCATGTCGAGCGTCCCCGATAGCGCGACGTTGCCCGACGGCGCACAGTGGTATTCCTCCTTCAGCTCCTCCCCGCGCGACAAAGCCTGCCAGCCATCGGAGAAGCCGACATAGCCCGCCGACCGCGCAAGCCAGGGGCCAGAGGCAGCAATCGCAAGCGCCCTTCCCGAGCCCTCGGCGAAGAGCATGGGCCGACCCTTGAAATCACCATACCAGGCTGTGTTATCGGCGCCGCCATTGACGAGATGCGGCGCAATAAGTGCATGCAGCCGGTAGTCGGAAAGCTTGCCGACCAACGCCTCAAAACGGAGGTCCTGCAACACCACCTCGCGCTCAGGGTCTGAAAGGATGGTCTTTGAGATCCGATAGCGGCCGTCGTGGGCGGTGTTGACGAGACGAAACGCCGGAACACCGTCCTCGACCGCATGTACTTGATGATCAGCGTCGCGCTTCTCCTCGGAAAAATAGCCATCCGCCGTCACGATGAAGCCGAAATCGCGGACGCAGGCCATATCGAGCCGCGGCGCGTAGATCTCGTTAAGGATTCCGTGGCTTACCGTGAACCAAACGCGGCTGGCCACGCTAACGGCGGTGCCAACCGCGCTCTTGTCGCTGGAGGTCCAACGGGGCTCGATACCGGGTGCGCCTGGTGGGACAAGAGCACCGGGGGGCAATGTCGGAAAGGCCAACTGCTGATCCTCCGTTCAAAATGCACTTCACTTCAGTGAGCCATCGTCGGGTTGAAATCAAGCGACACCCCATTGCCTTCTGGAACTCGACAGCCAGTCCTGATCTTGACCGCGATAGCGCAATGCGGGAGCAATGTGGGCACGGCCCGTAGAGGAGCGCAGAACATGGCTGGGACGACTGAAACAATCGCAGCATCGCAAGAGCGCAAGCATGGCAAGCCCGAGGCGAGCACCGGACCTGCTGATCGCACTGTGCTTGCCATCGATATCGGCGGGTCACATGTGAAGGTTGAACTCAGCAGCGGCAGCGAACGGCGCGCGGTCGAATCCGGCCATCAGATGACAGCGGCCAAGATGGTGGCGGCACTGCGCAAGCTCACGGAAGACTGGCACTACGACCTTGTCGCGATGGGATATCCCGGACCGGTTATCGCCCACCGGGCCGCCGCCGATCCATTTAACCTCGGGCCGGGCTGGAAGAATTTTGATTTCGAAGCAGCGTTTGAACGGCCAGTGCGGATGGTAAACGACGCACTCATGCAGGCGATCGGTAGTTACCAGGCAGGCCGCATGCTCTTTCTCGGCCTCGGCACTGGCCTCGGTTCGGCCATTATCGCCGAGAACGTTTGCATGCCTCTGGAACTGGCGCACATGCCCTACCGAAAGGCGACATTCGAGGATTATGTCGGCGAACGCGGCCTGAAGCGTCGCGGCAAAAGCAAATGGCGAAAATCGGTATTCGACGTCGCCGACCGCTTGGGTGCTGCCCTGCTGCCGGACTACATCGTCATAGGCGGCGGCAATGTCGACCGGCTCAAGGAACTGCCACCGAAGTGCCGCCGCGGCAACAACGACAACGCCTTCCGCGGCGGTTTTCGGGTCTGGTTGGATGACAGCCTGCGCATCTAAACTCGACGCCTCTCACAAGAGTTGATGACCTATTTGGGACGACTGCAGGGCTCGGCCTCCCAACGTAATCCCAAGCCGAACGGCAACCCCCTTATGAAGGGTAGGTCGAGGCCTCAACGCCGCAGCGACCGCCAGTCAAACTAGGGCCAGTCAAACTAGGGGTCGACGGCGATGTGCGCGCTGATCTGGTTGATGGCAATGCGCATCAGGAACAAGCTGTTGGTCGCCCTACTCATGGTCATCATCGTGATCGGTGCGTCAGAGATCGCAGGATCTTTGGCTATTTACTAGGGTGGAAACCGTGAGCCTCGCTCCGAGCGATGGCGAGGGCCTAAGTAAGGTCAAATAATCCCCTAACTGACCATGTCGTGCCGCGTCGCTTTCAACTAAAGTGGCCCGCCCTAACCGTTGGAATTACTGCATTTTCCGGCAACGAATGAAGAACTGGACCACATAGCGGCTCTTTCCATTCGTGGTACTTCCATGGATGGCTCCTCCCATGCGGCTCCTGACAGCACTGCAAATATGGCACATCGCGATGCCAGCGGAGGAGCCGTCCACGGCATCAAGAACAGACGTCAAGCTGGAAACCAACGGCGCCATTCCTCAAGCATCCGGTGCTTTGATATTTGAACCTAGGTTGTACGGAGGCGGGCCGTGAGACTTCGAGGACCGTATCGCCGTTGGTGTTCGGCCTCTCTATCCGCCCCGCACTCGTAGCTGAACTTTAGTCGTCAACTTCATCCAGGCGGACATAGTCTGTTCAGCGTCGGCTCCGACAGCGAGGTGAGCCGTGCGAACCCCTCGGCCACCAATGGTTATTCTCGGCAATACTGTAACTTAACGTAGGTTTTACTCATAACGCCCATAGTCGTCCGACCAATCGGAGGACGGGGTAGTGCGCATTCTTTTTACCGCAGCGTTTGCAAGCCTGGCATTTTCAGCCTGGGCGTCGCCGTTTTGCACAAAGGAGCCGGAAAGCGTCTGGCTTTCGGATGCTGTGGTACGCGAAAGGGCCGTTGCCACGGGCAATTCTGTCGAAGTCTTCAAGAAGACCAAGGGCAATTGTTATGAGGTCTACGGTCGCAATGCGAAGGGAAAACGGGTGGAGATCTACTACCATCCCGTCACCGGCGAAATCGTTGAAGAGCATTGAACAGCAGCAGAACCTTTCTCAGGGAATGGTCCATGTTCGAGATGATCTTCGCCAATAAGGGAAGCTTGCGTCTAGTCCTGTCGGTGAGCCTCCTCGCAGGGGTGGTTCCGGGCGCACTGTGCCTATCGCAACTTGCCGGTATCCGTGGCTACCTCGACGCGAACCGCGAGGCCGCGGAGCTTGCGACCCAGGCCCGAGATCTGCACTCGCGCGTCAGCGAAAGCATGTTCAACCTTGCCGCGGCTCCCTTGAACCTGTCCGAGGAGGAACGCAGGGAGATCTACAGCAAGACCGACAGGAACCTTGTGTCTCTGCAGCGTGAGGTGACGTCCGCCAAAAGCCTGACGAGCGTATTTCTCAGCCCCCAGGAGGAGCAGGCGCTGACGGAGGCGGTGCAGGCGTTCAGCCATAGCTGGGACGAGGTCAAGGACGGCCTCGAGGAAGGCATGACCGAGGGGGAGAAGGCATATCATTTCCTTAACGTCTTCCAGCAAGCCGGCACGGCGGGCGACATCCTGAAGCGGCTGGAAGCCAGTGCCACCGGCAGGGCCCAGCAGACCGCCGCAGCGTCCAGCGCTGGGACGACCAATGTATTCTGGATGCTGACGGTACTTTTCGTGGTCAGCGGCCTTGTCAGCACGCTCGCACTGATCGGCAACTATCGCTTCGCCGCTTCCCTGAAGGAAAGCCACGACGAACTCAAGCATGCGCTGGAAAGCCTCAAGCGTCGTGACCGTGACCTCCAGCGCCAGAACGACCGATTCAACGCTGCGCTGGAAAACATGTCGCAGGGCCTCACAATGTATGGCAAGGACGGCCGGCAGATCGTCTGCAACCAGCGCTTCGGCGACATCTACCAGTTGCCTGACGAGTTGATGCGCGTGGGCACGTCCTTCGACGACGTTATCAGTTACCAGGTTGCGCATGGTGCCCATATGGAGGGCGACAAGGGCTATGTTCTGCAAATGATGCAGCGTGGTCTCGCGGCCGGTGAGTTCTCGTCGATCGTGAACGCGGTGGATGGGCGGATCGTAAAGGTCGTCAGTCGGCCGCTGGCCGGCGGCGGCTGGGTATCGACGCACGAGGATATCACCGAGCGGACGCACGCCGAGGCTCGGATCGCGCATATGGCGCATCACGATGCTCTCACCGATTTGCCGAACCGAGTGCTTTTCCGCGACGTTCTGGACGCCACGCTGCTGGCTGTGGGCGAAAACCAGGCGGCCCATGTCCTGTTCCTGGATCTCGACCACTTCAAGGACGTCAATGACACGCTTGGTCACCCGATTGGCGACCAGCTTCTGCAGGCTGTCGCCAAGCGTCTCAGGAACGCGGTTGGCCCTCATGATACTGTGGCTCGGCTCGGCGGCGACGAATTCGCAATCATACAGCGTCACGCGACTCTTGGTGAAAACAGCTTGCTTGCGCAGCGCATCGTGACTGAGATCAGTGCACCATTCGAGATTGACGGCCACCAGGTGGTCATCGGCACCAGCATCGGTATCGCAGCGGCGCCCGACGATGGCGATGATCCTGACGTGCTGCTCAAGGCGGCCGATATGGCACTGTACCGGGCCAAGAATGAAGGGCGCGGCAACTATCAGTACTTCGAACAGGAGATGGACGCCAGGATGCAGGAGCGGCGGGCTCTGGGACTTGACCTGCGCAAGGCACTCGGCAATGGCGAACTGGAAGTATACTACCAGCCACTCGTCAGCCTGAAGGACAACCGCATTTCCGGTTTCGAAGCACTGTTGCGCTGGCATCACCCTGAGCGCGGCATGGTCTCGCCTGACGTGTTCATTCCGGTCGCTGAGGAGATCGGAATCATAGGGCGCATAGGCGCCTGGGTATTGAAGCAGGCATGTTCTGACGCCATGGCATGGCCTGAAATGACGCGGGTGGCGGTCAACCTGTCACCAGTGCAGTTCAAGAGCCCCGGTCTTGTTCTCGATGTGACTTCGGCACTCGCCGCATCCGGGCTATCGGCCCGGAGGCTCGAATTGGAGATCACCGAATCGGTCATGCTTCAGCATACGGACGAGGTGCTCTCGACACTGCATCAACTTCGCGCACTCGGCGTGCGTATCTCGATGGACGACTTCGGCACCGGTTACTCATCGCTGAGCTATTTGAGAAAATTTCCGTTCGACAAGATCAAGATCGACCAGTCCTTTGTACGCGATGTCACCGATCGACCGGATTCTTTGGCGATCGTCAAGGCAGTGGCGATGTTGAGTAGCAGCCTTGGAATGGAGACCACGGTTGAAGGGGTCGAAACCGTCTCCCAATTCAACATGCTGAAGGTGGAGGGCTGTACCGAGGTGCAGGGCTATCTGTTCAGCAAACCACGACCGGCAAGGGATATTCAGAAAATATTCGACGAGTTTGCAAGGGTGGCTGTGGCATAACTCAGCTTTCAATTCAGCGACCACCGTCGTCTCGTATTCCTCGCCATAAAAACAGTCGCGCAGTCACGCCAGAAGGCGTCCAGAGCGACCAACCCTCACCTCATCGTGGGCTTCAAGAAGAGTGCAAAAGAACGGCCATGAGCTGGACGCGGGCAGTTTCTGGAGCAGTTGAAGTTGCGCGGGAGCGCCTACTGGGTCAACTGCTGCGGCTTGAGATCGCCTTGCAGGGTTTCGTCGACCGGGCGCCTCTTGGCCCGCATCGGTTGTTCAAGCACGGTGACCGGCGCGGCGACAGCCGTGGCTGCGACGTTACCGATGGTCGTCACTGTTCCGCCGACAACAGCGGTAAGTCCTTGGCCGAGCGTGACGTTGGAATCCGTCAGCGTCTGACCAGTGACGATCCGCTGGCCAATCAGCTGAACGATTTCAGGACTTTCGGCGAACTTGCCGTGGTTCAGGCCTTCGCCTTTGACCTTGGTGAGATCGATGGCGGTAATGCCGGCGGCTTCGAGTTTCGAGCGATAGGGCTCAACGGTCGGATCGATCGCGCCCAAACGCGAGACCTTTCCCGTGATGAAACTTGAAACCGCAAGCGCCTTGTCATCCTGAGACACGAAGATCGTGAATTTCGGCGCCGGCGTGCCCATCTCCGCGAACTGCTTGGCAAAGACCTGAATATCGATATCCGGGGACGCGAGAATGACGTTGTGAATCTTGCTGTTCACGTGTCCGTCGCGGATACCCATCTGCCGCAGGGATTCCATGGTCAGCCAGGTGCCCATTGAATGAGCGAGGATCGTGATGTCCTTGACGTCGGGGTCGGCGGCTAGCGTCCGCAACGCCTGCTCGAGCGCCGTGCGTGAATAGTTGGTGCTTTCCTTGTCGTATTGATAGGCGGTGAGCTGCGCGCGTGACGGCCATGTGAACAGGATAGGGGTCGCCTGCATCCCGGAGTCGTGGACGATCTGGGCCAGGCGGAAGACGGAATCCTCATACTTGTTGTTGAAGCCGTGGACAAAGACCAGCGCATGCCCGCCCTGGATGTTCTGGTGGAACCAGGCGCGCCCCTCTGGAACGGTGTCGATCTCCTTGACGCTGGTCACCGCAAAATCGGTTGCGGGATTGGGCGGTAGACGCTCCGGCCATTGGACTGTGCCTGAGGCTCGTTTCGGCGGAATGGAGACGTCAATCGCCGTCAGATAGGGCTTTGGGCTGCGTTCGCCGGTGAAGAGCGTCGCCGGGTCGCCGGAAGGTTCGCGCGTGGTTGCGACCAGCATGCTGACCTTTGAGGTATTCTGCGTTGCCGCCGATAGCGCAACAGGGGCCATGACTCCGCTTGGATGACCGCAACTGGCAAGAACTGCCGCGACGAGCAAAGGTGCAAGTGTCCGAACAGTACGGGCAGCAATCACGTTCCGGTTCCCTCATTGAAACGCAAGCACCTTGCGGTGGCCGGGCTCTGGTGAAGTACTCTCACAGAAACGACGCGGATGTCACGTGCAATTCGCGCTCCATGCCCTCCGCGCCGGACGAACGATCTACGACAAGCTCAATTCGGGGTCTGGTCTATCCATCTCGAGCTACGCCTTCGGTTTCCGGAGCTTCACTGCCACACAATGCTTGTTTTCGGCATCCCAAACGCTGTCGGTCCTGCAGACCGGCTGCTTGGGCGAGCAGGACTTTCCCGCCAAGGTTGATTTCAAGCTGCGAGTGCACAGGCACCTCCCCTTTTCCCAACCCCAATTCTCGGGACAACTGACGCAGCGCTTTGTCTTCGGATCAACGAACCGGCCGGTCCCACAGGAACAGGTCGAGCGCTTGGCATCCCACGCCGCCCCCGCGGCGCACGCGACGCAAGTTTTCCTTCTCGAATCCCAGTTTTTCCCCTCCGGACAAGTTCCACTCGCATTGACCGCATTGCCGGGAGCCTGCGCCGAAGGGAGCTTTTGTGGCTCGATCGCCTGCTGGCCTGGACAAGTGAGCTTCTGATCGCACTGCAGCAAGCAGCCGACCACCCCGCGAGACCGGTTGACCGGCGTGTCTGGATATTCAAAGGGACAGGGCATCTGCTGCGCGCCTGCTGTCCATCCGAACAGCAAGATCAAACCGAAGAGAAGAAGACGACATCCCAACATTTCAGAACACTAGGCCCCGACATATCATCTGTCCAGCTTGTCACAGGCGCGACCCTGGACCTTGCGCACCGACGGGAGTTCACTTGGCCAGCAGCTTGGAGCGGATCTGATGGCCCGGCGTATCGATCAGACCTCATTTCCGTGCAGGAGCCGGAACCCAACGACGTCGAGGTCGACGTCTCAAAGGCCCGAATCTGAAGAAGGTGCTTTCGGTCTGACCGCAGGCGTCGGCGGGTCGGGAAGCTTCACCGGAACGTCCGGCTTTTGGGCCCGATTGTCGGTTGTTGCGGGTGCGGCCGGGCCACTTTCATCAAAGTTCACTGATATCCCGAAGAGCTTCCACTGACGATCGACAGGCGCATAGAGTAGCTCGAAATGCACCTGGATTGGCACCGACGGAAAGAACCCCGCCATATGCAACTTGCCGTCTGGCTCGATCTGCGGAAGCACAGTTAGTTGCGGCTCGATGACCGCAAGGCCACTCAGGTCGTATCCCTGTTTTCGTTGCGAGGCAAAGATCTCTGCAAGTTGCGCGGAATTATTGGCCTGAAAGCCCGGCGAGCCGAGTTCCCGCAGAACGGTGTAGTTGCCAGTCTTGTTCGCCTGGTCGAGGGCAAGAAGCGTGTTTCGCACAAGGATAAGAACGCCATTTCGATCGATATCTGCCGGACGCGGTGCTCTTGAAACATCTTCCTTCGGGGATTTCTTGATTTCGGCGCGAACGGGGCTTTCAAGGCCGGCCTCTACGCAAAGGACTGCCAGCGCCGCGACGATAAATTTGAACGGCAAATGCATCGTTTGGGATCTCGGCTCGCGCGAACCGAACGGCTGTAGCGCTCGGACGATCACCACGTGAATGTCAACCCCGCGGTCCCACCGAAAGTACCTTCGCTCGCCCCTACGCCGACGCCGCCATGGATCAGCAGATTCTCTGTAATCCGCGCGTAAGCGCTGCCAGCGAAAGCGTTCTCGCCTTCGAACGTGCCCCAATTGATGGACACCGCAAAGTTCTTGTCATTCGGAAGGGTTCCCCCACCCATCGCCAGCGCCATCGCCGTGCCCTCGTAGGCCTTGTCGATGCGTCCATTCATCGGCGACATGCTGGATTCGAGGCTGCTGACGCGATTGTCCAGGGAATCGATGGCGTTTGTATTTGCGGTTACACGCGTATCGAGGCCGGCGATCTCAGTCGTATGGAGGTTGAGAACGTTGGTATTGTTCGTGATGCGCGTCTCGTGATCGGCAAGTTCGTTCGTGTTCTGGGCGACATTCTGATTTGTGGCGTACAGCTGGGAGCCATTGATCGCATCCGTCGAGGTCGCTGAAATCGTGCCGGGCGCGACGTTGACGATCTTTCGCTCGGCGGCCGGCGCCCCGACGGAGACGACATTGGCGATACCACCATCCGTCGAACCAGCTCCGAGCGCCACTGAATTCTGCCCTGATGACACTGAGCCGGTCCCCAGGGCAAGACTATTTTGGCCCTGGGCACTGCTGTTAAATCCAATCGCTGTTGCCTGATTGCCGGAGGACGAACTCCTATTACCAACCGCAGTGCTATTGCCGCCACTTGCAATGCTGTCACCTCCGAGCGCGACTGCGCCGCCAGCACTGGCAACGCTTCTAACGCCAGCAGCCAAGGTATCAACACTGGTGCCCTGACTGCCGACCCCAATGGCAGTCGCACCGGCACCCGTCGTCAGGCTTCGAACACCAACGGCCGTGCTGTCCACACTCTGCGCATTGCTGTCAACCCCCAGGGCAGTCGCGCCAGCGTCGGCAGCTCTGCTATTTTCCCCGATGGCTGTGCTGTTGAATCCGGAGGCGTTGCTGGCCAAACCAACCGCGACCGCGCCCCTGTTTGTCGCCTGAGAATTTTGCCCAACTGCCACCGATGATGCACCGGAGGCATTGGTCGTTGTGCCGAGGGCAGTGGCGGCTCCGCCTGTCGCGCTGCTTCGGAAACCGAAAGCGGAGTTTGCTCCCGCGGCGCCCCCCGCTGTCGCATTGGTTCCGCAGGCGACGTCATTGACACCACCGGCAGCCGCACCGTCTCCCGAGCCTGTCGTGTTTTCGCAGACGAACTGGGCCCGAGCAGGAGTGGGCGAGAATGTTGTTATGGTAGCAGATAGGAGAACACACACGGCAGGAAGCGATACAGAGACTGCAGCATGAGGTGTTCGCATCAAGACCTCCCTTCGGTCGCCAACCGAGTTGGACGATTGCATCGGCATTGTCTTGCCGGCCTATTGGCCGCGTGTAATCAAGCAGTCGAGTAGGTCAGAACCGAAAATCGTCGGACGCCCATGGAACTCGCCTTTACCCAGCGAGCGGGAGTATGCCATTTGACACAATCCCTGGAAAGTAAACAAAAATAAGTAAATGCAACACGATCGCTGTGTCGGCTGCCATCCAACAATGCTTGCAACTGCCGGCTATTAACCGCCGAACATTTGGAAAGTGCCATGGTTCGGACAAAGAAAAGCGGCGCCGGAATCCGTAACGGGTTGCTCACCGCAATCCAGAAGTGAGCAGTTTGCAGGGGGAAATCCAAGTCCTTCCGTCAGCTGTATTATGGCGCGCTATCGGATGAGTGATGCAACCGCCAGAAGGCCGGAAGGGTGCCGCGCTCCTGCTGCGGGGCCTTCTCCGGGTTCACCTGGCGATGTCCATTTTATGGATGACAGGCGCGTGCTTCTCTGCGAGAAGAAGGCAATGAGAGACAGGGGCGCCCCTCGAAGGATGGGCTGAGAAGTACCCTTTGAACCTGAACCGGATAATGCCGGCGGAGGGAGTCGCTCGGGACGTTTCGCCTCCTGCGTCAGTCCCCGCGCCTTTCTCCCCGATCGAAAGGCGCACCATGCAAGATCAGACCTTACCGGGAATACTGCTCAGCGAGTTGCGCGCGCAACCGCCGCTCGTGCACTGCATCACCAACTTCGTTGCCATGAATATCGCAGCCAATGTGCTTCTGGCCGCTGGCGCGTCTCCCGCCATGGTGCATGCGGAAGAAGAGGCTGGCGAGTTTGCGGCGATCGCAGGCGCACTGACAATCAACATCGGCACACTGTCGTCATCCTGGTTGCGCGGCATGGAGGCGGCAGCCCTCGCCGCCAGCCAGTCCGGCAAGCCATGGGTTCTCGATCCGGTTGCCCATTATGCCACCTTATTCCGCCGGGCGGCCGTTGATCGGCTGCTGGAACTCGGTCCAACCATCATTCGTGGCAACGCCTCCGAGATCATCGCCCTTGCCGGTGGCGAAAGTCGGGGCCAGGGGGTGGACAGTCGTGACGGGGTCGAACAGGCAGAGGAATCCGCCAGGCTGCTTGCGAGGACACACGGTGCGACGGTCGCGGTAACCGGCGTCGTCGATTTCGTCACCGACGGTGAACGAGCTGCCTGGATTGAAGGCGGGTCGGCCTTGATGCCCAAGGTGACCGCGCTCGGCTGCGCACTGACCTGCCTCGTCGGAGCATTCACGGCGATCCGGCCTGCCGCGCCGTTCGAGGCAACGGTTGCAGCGCTTACGACCTTTGCTGTTGCCGGCGAGATGGCAGCCAGCAGCGCGGACGGCCCGGGTTCGTTTTCTCCGGCGTTTCTCGATGCGCTTGCAGCGCTTGACGCCCCGCTCCTCGATCGCCATGCAAGGGTGCGTTTCGCATGAGGACCATCGACCTTTCACTTTATCTTGTCCTCGATTCCGGTCTTTGTGCCGGCTTCGGCATGGTGGAGACCGCGCGGGCGGCTGTTGCTGGCGGAGCGAGCGTTGTCCAGCTGCGCGACAAGCATGCCGATACACCCCTGATGATCGAAACAGGTCGGGCGCTCAAGGCGGCTTTGTCTGGCACCGGTGCCTTGCTCATCGTCAACGATGACGTGGAGGCTGCCGTCGCAATTGGTGCTGACGGTCTGCACATCGGGCAAGAGGACATGGATGCGCCAACTGCCCGCGCGCGGATTGGAGACGATATGATCCTTGGCCTCTCCGTTGAGACCGAGGCGCTGGCCGCGGGGGTCGATCCGGCAATCGTCGACTACGCGGGTATCGGCCCGGTCTTTGCGACATCGACGAAGGCGGATCACAAGGAGCCGACCGGTTTTGCTGGCCTTGCCCGCCTTGTGCGCGCCTGCCCCGTTCCCGCGGTCGCAATCGGCGGGCTGAAGGCGGCTCATGTCGGGGATGTCTTTGCTGCTGGGGCTGACGGTCTTGCCGTGGTCTCTGCGATATGCGGCACGCGTGACCCTGAGGCGGCGGCTCGCGAGATCGCGGAAAACATCAGAAAGGTTCACCGATGATCCGAAACGTTCTCTCCATTGCCGGATCCGATCCTTCCGGCGGCGCCGGAATCCAGGCGGACCTGAAGGCATTCTCTGCCCGCGGTGTCTACGGCATGGCGGTGCTGACCGCGCTGACGGCGCAAAACACACAGGGCGTTTGCGGGGTCCATCTGGTTCCGGCTGCCTTCGTCGCCGACCAGATCAAGGCAGTGTTTGCCGATGTCCGCGTTGATGCAATCAAGATCGGCATGATTGCCAATGCCGAAATCGCCGACGCTGTCGCCGATGCGATCGAACCCCACAAGGGCATTCCGATCGTTCTTGATCCTGTCATGGTCGCCAAGGGCGGGGCCAGCCTCCTCGATCTGTCCGCGGTCGACGTCCTCACCCGACGGCTGCTGCCGCTTGCGACGCTGCTTACTCCCAATCTGCCGGAAGCCGCAGCACTCCTGCATGGACCGACGGCCGATACCCGCGCGGACATGGCTGAGCAGGCGCAAAGCCTGCGTGCTCTTGGCCCGGAGGCGGTGCTGGTCAAGGGCGGTCATCTGCCGAGCCAGGAGAGCCCTGATGTCCTGGCGACAGCCGAGGGGTTGAGCTGGTTCGAGGGGCTCCGGATACCGACGGCGAACACGCATGGCACCGGCTGTACGCTATCGAGCGCGCTTGCCGCCGAGCTCGCGAAGGGGGCGACGCTGCCCGAGGCAGTGGCGGATGCGAAAAGCTACCTCGCCCATGCCGTCGCGCAGGCGGATACGCTTTCTGTCGGTTCCGGGCACGGGCCGGTTCAGCATTTTCATGAGCTTTGGAAGTTGAAAGAAGGACATTCGAGATGACATTGGCAATCAGCGAGCAGACCGTCATCATCACCGGGGCCGGACGTGGCCTCGGCGCCGCCATCGCTGCTGCCTTTGCCCGCCAAGGCGCGAAGGTCGCAATCAACTACCGCAACAGCCGCACCGAGGCCGAGGCGCTTGCCGCGTCGTTGGGTGATCGTGCCCGGGCCTTCCAGGCGGATGTCCGCGACAGCCATGCCGTCAAGCGCATGGTGGCCGAGGTCAAGGATACACTCGGTGCGCCGACGACAGTCGTGCACAATGCCTTGACCGACTTCAGCTTCAACGGAGACGCCCGATCGAAGCTCGACCAATTGACCTGGGGTGAAATGACATCCCAGCTCGATACGGCCGTGAAGGGGGCGTTGAACCTGATCCAGGCCACCCGCCCGGTCATGGCTTCCGCCGGTTTTGGGCGGATCATCACGATCGGCACCAATCTCTTCCAGAACCCTGTGGTGCCCTACCATGATTACACGGCTGCCAAGGGTGCGCTTCTGTCGTTGACCCGCACGGCGGCCGCAGAGCTGGGCCCATCAGGCATTACCGTCAACATGGTCTCGGGCGGCTTGCTGCGCGCCACCGAAGCGAGCAGCGCCACACCGGATGCCGTCTTCGATCTGATTGCGGCAAACACCCCGCTCCGGCAAGTGACGACGCCCGAGGAAATGGCCGACGCGGTCCTGTTTTTCGCAAGCCCCTGGGCACGCGCTGTTACCGGGCAGAACCTCATCGTCGACGGCGGACTCGTCTTCGGCTGAGGCGCAGCCCTCATCAGGACTTGACCGCACCCGCGGTCAAGCCGGCGATGATGTGCTTCTGCGCCAGGAAGAAGACGATGATGGTTGGCATGATTGTCAGCGTGATGAAAGCGAGCACCAGCTGCCAGGCAGTGCCGAACTCGCCGCGATAAACCATGATGCCGAGCGGCCAGGGATACATCGTCTCCGAATTCAGCATGATCAGCGGCAGGATGTAGCTGTTCCAGCTGCCGACAAAGGAGATGATGCTGACCGTTGCAATGATCGGCCGCGAGAGCGGCAGCGAAATGTGCCAGAAAAACCGGATGTAGCCACAGCCGTCGACGATGGCAGCCTGGAACAATTCTTCCGGAAGGTTGCGAAAATAATTCCTGAACAAGAGAATGCTCATGCCGAGGCCAAAGGCGACCTGCGGCAGGACAACACCCCAGTAGGAATTCAACAGGCCCAGGTCCCGGATCCGGATGAACAAGGGAAGGATGGCGGTCGCGGCCGGAAACATCAGGCCGATCAGGAAGTAGTTGAGCAGGAAGCCGGCGCCGAAGAACTTTACATGCGCGAAGGTGAAGGCAGCCATGGCGGAAACCGAAACCGTCAGGCAGACAGTCAAGGTGGCGATGATCAGCGAATTCATCATCTGTCGCCAGTAGCGGTCTCCGAAGAGAATGTCGGTATAGTTCTCCGGATGCCATGCGGCAGGTAGCCCGAAGGGGTTGGTTCTGAGGTCGCCGAGGTCCTTGAAGCCGCCAAGTGCCGTCGTCATCAGGGGAACCAGCACGATCGCCGCGATGAGCGTCAGCGAAACATAGAGATAGATCTTCGTGCCGGTCGCGGTCCGGGCAGATGAGGCCATGTCAGTCATTGCGCATGAATATCCGTTTGTAGCCGAAGGCCAGCGTCACGCAGATGACGAAAAGGACGACGCCGACGGCGCTGCCGAGGCCGACCTGCATGCGCGTGACGCCGAAATTGAACAGGAAGGTGACCATGGTCTGCGTCGCATTGAACGGCCCGCCACCGGTCAGCGGCATGATGAGGTCGAAGAGCTGCAGCGAGCCTACGACGGCGAAGAAGACGGACAGGCGCACCGTCGAACCGAGAAGCGGCAGCGTGATGTAGCGGAACCGCTGCCAGCCGCTCGCGCCATCGATTTCGGCAGCCTCCAGCACGCTCTTGTCGAGCGACTGCAGCCCGGCGATGAACAGCATCATGTGGAAGCCGAAATACTTCCAGACGACGACGGCCAGCACCGCATAGATTGCCAGGTCCTTGTCCGCCAGAACATAGGGCGTCTCGACGCCAACGAGGTGGGCAGCCGAGGCAAACAAGCCATAGTCGCCGTCGTAGACGAAGCGCCAGATGAGGCCTGCCGCCACCTCGGCCAGGACGTAGGGCAGAAAGAAGATCAAGCGGAAGAGGACCACACCGGCGATCCGGTGCGCCAGCATCATCGCCAGCCAGATCGCGAGCGGAATCTGAACCAGAATGGAAACAACGATGATCAGGGCATTGTTTTTCAATGCTGTTATGAAGGCGCTGTTCTTGAACAGGACCTCGAAATTCCGCATGCCGACAAACTGTGTCGGCAGACCGTAGCCATCCCACTTGTAGAGACTGTACCAGGCCGCCTCGCCCATCGGCAGGATGACGAAGATCGTGAACAGCAGCAGTGCTGGCGGCAGAAACAGAAGCAGGACAGGCAGGCGCCGCGCCAGGCTGGGATCCTTGCTGCGCGCCGACGATCTTAAAGTCGGGCGCGGACGGATGACGCTCGTCGCGCTGATGGTGGTCATTGAAGCCGATCCTCCTCATTCAGATTGAGGGCGGCGCGGATGCTTCTCCGCGCCGCGATAGTCTTGATCAGAGCTGATCCTGCTCGAAGGCTTCCTGGATCTGCTGTGCTCCATCGGCAGGGCTCATCTGCCCGGAGACTATGGCAACGGAGACATCGTTGACGACACGGCCGACCGACGGGCCGAGATCCTGATCGAAGAAGTTCTGATGCCAGGTCGAGTGCGCCAACTGTTCGGCAGACTGATGCAACAGCGGATTGGTCACACCGTCCTCGGCACCAACGGCGACCGGGATGAGCATGCCGGCCTTGGCCATATCGCGCTCGTTTTCGGCGTTCGTCAGATAGGCGAGGAAGTCGAGCGTTTCAGGCGGCGCCTTCTTCGTCACGGCCCAACCGTTCAATCCACCAAGCGTGTCGGTGACCGCGCCTGCGCCGCCCGTCACGGCCGGAAACGCAAAGCGGCCGATATTGTCGGGATCGAGCCCCTTGCCATCACCGGCGTTCGTGCGCTGGTTGGCCGCGGTGTTTTCAAACGCCAGGATCATTGCTGCCTTGCCATCGCCGAAGACGCCGAGCGTCTGCGGCCAGGTGGCGCCGAGATAGCCGGGCTGGAACGGCTCCAGTTTGCCGAGCTCGGCAAGTTGCTCTCCGGCCTTGATGATTGCCGGATCGTTGAAACCTTCCCCTTCACCGGTCTTGGCCGCGTCGAAGACCTTCTGGCCACCGTTGCGCATCACCAGATAGCTCCAGTAGAAATGGAGAGGCCATTTCTCGCCACCGCCGCCCGCAATCGGGACGATGCCGGCATCCTTGATCTTCTTCACGGCATTGAGATAGTCATCCCAGGACTTGATGCTGGCGGCATCGACACCGGCCTTGGCGAAAAGGGCCTTGTTGTAGAAGAAGGAGACGGTGCCCATCTTGAAAGGCACGGCGCCGATCTTGCCGTCGTAGGACAGGCCCTTGATCGCGGC
This sequence comes from Rhizobium sp. RHZ01, assembly GCF_014851595.1. NCBI lineage: Bacteria > Pseudomonadati > Pseudomonadota > Alphaproteobacteria > Hyphomicrobiales > Rhizobiaceae > Rhizobium > Rhizobium sp. RHZ01. Next base: position 66,809 of record NZ_JACUZZ010000015.1, read on the forward strand.
CGGGTTGTAGCTCTTCACCCAGGCGCCGTCCTTTGCGTTCATCGCCGACGTCAGGTCCATGAGCGTTCCGGTCGCCAGCTGCTGCTTCAGCACGCCGCCGCCCCAGCTGTAGAAGAAATCCGGCGCATCGCTCGACTGCAAGAGGGTCGGAAGCTTGGCCTTGAAAGCTTCGTTTTCCAGGAACTGCATTTCGATTTTCACGCCGGGATGTTCGGCCTGGTATTTGTCTGCAATCTTGCGCCAGATCGCGACATAGTTCGGATCGAGCTCAAGGTGCAGCCACTTGACGGTGGTGTCTGCCGCGGCACTTCCCGCAGCAATCAGGAGCGCCAGTCCCGTGGCCGCCGAGCGGGCGATGAAACGGCTGCGAAGCAAGGCTTTCGCCTTCATTTGGTCAAACATGATTTTCTCCTCCAGCAAGGGCAAAAATCGTCCTCTTCAATTTTTCCCTTATGCGGATTAAATCATCGGGAGGTTTTGGCGAATGTCAACTCCCCTCGTTGAAATCGGTAGATTTGCCTTGACAGACGGGGCTGCTGGCGCGCTATTTAATTCGCATACCGTTGAAAATATGAGCGCCGCACGCCGCGCTGACATTGAAGAGCCTGGCCGACCTGATGAAGACCGCAGATCCCGAATTGATGCGCGCGATCAATCGCTTGAACGTGCTGGACACGATCCGGCGTCACGGGCCGATATCGCGTGTCGAGATCAGCGAACGCACGCAGTTGTCGACCACGACCGTTTCGGCGATCACTGCTTCCTTGCTCGACGACGGGCTGATCCTGCCGCGCCACGAGGGCGATATTCGCAACGAGGCGGCACGCGGAAGGCCGCGCGTCATGCTGGAGCTCAATCCCGATGCAGCGCGCGTCGTCGGGGCGAAGATCGCGGCCAACCGCCTGGTGTTCGTGGTGACCGATTTCCGTGGCGACGTGCTGTCGAAAATCACCCTGCCGATCCGCATCGACCGCCAGCCGATCGGCGTGATCGCAGACCTCGTCGAAGACGGGGTGCGCCGCTGCGTCGTCGATGCCGGCCTTTCGCTCGAGGATGTCGATAGTGTCTGCCTCGGCCTTCCCGGTGTGATCGAGCATCGAACCGGCCATATCCGAAGCAGCCCGATCTTTCGCGACACGAATGTCGATTTCGCAAGCGAGATGACGACCAGGCTCGATACCCCGACCATCGTTGAAAGCGATGCGCATGCGATCACGCTTGCCCATCACTGGTTCGGCAAGGCCCGTGACCTGGAAGACATGGTATTGATTTCGCTCGAGCAGACACTCGGTCTCGGCGTGCTTCATGACAATCAGCTGTTTCGTGGAGCTGGCGGCCTCAGCCACAATCTCGGCGACCTGGTGCTTGGCATGGGACCCAACGGGGTCGTGCGGCTGTCGAGCCAGGCCGGCGAAAGCGAAATACTTGGCGAGCCGGCCAGTGGCCGCTTTGCCGAGGCCATCAAGCTTGGACGCGGCATGACGCATGCCCAGGCGCTCATCAAGGCCGAGGACAGTACGTTGATTGGTGCTGCCATCCGGGCCGGCGAAGCCGTTGGCGTTGCGATCGCCAACATCGTCACCTTGTTTGCGCCGCCCCGCGTCATCCTCGTCGGCTCCAGCCTTGCGCTCGGTGAGCCATTTCTCGACAGCCTGCGCAACGCCTATGCGCTCGCCGTTCCGCCGTCGCTGAAGGGCGTTGCCGAACTCGTCTTCGACGATTCGACGGACGACTTCTGGGCGCAAGGAGCTGCTGCGGTGGCCCTTTACGAACTCTACGAGTCGCCCTGGAACACCACTGGTCCAGCGCTCTGAGCAGCAAAATCACGACATCCAACGGGAGGAAATCATGGAACGAGTCGGTATCGGCATCATCGGGTGCGGCAATATCTCCGGCGCCTATCTGAAAGCGATGGCATCCTTCCCCATCCTTGAGGTTCGCGGCGTAGCCGATCTCAACCACGCATTGGCAGAAGCCAAGGCCAGCGAATTCAACGTGCCGGCAAAGAGGATTGATGAGCTTCTTGCTGATCCGAAAGTGGAGATCATCGTCAATCTGACCGTCCCGAAGGCCCACGTTGCCGTCGGCCTGCAGGCGCTTGCGGCCGGCAAGCATGCCTATTCGGAAAAGCCGCTGGGCATCAATTTCGCGGAGGGCAAGAAGCTCGCCGAAGCCGCCAAGGCCAAAGGGCTGCGCATCGGTGCGGCTCCCGACACGTTTCTCGGCGGCGGGCATCAGACAGCGCGCGCCCTCATCGATCAGGGTGTCATCGGCCAGCCGGTCGGCGGCACAGCAACTTTCATGTGCCCCGGTCACGAGCGGTGGCATCCAAATCCGGCCTTCTACTACGAGGTCGGCGGCGGACCGATGCTCGATATGGGTCCTTACTACATCACCGATCTCGTCAACCTTTTCGGACCGGTCGCGCAGGTGGCGGGCTTCGCCATCACGCCGCGAAAGGAGCGCGTGATCACCAGCGAACCGAGAAACGGCGAGCACATCCCGGTACACGTACCCACCCATGTCGCCGGTCTCATGGCGTTCGCCAACGGTGCGGTCGTGCAGATCGGAATGAGCTTCGACGTTGCCGGACACAAGCATGTGCCACTGGAGATCTACGGCACCGAGGGCACACTGATCGTTCCCGATCCCAATCACTTCGGAGGCGATGTTGAAGTTTTGAAGAAAGGTGGCGCCTTCGAACAGCAGCCGCTGACGGCGCCCTATGGCGATGGCAACTATCGCTCGATCGGTGTTGCGGATCTCGCCCATGCCATCCGCTCGAACCGGCCGCATCGTGCCAACGGCGACCTGGCTCTGCATGTCCTCGAGGTCATGGAGGCCTTCCACGCTGCCTCAGAGAGCGGGCGCACGGTTGCCATCACCACCCAAACAGAGCGGCCCATGCCGCTGTCACAGTCGCTCGTCGACGGGCGACTGGCCAAGTAATCATCAGGAGGAAGACTATGCGTGAAGCACTGATCGTCTGGGGCGGATGGAGTGGCCACGAGCCGCAGGAATGCGCCGCAATCATCAAGGACATGCTGGAGGAGGACGGGTTCAAGGTCTACGTCGAGCACACGACCGAGGCTTTTGCCGATCCGTCCGTCCATGATCTCAGCCTCGTCGTGCCGATCGTGACGATGTCGAAGATCGAAAAGGAAGAGATCAAGAACCTCGCGGCCGCGATCGAGGGTGGCGTCGGCATTGCCGGCTACCACGGCGGCGCTGGTGACAGCTTCCGCGAATGCGTCGAATACCAGTTCATCATCGGTGGGCAGTGGGTCGCGCACCCCGGCAATATCATCGATTACACCGTCAATGTCACGCGCCCGGACGACCCGATCATGGAAGGCATTGCCGACTTCCCCTACACGTCCGAGCAATACTACATGCACGTCGACCCCTCGAATGAGGTGCTGGCCACGACGAGGTTCACCGGCGATCACGCCTACTGGATCGATGGTGTCGTCATGCCCGTTGCCTGGAAACGCAAATACGGCAAGGGCCGCGTTTTCTATTCCTCGCTCGGCCATCAGGCCAAGGAATTCTCGGTGCCCGAGATGAAGACCATCTTCAGGCGTGGTGCCAACTGGGCGGCACGCTGACCACCCGATCGTGACCCCGGCGCTGCCATCGCGGCGCCGGTATTTTATCAGGATAGCGTACGAATTCTGCCTTTCGTCTCCTCAGCCGTAGCGGCTGAGATCGAGACCCTCAATCGATATCTGCGGTCTTGCCCTGTTGATGATATCTGTCAGCACTCGGCCGGAGCCGCATGCCATCGTCCAGCCAAGCGTGCCGTGGCCAGAATTGAGGTAAAGGTTGTCGTAGACGGTCTTGCCGATGATCGGCGTTCCGTCGGGCGTCATCGGGCGCAGGCCGCACCAGAACTGCGCCTGGCTCTGGTCCCCTGCCCCACCAAACAGATCTTCGACGGAATGCACGAGCGTTGCCTTGCGGGACGTCGGCAAGTCCTTGTTGAAGCGCGAGATTTCGGCCATGCCACCAACGCGGATCCGGTCGCCAAGGCGGGTGATGGCGATCTTGAAGGTCTCGTCCATGATTGTCGAGATTGGTGCGCGGCTTTCGTCGATGATCGGAACCGTGATCGAGTATCCCTTCACCGGGTAGATCGGGATCTTCAGTCCGAGGGGCTTCAGCAGACTTGGCGTGAAGCTGCCGAATGCGGCCACGACCGCATCGCCATCGAACACGCCCCGCGATGTTTCCACTGCGCTGATCCTGTTGTTCTCGATCCGCAGCTTGTGGACATCGGTTCCGTAGACGAAATGGACGCCCAGTGCCTCGGCACGCTTGGCAAGTTCATTGGTAAACTTGAAACAGTCACCAGTCTCATCATTGGGAAGACGCAATCCGCCGACGATCTTGTGCTTCACCGGCGAAAGCCCGGGCTCGGCGGCAACACACTGGGCCGGATCGAGCACCTCGAACGGCACGCCGTCCTTTGCAAGAACCTCGATATCCTTTGTGATCGAGTCCAGTTGCTTTTGCGTGCGAAAGAGCTGCAGGGTTCCTTGGGTTCGCTCGTCATACGGAATGCCGGTCTCAGCGCGCAGCTCAATCAGGCAGTCGCGGCTGTATTCGGCAATGCGCACCATTCGGCTTTTGTTGATGGCATAGCGCTTGGAAGTGCAATTGCGCAGCATTGCCATCACCCAGGCCCAGGTGGCCGGATCCACAGTCGGGCTGATGATCAACGGCGCATGCTTCATGAAGAGCCATTTGATGGCCTTCTGAGGTATTCCGGGGGCGGCCCATGGCGACGCGTAACCCGGCGAGATCTCACCGGCATTGGCATAGCTCGTCTCCAGCGCTGGTCCGCTCTGGCGTTCCAGCACCGTTACATCGTGTCCCGATCTTGCCAGATAGTAGGCTGTGGTGACGCCGATGACGCCGGCGCCCAAAACGGTGATCTTCATTGTGCACCCCAGAAAATGAAAGACGTCAGCTCAGATGTAACGGCGTTGGCAGCAGCGCTCCAGACCGTCGGCAGTTTACGGCAGCGGCGCCAACGTCAATGAAAATGACGCCGCATCCGTCCGTTGCAAGCGTCACTTTGAAGGTACTACTGTCCATGATTGGTCCCGATTTACCTTGGGTGAGGATATCGTTCGTCAAACGGAAGTTTCGCTCAATCCGTTATGGAAACAAGCAATTGCGGACGTATTTTCGCAATTTTCATCAGATCATTGAGCGTTTCGTGCGGCACCCGCCGGAAAAGGGTAACTGATGAACCGCTCTGCTGCAGGAGACAGGCTCGCGCGGCTTCGAGTCAACAGGTAGAGCGAGCGGACAAGCCGAAAATCGGCGATCTCTAGAAAGACCATGTCCCGGCTCTTGAATGACCTCGATTCAATCTCATTGGTGGCGAGATTTCGATCAGAAAATTCCGTGGTACAATTCGGGTGTTGGCGTTATCGCTTGTGGTTACGCACACGGAGACCGTGTCTTATGAACGAAGTGGACGCGCTTTTTGCCACCCTGCGACAGGCTGCTGACCCGCAGACGGTCGACCGTATCGAGCGCGTAGTCACGCATGGGTCCGATCGCGATCTTAATCGCATCAATGTGCTCGCCTTTGCTGATAAGCATCATCTCGACGAAGAGAAAACGATCGCAGCATTTCTGCATGCAGCGCGCATTGGCGTGTTCGACATGACGTGGAATGTCCTTTGCCCAGGTTGCGGGGGCGTCCTGGACACCGGTGCAACTCTGAAAACAGTCGATCAGGAAACGTACCAGTGCGCGCTCTGCGCGGCCGGATATGAACCAACCCTCGACGAAATGGTCGAGGTGACGTTCACGGTCAGTCCAAGGGTTCGCAGGATTTCTGCCCACGACCCCGATCGGCTTCCGCCGCTTGAATATTACCGACAGATCTTCTTCAGTTCCGGAGTCGACCTGCCAGAGGACTTCGAAGCAAGGTTTGCACGCATCCAACTGGAGATGATCGAGTTGGCTCCGGGGGAGAAGGCTTTCCTCTCACTGCACCTGCCGGCGCAATTCGTGATCATCTTCGATCCGGCAACACACGCGGCGCAGTTCATCGACGTGAAGGGGGAGCCCACCGACGAACGGCAAAACCTGTCGATGGTCATCAGCAAGGCGCATGCGCTAAACGAAACGGTCCCGCTTCGTCCCGGCCCACTGCGGCTCATGCTTGAGAACCACACCGAACGCAGGGTGATACCGAACGTCTGCGTTGCAGGAGACGAGCTACACGACCTGCTGGGCCGCAGGCGAGCTTTTCTCACGGCGAAACGTCTCCTGTCGAACCAGAGTTTCCGGGACATCTATCGGACCGACACACTTGACGTCGACCAGCGCCTCAAGATCACCAGCCTCACCTTCCTCTTTACCGACTTGAGAGGCTCGACCGCGCTCTACGAACGCGTCGGCGACCTTGCCGCATTCGATCTGGTACGAGCGCACTTCAGGGTCCTTCACGAGATCGTTGCCGCGGAGACCGGAGCGGTCGTCAAGACAATCGGCGACGCCGTGATGGCGACCTTCCCGAGCCCGGACCGCGCAGTGGCCGCAGCGCTCCGGATGCGCGAGGCGATGCTTCAGCTGAATGCGGAGCACGGCAGCGACGATCTTCTCCTGAAGATCGGCATCCACGAGGGACCATGTCTTGCAGTCAATCTCAACGACAGGCAGGACTACTTCGGTCAGACAGTCAATATTGCCTCCCGCGTACAGGGCCTTGCTGATCCCAATGTGATCATGACGACGGAAGCGATTGTCGGGGATACCCACGTTTCAGAAATCCTGCATGACAGCGGCATCACGTCGGTTTCCAGAATGGAGGAACTTCAGGGCATAGCCAGGGAGGTGAGAATCTTCGCGCTGTCCTGAGCCCACTGTTCCAGGCAAGATCCTGCTTATCCTGTGAGAGGGTGCTAAGTGAGGTAGGCGATAAAGCGCTTCGCCGCGGGCGGCAAAGTCGAGCGAGTGCGGGTTAAGAGATAGAGCGAGCGCACCAGGTGTAGGTCAGCGATCTCGCGAAAGACGATCTCGTCACTTTGAATGACATCGGCAGCCTGCTGTGGCAACAGGGCTATGCCAGCATTGCGACTGATCAAGGTCAACTGGGCGATGGTGCTGAATGTTTGAATGCGACCGACAGTCAGCTGTTGCGGCAGGTCAGGGCAGTCCGCGAGCATCCTCGCAATACCGGCCTGTCCGTCGAGGACTATCAGGTCATCTGGATCGATGTCGGACAGAAGGACCGAAGCTGAAGACTGGGCCAGGCGATGGCTTTTATGGCAAACGAGACCAAATGCATCTTCGCTGATCTTTTCTTCATGCAATTCGGCCGACTTGAACCCCGGCCCGGCCAACGCGAAATCAAGCGTTTCGTCAACAACCAGGCTGGCTAGGCGTTCGGCAACGTCGTCGTGAACAATGACGTCGATCCCAGGATGATCTGAGCGGAATTTAATGATCGCTTCAGAAAGCGGAGTAAGGACGGCGGATGGCGCAGCGCCTATGAGCACCCGCCCCCGCTTGAGACCACCTACCTGTCGCACATTTGCAAGCGAAAGCTCAAAACGAGCGAGAATATCGCGTGCGCCCTCCAGGAATTCCTGACCCGCTTCAGTCGCTCGTATCGGACGAGATTTCCGGTCAAAAATTGCCGTCCGGCACTCTGCTTCGAGTGTCCGAATTGTTTCGGTCAAGGCTGAGGGAACGACCCCAAGCAACAGCGCAGCTCGGGTAAAGGACCCCTCATCCATTACAGTGAGCGCTGCCCTCAGGTGTCGCAAACCGATGTTCGTGTTTTCTGGAAATACCTTCATCGAAGAAATAGCTCCAGTTCAGCGGTGGTTGGTCGAGGCGGGACGCAGAGGGCACCCTGGTTCTGGAATCATCTTTTACCCCGGGTCAGAATGATTGTTTTGCGAGTTTGAGATCATTGCTTACCGGATCGGATTCCATAACCGTTAGCGAGGCTCGAGGATGGCGCAGGCCCAAGTTCGAATTTTCCGAAAACATTTTCATATCTTTCTAATTATACGAACGTCGTCTTTGTGGTTCAATGCCTTTCCGTGATGCCCCTGGGTTACAGTGATAATGCACCAGAACATAAAGAAGCCCCTTTATCATCCTGCTCTTGAACGACTTCCTGCTCTTCTGAAGGAAACTGGTTTTCGTGGCGACGTCGCAAGTGATGCTGCACTCCTCGCAGCCATGTCCACCGACAACAGCGTCTATGCGATCGCGCCGGATATCGTCGTTGCCCCACGCGATGCCGAGGACGTGCGACGGCTGATGCGTGTCCTCGATACTGATGCACTCAGCGGCGTTCCCGTTACCGCGCGCGGTGGCGGCACGGGCACCAACGGCCAGAGCCTGAATGCAGGCATCATCGTAGACTTTCAGAAGCACATGAACCGTCTACTGGCGGTGAACGTCGAAGAGCAGTGGGTAGAGGTGGAGCCCGGCATCGTTCTTGATGAACTGAATGCGCAGCTTGCGTCGACCGGTCTTTTCTTTGCGCCGACGACATCAACGGCGAGCCGCTGCACCATTGGTGGCATGGTAAGCACGGATGCGTCGGGCAAGGGGTCGCGGCGCTACGGCAAGACCAGCGACAATATCCTTGGAATGGAACTCGTTCTCGATGGCGGGCGGACATTGGACAGTGCCGCGCCGCCCCCCGATTGGGCTCATGCAATGCTCTTGGAGATCGAGGGGGCCTGTCAGTCGGGTCGCGAAGCACTGCTGAAAAAGGTGCCGGCGCTTTCACGGCGTTTTACTGGTTACGATCTCGAGCGGGCCAAACCGCCTGGAGGCGATCTCGAATGGTGGCGGCTACCGATCGGCGCGGAAGGCACCCTCGGTCTCGTCACGCGGGTAAGATTGCGTCTGCTGCCAAAGCCGAAATTCAAGCGACTGGTCGTCATCGGCTTCGAGACATTTGCCGCGGCGCTTGATGCGGGCGGTGCCCTTCTGGCGCATGATCCGCTGGCGATCGAAGTCATGGACGAATGGGTCCAGGGTCTGGCCGAAACGGCCGGAATTCTGCAGGCGCTGCCTGCCGGGCTTCGCGCTCGCGACGGGCAGCCGATTGCCTATAATTTCGTGGAGTTCGTCGGAGACGACGAAGCCGATCTCGCACGGCAGGTTGAAGTCCTGCGCAAGAGCGCGCTGACGCTTACCGGCGCAATCGCAAGCCACGTGGCTGTTGATGATATCGAAATGGCTGCGCTCTGGCAGGTCAGGGCGGCAAGTGTCGGTTTGCTCGGCAAGGTCGGTGGCACACGCCGGCCAATCGCTTTCGTCGAGGACTGTGTGGTGCCTGTCGAAAACCTTACCGCCTTCGTCAGGGATTTTACGGGGCTGCTGAGCGCCAACGGCTTGAACTTTGGCATGTATGGGCATGTCGACGTTGGCTGCCTGCATATCCGCCCTGCCCTCAATATCGATCGCGACGAAGACAGGGCCATCATGAGGGCGATTTCGGACGGCGTGTTCGAATTGACGCGCAGGCATGGCGGCATCTTCTGGGGGGAACACGGCAAGGGCGTGCGTGGCGCCTATCTGGCGGAGTTCGTCGGCGCCACGGCCTACAACGCGTTTGGCCGCATCAAGCGGGCATTCGATCCGCGGCATCGCTTCAACCCGGGAAAGCTCGTCGGTGAACCGGGTGCCCTCATGGGTATCGAGACAACCCCGTTCCGCAGCGTCAACACCGAAGACGGCGATCCTCTCAGCCTGGCGTTCAAGTGCAACGGCAATGCGCAGTGTCTGAGCTATCAGCGCAGCACCGTCATGTGCCCCTCGTTCAAGGCGACCCGTGACCTTCGCCATTCCCCGAAAGGCCGCGCCGACGCGCTGAGACATTGGCACCAGATGCATCAGAGCGGCCATGCGACCGAGGAACTGGAGGATGATGTCCTGGCCGCGCTCGACGGATGCCTTGGCTGCAAGGCCTGTGCGACGAGTTGCCCGGTGCAGGTCGACATACCCGAGATGAAATCGCATTTCCTCGACCGGCTCTATCGGAAGCGTCGACGATCACTGGCGGACAAGGCAGCGCTGTTGCTCGAAGAATATTCACCGGTTCTGGTTCGTCACAGAAAATTCGCGGCGATTTTTGCAAGACTGTTCAACCCGCTGATGGAGACACTGTCTGGTCTGCGCAACCTTCCTTCACTGGCATTTCACGATGTGGGCAGAGGCGGATATCAGACCTTTTCCGCCGAAGTGATCGCAAAACGGCAATGGCACGAGGAAACGGTCTTCATCTGGCAGGATCCGTTTACGGCGCTTTTCGACACACAGGCAGCCCTGGCGCTCGCAGATGGTCTTAGCCGGTTTGGCTACCGGCCTGTTTTTGTTGCGATGTCGGCGGGGGGAAAGGCGGCCCACGTGCTCGGCGACAGAACCCGGTTCATCAGGCAGGCCAGGAAGCTGAGGTCGGCGATCGACGAAGTTGCCGGATCCGGCAGGGCGATGGTGGGGGTCGATCCGGCTTTCGTCATGATGATCCGCCAGGAATACAAGAAGGCCGGCCTGGCGGGGGAGCCTATTCTTCTTGTCCAGGAGTTCCTGAGCGAGGAAATCGCCCGGGGACGCGCCCTGCCGAAGCTGACCGCGGCGCGATTGCCACGCAAGCTGTTCGTCCATTGCAGCGAAAGCGCTGGCGGTAGCCTGATGGACTGGAAGAGGGTTCTTGCTGCTCTTGGCGCGTCGGTCGAAATTGCGGCAACCGGATGTTGCGGCATGGCCGGCATGTTTGGCCATCAGGATCGGCACCAAGCCCACAGCAGGCAGACTTTTGATCTTTCCTGGGCGGGCCAGCTGCAGGGCGAAGACGAGGCGATGGTCTCCGGCTTTTCATGCCGTTGCCAAACGAAGCGATTCTCTTCTATTCGGGGTGAACATCCCATGCGATGGATTGCCGACGCAATCGATGCTGGATGAAGGCGGTACCGCCGCGGCGCGAATAGATGAGGCGACAATGTATGAGATTGATGCTCTCGACAGGAAAATCATTCGGCAATTGCGTCTGAACTCCCGGATATCCAATGTCGACCTCGGCAAGGAGATCGGCCTGTCCGCCTCTGCCTGCCTTCGCCGTATAGGCTTGATGGAAAAGGCAGGTATCATCAAAGGTTATACAGCCATAGTTGATGTGGTGGGTGAGGAAGCAATTGCGGTCATCATCCAGATCACACTGGAGCGTCAGACGGAGGAATACCTCAATCGCTTCGAAGCCGCCGTGCGCAAGTATCCGGAGATCCGCGAGTGCTTCCTGATGACGGGCGGGTCCGACTACATGCTTCGCGTTGACGTCGAGAGTGCCGGCGCTTTCGAACGAATCCACAAGGAAATCCTTTCTGCCCTGCCTGGGGTGCTGCGGATCAATTCCAGCTTTTCCATCCGCAACGTCCTGTCGACACGCGAGAATAGACTTCTGGCAGGGGGCGGCGCGCCGACGAAGCGTTCAACGAGCTAGATCGGCGCGGGCTTGGGCCCTTTGTCCATATGCTGCGCGGTTTGGATTTGTGCGGCGATCGCTGGCCGTTCTCGTTGGCCGGGCGCCGATGTGGCCCGTAACTTCAAACGGAACCTGATTTGCCCCGAACGCATGGCGAGATGCCATTCAGCCATTTCGACCTCGAAAGATCTAATTGGAATACTGAGTGCGCTCTCCTTGCCAAACAAGAGGTCGCAACATGGGGAAGTTCGTTCGTTTTCGTCCAGGTCTGGCGAGAAATCATATTAGCAGGACTGTAAATAAGGTTTAGTGTGGGGCGCTTTCGGGACCGGTGTCCCGAAGGTGCGCCGTAACAGGAGGCTTCCCTTGCGCCAACCCCCGCCGGGGAGGCCTCCTGTCATAAGCCCGCCTCGCGTGAGGTTCTAAAAGAAATGGGAACCAACGGGCGCCCTATCGGTTTGGGGTTGGGCTTTGCGTATCTTCTTCCCCGCGAGGCCTTAACGCTCTATTGCCCCTGAAACCGCGACTTCCGGGGTTCAAAAACTCCAACCCCGCTTCCTTCAGCGGGGTTCTTTTCGTTCTGACGGTGAGAACCCCGCCGTTTGCCAATTTCCCGCGACGATGGCGTCGACACGCGCCCCCCCAGCAACAAGAACCGCGCGCTCTATGCCCGCGCCTGACGAGCAAGTTACGTCATAAGAACTTCAAGACGGCGTGGCGCTCGAGTGCTAGCCTTGCAACAGGCAGCAGTCGGAGTCGGGCAGCAAGATGTATGATTATTGTATCATTGGCGGTGGCATCGTCGGTTTGGCGGTCGCCATGGCGTTGCAGGAAAGGATGCCGGGCGCCAGCATCGTAATCCTGGAAAAGGAGCCCGAGCTTGCGAGACACCAGACAGGCCACAACAGTGGCGTCATCCATGCCGGAATTTACTATGCTCCCGGTTCGCTGAAGGCAAAGCTTTGCCGTGAGGGCGCCGAGGCGACGAAGCGCTTCTGTACTGAGAACCGCATCCCCTTCGAAACCTGCGGGAAGCTTTTGGTCGCGACTGATCATGCGGAGATGCAGCGCATGGAGGCGCTTGAGGACAGGGCGCGGCAAAACGGCATCGATTATGCGCGGCTTGCGACGGCGCAACTGAGAACCGATGAGCCCAATATCGCGGGTCTCGGTGCCCTTCTCGTCCACTCCACGGGGATCGTTGACTATGCAATTGTCTGCCGTGCCATGGCACGGGCGATCGAGACCGGAGGCGGCGAAATCAGGCGCGGAACGGCAGTCATAGCCATCCACGAACACGAGAAGGGCGTGGGCATCGAAAGCGCGTCCGGTCCTGTCGAAGCGAGAAGACTGATAGCCTGCGCCGGTCTCCAATCGGACCGCATCGCATTGATGGCCGGCGTGAAGATCAGCCATCGGATCGTGCCTTTCCGGGGAGAATACTACGCACTGCCGGCATCGAAGGCGAAGGTCACCCAGCGCCTGATCTATCCAATCCCCGATCCGGATCTGCCGTTCCTCGGAATTCACCTGACGCGAACGATCGACGGTGGGATGACCGTCGGCCCGAACGCAGTGCTTGGCTTTGCGCGCGAGGGCTATGCCAAGGGCAGCTTTGCGATCGCTGATGTCGCCAGTATGACGACATTTCCCGGCTTCTGGAAAATGGCACGGAGGAACTGGCGCTCGGCAATCTCAGAATTTGCCAATTCCGCATCGCGCGCCCGCTATCTTGCCGAATGCCGGAAATATTGCCCGTCCCTGACAATTGATGACCTGCAGAGCCCACAGGCTGGCATTCGCGCCCAGGCGGTTATGGACGACGGAACCCTGGTCCATGATTTTCTCTTCAAGCAGACCGAACGAATGCTGCATGTCTGCAATGCCCCCTCACCCGCGGCAACCTCGGCCATCCCGATCGGCAGGATGATCGTGGACCGGTTGCTTGAGGGCGAGGCAACCAAGGCGCCCGCCGTCCCGGAGCACGCTCGAGCCTAGCGTTCTCGCAGGGCCGGTTTGACGTTCGTGTGCGTCAAGGGATCGCAAGCCCGATTCAACGGCGAGCAATATGCCGGTGACCATGTGGTCTCTTCGCCCGAGGGGGTGACGTGAACGTGTCTCCCGTGCCTGAGCATTCTCTCCCGCCACAGCGGCCGCGGTCGCCGGCGGCAAAAGCAGATTCAGCTGGAAATATGCCAGGGGGCATCTAGGTAACGCTAAATCGGATGACAAAAAAGTATCGGCCGGCGGGGTCAAATGTGGTGGAGCCCCCTGTCGCATCCGGCTAAACTTCTTCCATGGTCGCGGGATGGAGCCGGGAGAGCTCCTCCGTTCAAGGCCTGGCAGCAAAGTGTATCCCAGGGAGGGGTTGTCGTATGCGGGATGTATCAGAGCCCGATCTGGAAGTCGTCCAGATACGATCCGGCGAGTCCTTCAAGATGTGGTCGCACGGATATCCCTATCATACGGTGCGGTGGCACTTTCATCCCGAATACGAGATCCACCTCATCACCGAGACGTCCGGCTGCTATTTTGTCGGCGACTTCATCGGTGACTTCCAGCCGGGCAATTTTGTCATGACTGGCCCAAACCTGCCCCACAACTGGGTGAGCGACGTTGTCGACGACAGGCGCATCGAGCAGCGATGCCTGGTTCTGCAATTCTCCGAGGCCTTCATCGATGGCCTGCTTTCCATTCTTCCGGAGCTCAAGGGATTCCGCTCGGTGCTTGCCGACAGCCGTCGGGGCGTGCTCTTCCCGCTCGAGACGGCTCAACTTGCAAAGCCAATCATGCAGGAAATGCTGGAGGCCGTGGGTGCCCGTCGCATCGCACTCTTCATGCAACTCGTCGAACTCCTGACCGGCGCCAGCAATCACGTCGCGCTCACGACATCCGACTACCAGCCCGATCCCTCCGGTTACATGTCGATCGGCACCAACAAGGCGCTGGCGTATATCCGCGAGCGCCTGACCGAACCGTTTTCCGAGACCGATCTGGCGGCGATTGCCGGTCAGACGCCGAGCGCATTTTCCAGGTCGTTTCGCAAGCATACCGGCTTCTCGGTGGTTCAGTATGTCAACCGGCTGCGCATCAACCTCGCCTGTCAGCTGCTGATGAGCAGCCAGGAGTTGGCGGTGATCGATATCTGCTACGCATCGGGTTTCAACAACCTTTCGAATTTCAACAGGCACTTTCTCGCGCAGAAAGGGATGCCGCCCTCGAGGTTCCGAGCCCTGAGGGCACAAAACGAAAAAGCGGTGGAGGCCGCCTAACTCAAGGAGGACGGGAGGAGACAGGACACATTGAGGGCAAGTGCGAACGGAGACCGTGGCGGCCTCCGCAAGGGATCGCTTGTCTTCAAATTTGGAAACAGGTGCAGCTCAGAAGTGCGGCCGGCTGCCGTCTTTGACCGTCAGCTTCGGACCGGGGCTCTGTACGCTTTCGAACTCGGGCCAGCCACGGGTCTGAGTCAGTAACCGCAACAATCGATCTCTTCAATGGAGAAACCGAAAATGACTGAACTTTCGACGAAACTCGCAGGCGCCGCGGTTCTGGCGCTGGGCCTTCTCAGTGGAACGTCCGTTTTTGCACAATCGGCCAAAGTCACGGACGCGACCGTCGCCTTCCTGATGCCCGACCAGAGCTCGACACGTTATGAAGAGCATGATTTCCCGGGCTTCCAGGCCGAAATGGCAAAGCTCTGCGCCGGCTGCAAGGTAATCTACCAGAACGCCAACGGCGACGCATCGCGCCAGCAGCAGCAGTTCAACTCTGCGATTTCGCAGGGTGCCAAGGCAATCATACTTGACCCGGTCGATTCCACGGCTGCTGCTTCGCTGGTGAAGATGGCACAGAGCCAGGGCGTCAAGGTCATCGCCTATGACCGCCCGATCCCGTCCGCAGCAGCCGACTACTACGTTTCCTTCAACAATGAAGAGATCGGCAAGATGATTGCCGCATCGCTCGTGGAGCATCTGAAGAAGAACAACGTCAAGCCGGAAGATGGTGGTCTGCTCGAAATCAACGGCTCGCCGACCGACGCGGCCGCCGGCCTCATCAAGAAGGGCATCCATGCGGGCATCGCTGAGGGCGGATACCAGGTTCTGGCCGAATATGACACGCCGGAATGGGCGCCCCCGAAGGCTCAGCAGTGGGCAAGTGGCCAGATCACCCGCTTCGGCAAGAAGATCATCGGCGTCGTGGCGGCAAATGACGGTACCGGCGGTGGAGCGGTCGCCGCCTTCAAGGCGGCTGGTGTGGATCCGGTCCCGCCAGTGACAGGCAATGACGCGACAATTGCCGGCTTGCAGCTGATCATCGCCGGAGACCAGTACAACACCATCTCCAAGCCGAGCGAGATCGTTGCTGCCGCTGCGGCCAACGTCGCGATGCAGTTGCTTGCCGGCGAAACGCCGAAGGCCGATACCAAGTTGTTCGACACGCCGACACAGTTGTTCACGCCGGCACTCGTGACGGCCGAAAACCTCAAGGCCGAGATCATCGACAAGACGGTCAACGGCAAGCCGATCCAGACACCCGAACAGCTTTGCGGCGACCGCTACGCGGAAGGCTGCAAGAAGCTTGGCATTGGCAGCTAACAGCTCCTCCCGAGGGCCCTCCGGCGCTTGTCGTCGGGGGGCTCATTGCAGGTATCATGCGAAAATACGGAAAGGCTTGCCTCGATGACGAACAATCAACACGACGCGCCGCCGACCGGCGAGCTGGTGCTTAGCCTGCGTGGCGTCTCCAAGAATTTCGGCGCCGTGTCGGCGCTGACGGATATCGATCTCGACGTCCATGCGGGAGAGGTCGTGGCTCTGGTCGGCGACAATGGTGCTGGAAAGTCGACGCTCGTCAAAATTCTTGCCGGCGTGCACCAGCCGACATCGGGCACGGTCACCTTCGCAGGCAAGCCGGTGACCCTCTCCGACCCCAGCACCGCACTTGATCTGGGCATTGCGACGGTGTTTCAGGATCTCGCCCTTTGCGAAAATCTGGATGTTGTCGCCAACATCTTCCTTGGCCGGGAGACCAGTCCGCTGCAGCTCGACGAAGTGTCGATGGAGGTGCGTTCGTGGAAGCTTCTGAATGAACTCTCGGCGCGCATCCCAAGCGTTCGCATCCCCATCGCTTCGCTTTCCGGTGGTCAGCGCCAGACGGTGGCGATCGCCAGATCACTGCTCCTGGAACCGAAGCTCATCATGCTCGATGAACCGACGGCCGCACTTGGCGTGGCACAGACGGCGGAGGTCCTGAACCTCATCGAACGGGTCCGCGACCGCGGCCTCGGCGTCATCATGATCAGCCACAACATGGAAGACGTCCGGGCCGTGGCGGACCGCATCGTGGTCCTGCGCCTCGGTCGCAACAATGGAATATTCTATCCCGACGCAACCAACCAGGAACTCGTCAGTGCCATCACCGGAGCTGCCGACAATTCCGTCTCCCGCAGGGCAAGCCGACGCCAGCTGTCGCGGGAAATCACTGATGGAGACAGCCCATGAGCAGCAACGCCAATCAGAACGCGCCATCCGCGCCGTTGCTGGATAGAAGCGACGTTCGCGTCAAACATGAAACCGGCGTCAGCGGCGCCGTCCGGGCTTTCGCCGATCGCGTGCGATCGGGCGACCTTGGATCATTGCCTGTTGTCGTCGGGCTGGTTCTCATCTGGACAGTGTTCGCCTCGCTCAATCCGATCTTCCTTTCGGCCAACAATCTCGTCAACCTGCTGTTCGACGCTTCCACGGTTGGCGTTATCTCGCTCGGCATAGTCTGCATCCTGATGGTCGGCGAGATCGACCTTTCCGTCGGCTCGATCAGCGGCTTTGCATCCGCACTCGTCGGTATGCTGTGGGTCAACGAAGGCTGGCCGGTTGCCCTGGCGATCCTTGCCGCTCTTGTCGCAGGTGGCCTCATCGGCGCTCTGTACGCATTGCTGTTCAATCGCCTGGGAATGCCGAGTTTCGTTTCGACCCTGGCCGGGTTGCTCGCGGTTCTCGGCATGCAACTCTATCTTCTCGGCGCGACCGGTTCGATCAATCTGCCTTACGGTTCGGCGGTCGTGAATTTCGGACAGCTACTCGTCATGCCCGATCCTGTTTCCTACGTGCTCGCCGCCATCCCAGGGATCGTGCTGTTCGTGACCGGCTACCGGACAGTCGTTCGCCGACGTGAGGCAAGCCTGTCCTCACGCTCGCTCGGCAGCCTCGTCTTGCGTGCAATCCTCATCACCGTTGTGCTGGAACTCATCGTCTTCTATCTCAACCAGGACCGCGGCATTCCGTGGATGTTCGGCCTTTTCGTGGGATTGGTCGTGGCCATGAGCTACGCGCTGACCCGGACCAAGTGGGGGCGCTCAATGACCGCTGTTGGCGGCAATCGCGAGGCTGCGCGCCGTGCCGGCATCAATGTCCGCCTGATCTACACGAGCGCCTTCATGCTCTGCTCGATACTGGCTGCGCTGGGTGGCGTGCTGTCTGCGGCTCGTCTTGCATCGGCAAGCCAGCAGGCCGGAACGGGCGACGTCAACCTCAATGCCATCGCTGCTGCCGTCATCGGCGGAACCAGCCTGTTTGGCGGTCGCGGCAGCGCCTATTCGGCCCTGCTCGGCATCATCGTCATCCAGTCGATCGCCAACGGACTGACGCTGCTCGATCTGTCATCGTCGCTTCGCTACATGATCACGGGCGCCGTTCTTGCCATTGCCGTCATCGTCGATTCACTCGCACGCCGTTCAAGAGTGTCGCACGGACGCGCGTAGACCCAAGACAAAAGGTCCCAAGATAAAAGGTCCAAGACAAAA
Organism: Rhizobium sp. RHZ01; assembly: GCF_014851595.1. Classification (NCBI taxonomy): domain Bacteria; kingdom Pseudomonadati; phylum Pseudomonadota; class Alphaproteobacteria; order Hyphomicrobiales; family Rhizobiaceae; genus Rhizobium; species Rhizobium sp. RHZ01. The sequence continues at coordinate 85,084 of NZ_JACUZZ010000015.1, forward strand.
GGTAAGGAATGTTATGAGACAGGAACTTTCGGGAAAGGTCGCAGCGGTCACCGGCGCGGCTTCGGGGATCGGCCTTGAATGCGCCAAGGCGCTGCTTACCGAGGGCGTCAGTGTCGTTCTCATCGATCGGGCAGAGGATTCATTGAGGAATATCTGCTCTGAACTCGGCCCCCAGGCATTTCCGCTGGTCATCGATCTGACGAACCCGCAAAGCGTTGCAACGATGATGCCGCAGATCCTGGAAAAGTTCGGCAAGCTTGACATCTTCCACGCCAATGCCGGTGCCTATATCGGCGGCGATGTCGTCGAAGGGGATCCCGATGCCTGGGATCGCATGCTGAACTTGAACGTCAATGCTGCCTTTCGCTCCGTTCAGGCCGTCTTGCCGCATATGGTTGAACGGCAGACCGGCGACATCATCATGACGAGCTCGATCGCGGGCCTCGTTCCGGTGGTTTGGGAGCCGATCTACACTGCCTCCAAGTTCGCCGTGCAGGCGTTTGTTCACACTGTCAGGCGACAGGTGATGAAGCATGGCATCCGCGTCGGCGCCGTCGCGCCGGGCCCCGTCGTCACCGCCCTGATCAGCGATTGGCCGAAGGCCAAGCTCGAGGAGACCATCGCAGCAGGCGGTCTGATGGAAGCCAGCGAAGTGGCCGACGCCGTCATGTTCATGCTGACGCGACCGCGCAACGTGACAATTCGCGACCTTGTCATTTTGCCTCACAGCACGGATCTCTAGACATGGCACGCTATTTTCTCGGCATAGATGTCGGTACCGGCAGCGCGCGCACGGGGGTATTCAACGAGAGCGGTGATCTTCTCTCATCAGCCAAGCAGCCGATTGCCATCTGGCATGAGGCTGGCGGCGTCGTGGAGCAGTCCAGCGAGGATATCTGGCGGGCAGTGTCCGGCACCGTTCGTCAGGCCGTCGCAGACGCGGGCATCGACCCGGCCTTGATCGCCGGCATCGGCTTCGACGCCACCTGTTCGCTGGTGGCTGTCGGCAGGGGCGGAGCTCCGATCAGCCTCAGCCGTTCCGGTGACCCCGACAGAAACATCATCGTGTGGATGGATCACCGGGCGGTCGCGGAAGCCGACGAAATCAACGACGGCGGGCATGCGGTGCTGCGTTATGTTGGTGGCCGCATCTCGCCCGAGATGGAGACCCCGAAACTCCTGTGGCTGAAGCGGCACCTCCCCGAGCAATACCAGGCGGCCGCCCACTTCTTCGACCTTTCCGACTATCTGACGTGGCGTGCCACGGGAAGCCTGGCACGATCGGTCTGCACGGTGACCTGCAAATGGACCTATCTCGCCCATGAAGGGCGCTGGGACGCCGACTATTTTCGGGCCATCGGCCTTGAGGATCTGGCCGCCGATGAATTCAGGCGGATCGGGACGGATATTGTCGCGCCGGGCGTCGCGCTCGGCACCGGGCTTTCCGTCGAAGCGGCTGCCGAGCTCGCCCTGCCGGTCGGCACGCCTGTTGGCGCCGCGCTCATCGATGCGCATGCTGGAGGCATTGGAACGCTGGGCGCAGGTGAGATCGAAACAGAACGAAGCGCCGACATCGGCCGACGGCTCGCCTATATTTTCGGGACCTCGGCTTGCTCGATGGCGACAACAGGGCAACCCACCTTTGTCGACGGGGTCTGGGGTCCGTATTTTTCCGCGATGGTTCCAGGCCTCTGGCTGAACGAGGGCGGACAGTCGGCGGCAGGCGCCGCGATCGACTATCTGGTGCGCATGCACCCGGCCGCCGGCGCATCCGAGGCGCGTGCCAAGGCGGAGGGACTGTCGCTCGTCGGCTATCTGGAGCGAGCAGCCGCTCGCGCAGGGGATGGTGTTGCCGACCTCGCCGACGGCATTGTCGTCGTGCCCGAATTTCTCGGCAACCGGGCGCCCTTTGCCGACCCTGATGCGCGAGCCCTGATCGCCGGATTGACGCTCGACGAAAGCGAGGCTTCGCTTGTCGCACTTTACGTGGCGGGCCTTGCAGGTCTCGGCTGTGGGCTGCGGCAACTGCTTGACGCATTGGCCGACAAGGCGATCGATATCGACTTGATCATGGCCAGTGGTGGAGCGGCAAACAGCCCCCTCGTCCTGCAGATGATCGCGGATTCCACGGCAACGGAGGTGGCCAGCGTGACAAGCCCTGAGCCGGTGCTGCTTGGGGCTGCAATGCTCGGGGCGGTCGCCGGCGGGCACTACCCGGACCTTTCCAGCGCGATGGCTGTCATGTCGCGTATTGCAAAGGTCTATCGCCCTGTTTCGGGGGCGCTTCGAGACAAACACGATCGGCGATATCAGGCGTTCAAGCTGCTGCAGGAAACGGGTCGACGATTGCGAGAGATGATCTGACAAGGCTGGTGTCGTCCACATCCCTTTGCTTCCATGTTGCAGCCCGGGGGTGCCTGAATACCGGAGCAGATCGGTCCCGGGCTTCACGGCTGGTCGCTGGCTGATTGCTGGCGACCTGGACGCTTGTTGCTTTCTTGTCCCGTTTACATTGCCGCGAAATAGGGATATTTTCTGTCCTTAATAGGTGCCGCTCGGTACCCTTTCGGACGGAAATGATGATCCTGAAAAGCCAAGTCGAATGGGCGCTGCATTGTTGCGCCATACTTGCCGGTCTGCCCGAAGGCCGTTACCTGTCGACGAAGGCGTTGGCCGAGTTCCACGGACTTCCGAAGGAATATCTTTCGAAGGCGCTGCAGAGCCTTTCTCAAGCAGGTCTCGTTCATACGACGCTGGGCCCATCTGGCGGCTACAGACTGGCTAGAGCACCCGCCGATCTGACCTTTCTCGACATCGTCGAGGCAGTCGAAGGCAAGGCGCAGACCTTTGTCTGCAACAACATCAGAGCCAACAATCCCTGTCGGCCTCACGGCTATTGCGAAAGCAGTCCATGCGCGGTGGCGCGCGTCATGTGGGACGCCGACGAAGCGTGGCGCCAGAAATTGCGCAGCGTCAGCTTTTCCGATCTGATCGAGACCCTGGCGAGGGATATTCCGAAAGACCTTTGGAAGAACAGCTTCGAGTGGGTGTTAGAGCGAGCTGGCTGATCGCAGCTTGACCTCGCTTGCGTCGGGCAATGCGTAGAGATAGCTCTGAGGGGGCATTGCGAGCGAGAGCCCGCTTTCCTGGCAGTGGCTGTGGACGAGATCGATCACTTCGTTGCGCGCCGGCGTCCTGTTTGCTGGACTGGTCACGCGAAACTGCAATTCTGCCTCGATTGCGACAGCATCGATCCCCTTGAGAGCGACGATCGGCGGTGGATCCTGGACGATGCGCGTGCTTGATTGCAACGCGGTTCGCAGCGCCTCCTCGACAAGCTGCGGGCTATGGTTTGCCGCGATCCGGACAAGCAGCGTGATCTGATGCGTTTCATCGGGACGGCTGAGGTTGGTAAGACCCACCTTCGCCAGCACGCTATTGGGCAGAATGACGACATTGTGAGCGCCGGTGAGCAGAAAGGTGGAGCGCCAGTTGTTCTCGATGACGCGGCCCTCGGTGCCGTCGCCAAGCAAGATCCAGTCACCGATGGCAAAGGGCCGGCCCAATGTCAGCGCGATCCCCGAGAACACGTCGCCAAGCGTATTTTGCAGCGCCAGGCCGAAGATGATGGCAACCACACCCGACGTTGCCACCAGGGTGCCGATGGGCGCTTTGAAAACGAAGCCCAGGATGGACAGCGCGACACCGAGATAGACGACGGCAACGATCAGATCCTGCAACAGCCGCGCTTCACGCGGCCTCTTTTCCAGAACGATATAGATGCGTACGAAGCCGATGAGGGTCCATGCCAGATGTGTCCACCACAATACCCTTGCCGAGATGGACAGGAATGCCATCACGCCGGCAAGCTGCGTCTCCTCAACGCGATGAGGCAGAATGCCTGCCATAACGAGGACGGCGGTCATGCCTGCAAAGAAGAGGATCTGGACGATCAGCCGCGCAGTCGGGCGGTCACGGCCCTGGAGATGCCAGACAACAATGCCGGCTACGCCCAGAATGTTGATCAGAACAAGCGGCAACGAAAGTGGGTCGTTGAACATGGCAGCTCCGATCGCGATAATTGCTGCGCTTTTGGGGGGGCCGAGTGCGCGATCGACACCCGGCCCCGTCCTCGCCTACTTCTTCAAGGGATAGGTCAGCTCTTTCTGGTCGGTGTCAACCACGAAAACGGCAAGGAGCTTGGCCGGCTTTGCCTTGCTGCCGTTTGCGCTGACGCCATGACGGTCGCCAGGCATCTCCGAGAAGCTCTCGCCGGCCTTGTAGGTTTTCACCGGCCCATCATTGACCTGGCTGCGGATCGAGCCTTCCAGGACCGTTGCATAGATGAAGGCGGAATTCGGATGCGTATGCCCCTCGGAAAAGCCGCCCGGACCATACTCGACCAGAACACCCTTGATGCTCTTGCCCGGGGCGTTCGGCAGTTCATGCTCATAGACGAGGGTGACCTTGGCAGCCTTGCCGCCTGCCTCGGCGGCAAAGGCTGTGTTGAATGATGCGGCTGCGAGCGCAGCCGCGACAAAAAGCGACTTCATCATTGCGAGATTCCTTTCGTGGGTGGTTATTTTCGCGCGGATGTTTTGAACCATTGCTCGAAGGTGATCTGTCCCAGGCGGGGGTTGTTGTCCGAGACCAGTGAACCATCCTCCAGCAGGGCGCCGAAGTAAGGCGCCTGCGGATCCGGCTCGACCTTGCGTGGATCGCCCATCGCCTTGAGGTAGCGAGCGACGAGTTCTGTGAGCCTGAAGCGTTCCGGCCCGGCGATTTCGATCGTTGTGTTGACGGGGGCAGCAAGGGTCACATCGGTCATCGCGTCGGCAACATCGTCGGAGGCGATCGGCTGCACATAGGCCGGTGACAGATGAACCTTGTCGCCGACCGTGCCCGACTGCGCGATACCGCTCAGGAATTCCATGAACTGCGTCGAATGAACGATCGTGTAGGGAACGCCGGAGGCCTTGATCAGCCTTTCCTGGGCGAGCTTGCCGCGGAAGTAGCCGCTTGCCTGCAGCCGCTCGGTCCCGACGACTGACAGCGCGATATGGTGCTTGACGCCGGCGGTCTTCTCAGCCGCAAACAGATTGCGTCCCGAGGTTTCGAAGAATTCCAGCACGGCCCGGTCTTCGAAGGACGGCGAATTGGCGAGATCGACGACGACCTCTGCACCGGCAAGTGCGGCGGCCAGTCCTTCGCCGGTGATCGTGTTGACACCGGTGTTCGGAGAGGCGGCAATCACCTCATGTCCCCGCTTGCGCAGGCGGTCCACTGTCTTGGAGCCGATAAGGCCGGTCCCGCCGATGATGACAATCTTCATGGGACTTCTCCCTTTCGAGCGGCCGCCGGCCGCGGTGTTGATGGCTATGAGGTTGCAGGCCTAGTTGAGGCCAGCCTAGTTGAGGCCGGCCTTGTCGAGGCCATAGGCCTTGTCGGCGGAGCCGGGCACTGCCTTGAAGGCGATGCTCGCGCGGTTCCAGGCATTGATGACCATGATCGAGAAGGTCAGGTCGGAGACTTCCTTTTCCGAGAGCTGACCACGGACCCGCTCGTAGAGTTCGTCGGGAATTCCGCCTTCCGGAAGTTTCGTGACGGCCTCGGTCCAGGCAAGAGCTGCCCGCTCGCGCGGAACGAAGAGGTTCGATTCACGCCAGATCGCGACATGATAGAGGCGCAGTTCGCTTTCGCCGTGGATCTTGGCTTCCTTGACATGCATGTCGAGGCAGAAGGCGCAACCGTTGATCTGGGAAGCCCGGATGTTCACGAGATCGCGGATTTTCTGCTCGATGGTGCTGTCCTTCAAGCTCATGCTGAGATCCGAGATCTTCTTGAAGAGTTCGGGGGAATGCTGTGCGTAGTTGAGGCGCTGCGACATGTCGGTCTCCTTAATTAAGGATATCATGTATCCTTATGGACATAAGATATCCGTAATTGCTGGACAGTAAAGCGCTTCCGACCTAGACTGCTGCATAAGGCTTATGTCGAAATGTATGGGGGACGAATGGACATCGTATCTGCACTGAGAGCCTTTCTAAGGGTTGCGGAAACGGGCTCCTTTTCTGCAGCGGCGATCGACCTTGACCTGACACAGCCGGCGGTCTCCCGGCAGGTCTCCGCTCTGGAAGGACATCTCAACACGCGCCTGCTGCATCGTAGCACGAGCGCACTTGCCCTGACGGTCGAGGGCGAGCAGATGATTGCGATGGCGCTGAAGGTGGTCGAAGCGGTGGACGCGCTCAACGAAGCGACCTGTGCCGAGGCCACCACGGTATCCGGTCGGGTGCGGCTCACCCTGCCCGCGCCGCTTGGTCTTTATGTCAGCGAGCGTCTTGCCGGTCTGCTCGATCGCCATGCCGGGCTTTCCGTCGAGTTGATTTTTCGCGAGGAGCCGTCCGACCTGATCGGCGATGGCATCGACCTTGAAGTGCGCCTCGGTCCCGTCTCTGACTGCAATCTGATGTGCCGGCGGATTGGATGGACGACCGCCTTTCTCGTTGCGGCACCGAACTATGTCGAACGACGAAGCATGCCCGAAACGCCCGACGACGTCGGCGGGCATGACTGCATCTGCTACAGCCGCGCCGGAGATTTGCGGTCGTGGACATTTTCCAATGGTTCCGACGAGACCTCGGTGCGCATCGCGCCACGCCTGATTGCCAACAATGCGGTCGCGGTGCATCGCGCGGTACTGGCCGGGGGCGGTCTTGCAGTGCTCTCGCACATCCTCGCCTGCCCCGACATCGAGGCCGGCAGGCTGATAAACGTGATGCCCGATTTTCCGCCGGCACGCCTGCCGATCAACGTCGTCTACCCATCGCGCAAGAACCTGCCGTTGCGGGTCCGCGCGGTCCTTGATTTCCTGGCGCAGACGGTGAGGGACGACCCGTTGATGGCCTCCTAGGATTTGCCGCGCGTCGTGGTCGAGGTCGTTGAAGTCGATGGCCTCTGCCGGTTCGGTCTCCAATGCGAAGTGAAGTGGGGTGATCTACGGCTGCCGGTGCTTTCGTCCTGACCGTGCCAGCGAGGATCATGCAGAAGGTCAAGGCGCGGCATCAATTGAGCTCAGGAATGCTAAGCCCGGCGTGAAGCGACGCGTGGGCATTCGTTCGGACGGAGATGTGTTTGAAGCTGGAATGCCCTGAGAACCCGAATTTTCGCGACACTAACGAGCCTTCCGGCCGGATGTGCGCCTGCTGCCGTAGACCACTGCCAGGCCAAAGCGCGACGGGGCACTGGCGCAAAGCGAGAAACGACGCTCGTTGGATGATAGTTCGTCAGACAGGAAACCGACAGCTTCCCAGTCGTATCGGTATCCCCGTCTCCCGCAACGGGTTACCAACAGAGGACATCTTCCATGAAACTGAAACTTATCGCCGCCATCGCTATCACATCCGCAACGCCGGCCCTGGCGCTCGCAAGCCCGAGCTGCACCGGTGAACCGAAGTCCAAATGGATGTCTGAAGAAGCCATGAAGACAAAGATCGACGCCATGGGCTACAAGGTCAAGACGTTCGAAATCACGGGCAACTGCTACGAAATCTACGGCAGGGACAAGAACGGCAGTCGGGCCGAGGTCTATTTCAACCCGGTTTCTGGTGCCATTGTCCAGAACGGAGACTGAGATGACGCGGGTCTCATCGATGACGGAGGGCTCAAGGCCCTCCACCACTGCCACGTGCACGATCCAGGTGTGGGATCCCGTCGTCCGGGCATTTCATTGGACGGTCGTCGTGGCATGCATGCTCAACCTCTTCATACTTGACGAGGGCAAGCACTGGCACCGTGTCACAGGATATGTCGTTGCCGCCGCGATTGTCGTCCGTACTGTCTGGGGCTTCGTCGGTACCGAACATTCTCGCTTCAGTGATTTCGTGCCAACGCCTTCGAAGGTGATGGCTCACATCGTGGACATCCGCGATCGGAATGAAAAGCGCTACATCGGCCACAACCCTTTAGCTTCGGTGATGATGCTCTGCCTGATGGCATTGCTGGCGGCTACGGCGCTGACGGGCTGGATGACGACGCTCGATGCCTTCTGGGGAGAAAAGTGGCTGGAGGAATTGCACGGCGCAATCGCCAACAGCATCATGGTCCTGGCGTTCATCCACGCCGGCGCCGCCGTTTTCGAAAGCTGGAGGCACCGGGAAAATCTCGTCTGGTCCATGGTTACTGGTCGGAAGAAGGCATGAGAATTCTGCTCATCGAGGACAGCGCACGTCTTCGCGAACTGCTTTGCGAGGCCATCAGACGCGTCGGTTGGAAAATCGACGCCTTCGCGACCGCGCAGGAGGGACGGCTCGCTGCTGAGGGCGCGGACTACGATCTTCTCCTTCTTGATCTCGGCCTGCCAGACGAGGACGGGATCGATCTTCTCATATCACTGCGAGGTGCAAAGGTTCAGACGCCCGTTCTCGTGCTGACGGCGCGCGGCGCGATCGACGAGCGTATCGCTGGCTTGGATGCAGGCGCGGATGACTACCTCGCGAAGCCCTTTCATAACGGAGAGCTGATCGCGCGCATTCGCGCTCTCATGCGGCGGGCTCCTGTCACCACGATGCCGACATTGGAATTCGCTAACATCCAATTCGATATCGCTTCGCGACGAGTAAGCTGCGCCGACGCAGAGATCGCACTAACCCCATCGGAGAAGGATCTACTCGAACTTCTGATGCGCAATGGCGGCAAGGTGGTCTCCAAAATCAAGATAGAGCACGCATTTTCAGAATACGGCGATGAAAGAAGCAGCAATGCTGTCGAACTGACGATCTCGAGGCTACGCAAGAAGCTCGAAAGACATCGGACGGGCTCGTCGATCGAAACTGTAAGAGGAGTCGGCTACATGATACGAGAGGAGCGCGCGTGAGCCGTTCACGTCCTACCCTCGGTGCAATCCTGACCAGACGGATTGCGTTCTTTGCAGTACTCGCAATGGTCCTGCAACTCTCCGTAATATTCTCCGACTATTATTGGAACGTTGGCGAGCTGTCGCGCCTGTTTGTTGAGCAGGAAACCGAGCGTCTAGCCTCCGGCATAACCGTGGATGGGAAAAGCGTCCGATACCAGCTTCCCGATAATGTCAGACATCGCTACCAAGAGCGATCATCGGGCTATGTCGCGAGGATACGCGATGCTACCGGCGCACTTGTGTTCGAGTCCTGCGACGATGCCTGTGAAAGCCGGTTTCTTCCAGCGGATGTAAACCCGCCGGATTTTTGGCTGAGGTCTCTAAAGCCAGGCAAGCCGTTATCACTGGTCGGCGGTCGCGCATTCGTGGTCGGAAATCAACGGTTCGTCGTCGACGTCGCAACGATCGACGATCCGCAAGACGTCGTCTCCTCCGTCTTCTGGAAGGAGGTGGTCGAACATATGCTGGTGCCGATGAGTATCTTGCTGGTCCTCGTTCTCGGTGCCACCCTGCTCTCCGTGCGACAGGCCCTGAAGCCGGTGCGTGCAGCAGCCAATGCCGCCGACAAGATTGATCCGATGGACGCAAATTCGCACCTGAGTTTCGACGAGATGCCGCGTGAGGTCGCCCATCTCGCCATCGCTATCAATCGCGCCTTCGAGCGCGTCGGCGAACTGATGACGTCACAGAAAGTTCTCACATCGGGCATCGCGCACGAAATTCGTACCCCACTTGCGGCAATCAAGCTTGAGCTGGGAAACATCGACCATCCGCGTGCCCGCAGGGCGGAAATCGATCTGGACGACCTCGTACGCTTCGTCGCTGAACTGACGACCCTCGCCCGACTTGATGGCTTCGACCACGGGACCTTTGAGGCCGTTGACCTCGTGATACTGTCGTCCTCCGTCGTCGAGCAACTCGCACCATGGGTCTATGAGAACAACCACTCTCTGGCGTTCTGTCCTCAAGTAGAAACCGCCATTGTCCAAGGGGCGCCCGCGCTACTGCGAGACGCCGTGCGTAATCTCGTCGAGAATGCAGTACGCCATACGCCGGCGGGCACTGATGTTCTTGTGAAGGTAGGCAGCAATATGGTCCGTGTCGAGGATCAGTATCCAGGTGGTATGTGTCGAGAAATCAGTGCGTCCGACAGCAATGGCAGCCTCGGCATCGGGTTGAAGATCGTCAGGCGGATTGCTGAATTGCACCGGGCCTCGCTTCACCAGTCCAAGTCCAGGCTGGGTCTTGCCTTCGAGATTAGTTTCGAAAGGAAGAGCGGGGGAAGGCACGCCCGAAATCGCCGGCCGGCGATGGGGTCGGGCGTAAGAAACTATGGTTTCCGGCCTTAACGAGGCAACGAGACCAATGTCTGGAGCAAGGCTTTCTCGTCCTTGCCAGAACGTGCAGCAATGTCGGTCACTGCCGCGTCGGGTACGGCCGCCGCAAAGCCCTGCCTCCCGCCAGAAGAAGCGAAGGCGAGAACCTGCTCGAACGGGCGGACGACGACCATTGGGTCGTCGCGATGATGTCGCCGCGAACGCTCGACTGGGCGACAAGAGAGCTTTTCTGTCCGCTTCGCCGGAAGCATGCGGCTCGACATGATGAGCGCTAATCGCCCCTTAAAACAGGCTCACGCCCAGCGGTTCTCGCCGGAGTTCTCAATCCGACTTGGGACCCCACCGACGCCGACGAAGAGCAAGGAAACTTTCCTGGAACGTGATACGATCACAGCCGTCAGGAAGGAGGCACTGTGATGAGCATCAAAACCGCTATGTGTGTCTTTGACGTCGATTGCTGGGACGAGGACGTCAAGTCGGCAATAGAGTTTTGCGAAACGCAGGGCGCTCATATGAGCGCCCTTGTGATCTGCATGGGGGGCATTCCATCGGTCGGCACCTATGAAGCGATATCGACGAGCTGGCTCGATGGCCAGGAAAGGGAAATCGGCCACCTCGCCGAGGAAACGAATGCGGTCATAGAGGTTCTAGAAAAAGCCAATCTGTCGTTTGATGTTAAGGAGATCTACACTGAGTTCGGATGGGCTGAGGAAGACATTGCTGAGCATGCGCTTTACGCCGATCTCGTCCTTGTTGGCGCGCAAGCCGCCGGCAATGAGGCCCTTCAAAGGCGTATCATCGATGGCACGTTGTTCCGGTCCCCGACACCGATCCTGATCAACCCCCGCAAGCAGGCTGTATGCTCGTTTCCGAAGTCGATCCTGCTCGCTTGGGACTCGAGCGACGAGGCAGCACGGGCCGCCCACCAGTCCATGGAATTCTTGCAGGGCTGTGATTCCGTGCATGTGACGATCGTGGCCCCCGCCGCGAGAAGTTTGGAGAAAGGCGAAGAGCCCGGATCTGACATCGCCACCTTCCTCACCCGCCACGGCGTGAAGGTGGTGGTTGACCAGGTGGCCACCGGCGGGCGGCGCGTGGACGAGGCCTTGCGACAACACGCGACGGACGTGACAGCCGACATGGTCGTCATGGGCGCCTACAACCACCCACGGATACAGCAGCGCCTGTTTGGAGGTGTGACCCGTTCGATGCTGAAAGAAAGCCGGATCCCGCTCTTCCTGTCGCGGTAATGTCGAAGGCTGGCGGCCCGGTTACGTGGCCTGGCCGGCAGATGGCCGTGCTGTGCCTGTGTCGGCGAAGGTTGTCCAGCACGTCCAAATCGGGCGCCACAGTCGCATCGATCGGTGTCAGGAAGTCCAGGAACTCGGTGGCAAGATGCCGCTTATGGCATGTGCCGAGACAATACCGGCGGCGACTTCGCAAGCTGTAAACAACGTCGTTGTGCCATGCCGAACATAAGAATGCATGCGCCGTTCATGGACGCCAGACCTCCTCGGCAACAGTGGCTGCGCGCGAGAGTGTGCTTGGATTTGGCTATTCTTGGCCATACTGGGAAACAGCGGCCGATTGTGTCGACCAGTCGCGTTTGCCATTGCTCAACCACCCATGAAGAGGCCGAGCAATGTAGCGTCAGATCCAAGATGACTAGGACACCGTCACAGGCTTCGACCGGAGCCGGCTGACCGTCGCCAGATCCGCCCGTCGGCAAAGTTGCGGAGGCAATCCTCTCATTATCAGTTCGGCATCGGCGACGGCCATGGAGCCCAGGGCATAGAAAGCATCGCGTGTTCCACCGGTGCGATGCGCCGAAAGAAGGATCCCCGGTACGGAACGCACGGGATCATTTGCAGGCACCGGCTCTTCGGGAAAGACATCGGTCGCGACACGGATGTGACCGGATTCGGCAGCTGCCAACATCGCAGGAAAGTCTACCACCGCGGCGCGGCTCATAAGAATGAAAGCAGCGCCTTTCCTCATCATTGCGAACTCTCGCCTGCCCAGAAATGATTGGTTTTCACTCGTCACGCTGGCAAAGACAAAAACCAGCTGGCTTTCTGTCAGCACTTCTTCCAAAGGCGTCGGAATGCCGTCTGCATTGGTGACGATCTCCCGAGGGAGCCACGGATCGAAAACCCGCACTGTGTTCTTGAACGGCCGGATCAGGTCTCTGAACTGTCGCCCAAGATCGCCGAACCCGATGATGCCGACCGGCGCTCCCGCGAACCTGAAGGTCGCGTGGTTACCAGCCAACCCATATTGTTCGACGCCTGCCCGGAAGTCTCGGTCCGCCTGAGTGATACCGCGCGCAAGATCGAGCCCCATGGCCAACGCCGCCTCGGCTACCGGGGGCGCGAAGGCTGCAGCTGGCGTGATGACCCAGATCCCTCGCTCCACGCAGGTCTTGTAGTCGATATTGGGCAAGAAGTTGGATTCGACGTTGATAATCGCCTTCAATTTCGTCGCTCGATCCAGGCGCTCCCTTGGCATGTCCGTTTGCCCGAAGATGAGCACGGCATCTGGCAGGAGCTCGTCTACGAGTGCCGACGGCATCGGTTTGTCCTCGGAAACGACGACCTCCCCTAGCCGCTCCAACCTCGCGCGGACGTCGGGCTCCATGATTAAGTCAAGGGTACGTGGCAATGGATCGACGATGACTACGGCGCGGCTCATGTTTCCTCCCATCGAATAAAGGATGGCTATAGTAGTGGAATGTTGAAAGAATCACAGCGTCGGGAACCAGTTCAGTCTCATGCAGCATCGCAGCGGCTGCCTGATAACTTTTTGGGGCTGCCTAAGGCCCCCTTCAGACCAGCAAGTTTTCCGGAATAGCTTCTTCATAAAATATCCTAAAGCTCTATCGCGCCTCGCGTCGTTAAAGTGCTAGCCTGCGGCAAAAGAAGAATGCCGGAGGATAGCATGACGAAGAAAACGCTTGGCGACTGGCAGGCTCTTGCCGAGAAAGAGCTGAAGGCTTCCCCCGACGCACTCGTCTGGCACACGCCCGAAGGGATAGACGTCAAGCCGCTCTATACCGAGGGCGATATAGAGGGTGCCGAGCACCTCGGGTCGCTGCCGGGTTTTGCACCCTTTACCCGCGGGCCGCGAGCCACGATGTATGTTGGCCGCCCCTGGACGATCCGGCAATATGCCGGTTTTTCCACGGCGGAAGCCTCCAACGCCTTCTACCGCAAGGCGCTCGCTGCCGGCCAGCAGGGCGTTTCCGTGGCCTTCGACCTGGCAACCCACCGCGGCTATGACAGCGATCATCCGCGCGTCGTCGGCGATGTCGGCAAGGCAGGAGTTGCGATCGACAGCGTCGAAGACATGAAGATCCTGTTCGATGGCATCCCGCTGGAGAAAATCTCGGTCTCGATGACGATGAACGGCGCCGTCATTCCGATACTTGCGAGCTTCATCGTTGCCGGCGAGGAACAGGGTGTGTCCCGGGCCGAGCTTTCGGGGACGATACAGAATGACATCCTCAAGGAGTTCATGGTCCGCAACACCTACATATATCCGCCGGAGCCCTCCATGCGCATCGTTGCGGATATCATCGAATACACGGCAAGGGAGATGCCGAAGTTCAACTCCATTTCGATCTCCGGCTATCACATGCAGGAGGCCGGCGCGACGCTTGTCCAGGAACTCGCCTTCACGCTTGCCGACGGGCGCGAATATGTTCGTGCCGCGCTCGCCAAGGGATTGAACGTCGATGATTTTGCCGGCCGCCTCTCCTTCTTCTTCGCCATCGGCATGAATTTCTTCATGGAGGCAGCGAAGCTGCGTGCTGCGCGCCTGCTCTGGACGCGCATCATGGAGGAGTTCGAGCCCAGGAAAGCGTCCTCCCTCATGCTGCGCACGCATTGCCAGACATCGGGCGTCTCGCTGCAGGAGCAGGATCCCTACAACAACATCATCCGCACCGCCTTCGAGGCAATGTCTGCGGTTCTGGGCGGCACTCAGTCGCTCCACACCAATTCCTTCGACGAGGCAATCGCCTTGCCGACGGAGTTTTCTGCCCGCATCGCCCGCAACACGCAGCTCATTCTTCAGCATGAGACGGGCGTAACCAATGTCGTTGATCCGCTTGCGGGCTCCTACTATGTCGAGAGCCTGACAAAGGCGCTTGCCGACAAGGCCTGGGCCCTGATCGAAGAGGTCGAGGCACTCGGCGGCATGACCAGGGCGGTGAACGAGGGATTGCCCAAGCGGCTCATCGAAGAAGCGGCGACGCGACGCCAGGCGGCGGTCGACAAGGGTGAAGAGGTCATCGTCGGCGTCAACAAATATCGTCTCGACACGGAAGAAGAGCTCGAGATCCTGGCGATCGACAATGCAGCCGTGCGCGCCGCCCAGATTGCGCGGATCGAAGACACGAAACGCCGCCGCGATGGCGTTACGGTACAAGCGGCCCTCAAGGTGCTTGAGGAGGTCGCAAGCAGCGGCAAGGGGAACCTGCTTGCGGCAGCCATCGAAGCGGCGCGCGCGCGGGCAACTGTTGGCGAGATCTCGGATGCCATGCGTCGGGCCTTCGGGGACCACGCAGCCGAGCCCGAGGTCATCAGGGACGTCTATGGTCAAGCCTACCGCAACGAGCCGGAGCTGGCAGTACTGAAGGACCGCATGGTCGAAGTCGGCAAGGTCCTCGGTCAGAGGCCGAGAATCATGGTTGCCAAGCTTGGCCAGGACGGTCATGACCGCGGCGCCAAGGTGATCGCCTCGGCGTTTGGCGATATTGGCTTTGATGTGCTGGCGGGCCCCCTCTTTCAGACGCCAAAGGAAGCCGCCGACCTCGCGGTCGCCAGCAAGGTACATGTGGTTGGCATGTCGTCGCTGGCGGCTGGCCACAAGACACTGGCACCGCAACTGGTTGACGAACTCAAGGCACAGGGCGCCGGCGATGTCATCGTCGTGGTGGGAGGGGTCGTTCCGCGGCAGGATTACCAGTACCTGATGGACCACGGGGTTGCGGCGGTCTTCGGCCCGGGCACGAACGTTCTCGATGCCGCAAATTCCGTGCTCGATCTGCTCGAGGGCAAACGGCGAAACCGCTAGATCGAGGCAGCGCGACGACGGCGTTTTTCGCCGTTGCCGGGCCCTCACGCAAGCTCGCAGGCCATCCTTCGGCGTTTGCGCGCGGCCAGAACGGGCGTTCATGCCCGATTGAAGGCGATTGAAGCTGGGAAATGGGTGGTTATGAAAATTAATTTCATGCTTGCAACTTTTCGCGGGATTCGTGTTGACGAGTTCGAAATTTTGTCCCAACTTGACGAAAATAAATTACGTGAATGGGAACGAGAAGAGCATGAAAGTGGGAATTATCGGGCTAGGTTTCAGGCTCGGCTATCTTGGCTACGTCTTCAAGTCCGTTGATGAAAGCTTCGAGATCGTGGGTTACGTCGACCCCGACCCGGCAGGTCTTCCGGGTCTTGTCGAAAAAGGAATCTCTGCCGGCACGGCCTATGCTTCCCCTGAGGAGCTGATCGCCAGGGAAAAGCTCGATCTCCTGATGATCGGTTCGCCGAACCACATGCATCTCGATCATATCAGGCTGGGTCTTGAAAGTGGCCTGAAGGTCTTCTGCGAAAAGCCGATCGTCACGACGGTCGCCGAGAGCATTGAGCTCGCCCGTCTGATGGCGAAGTTCGGTCATGAGCGACTGATGGTTGGTCTCGTCCTTCGCTATTCGCCCCTCTACAAGGACCTTCGCGCCATTCAGGCTGCAGGCAAGCTTGGACAGATCGTCTCGATCGAGGCCTCGGAGCATATCGAGCCCTACCACGGCGCTTTCTTCATGCGCGATTGGCGTCGCTACGAGCGTTATTCGGGCAGCTTCATGCTGGAAAAGTGCTGCCACGACCTTGATCTCTACAACGGCGTCGTCGGCGCTCGTCCGGAGCGCGTTGCAAGCTTCGGCGGCCGCAAGAGCTTCATTCCGGCCAACGATCCCGCACGCGAAGGCATCAACGACCTGGAGCTTTTTCACCGCAAGCCGAGCGGCTGGATGGGGTCCGACAAGGTTTTCGACAGTGACGGCGACATCATCGACTATCAGGTGGCGATCGTCGAATATGCCAATGGCGTCGGCATGAATTTCCATACCAACCTCAACGTTCCCGACCAGTTCCGCCGTTTTGCAATCATGGGATCGCGCGGCATGGCGGAGGGCGATTTCGTCCGCGGCTATCTCGACGTCCATGAGCAGTTGACGGGCAAGAAGGTGGTTGAGAACAAGTACGTGGCGACCGAGCTTTCGCAGCATTACGGTGCCGACGAACAGATGGCAGCGGATTTGCTCGACAGCGTGCGTACCGGTACCGAACTTCCTGTTTCGACACTCAACGCCCTTGAGGCCGGCATCCTTGCCCTATCGATGGACGAGGCAAGGATGAAAAAGGCGGTGATCGATCTGCGCCCGATTTGGGACAGGTTCGACGAAGCCCTGCACGCAAGAGCGGCTTGAGGAGGGCGGCAAGATGAGCGTCCAACGCAACGCAGTCATCTTTGCCTGGATACTTCTCCTTCCGGCAGTCCTCTATGTCGCAGTGATCGTCGCCTATCCGCTGGTCGACACATTCATCCTCTCGTTCACCGATGCGTCGCTGAAGAAGACGACGAACTGGGTCGGCTGGGTGAACTATAGCAAGATCTTCAATGCTACCTTCGCCGAAGTCATCATTCGCACCTTCATCTGGACGTTCTTTTCCGTCTCCATCAAGATGATCATCGGTGTGTTCGGCGCAACGATGCTGAATTCTGCGGTTCCCGGCAGGGCGCTCTTCCGCGTCCTGACCATGCCGCCATGGATTGTCCCAATGGCGATCGGCATCTTCATGTGGGGCTGGATGTACAACGGCCAGTTCGGGATGATTTCCGGCATGCTGCAGCGCTTCGGGCTGGTGGACGCGCCGGTCGCATTTCTCGCGCAGGGGTCCACGGCGTTCTGGGCGACGATCATCACCGATGTCTGGATCGGCGTTCCGCTGGTCACGCTTTATATGCTCGCGGCCATGCAGGCGATTCCGCAGGATCTCTATGAGGCCGCCTGGACCGACGGGGCCGGCCGTTTCTATCGCTTCCGGCGCATTACCCTGCCACTGATCGTCCCGTCGATGATCACCATGTCGATGCTGTCGCTGATCGCTACGTTCAACTCATTCGACATCATCTGGATCCTGACGCGTGGCGGCCCGAGCGGCGAAACGACGACGATGATCATCGACACCTATAAAACCGCGATCGGCTCGAACAAATACGGGGAAGGCGCCGCGCGCGCCGTGCTGATCTGCATCTTCCTGTCGATTTTCTGCGTCTGCTACTTCCGCGTGACCAGCCGCCTTACTTCCGGAGACAAGCGATGAAACAGCCGCATCTGCTGATCCATCGGTACAAATGGTATGAGATCATCGGCATCTATGCCGGCATCCTGGTGTTCCTTACCTTCGTGCTTGCGCCCTTCGTCGAGGGCTTCCTGGTATCGCTGAAGCCGCTCAGCCAGCTCTTTTCATCGCCTTACCGGTTCATCCCCGAGAACGGTTCGTTCGAGGCCTATCGGACCATGTGGGTAAGCGTGCCGGGCTTTGCGCGCTACATCTTCAATTCCTTCTTTATCTCGACCATCGTCACCGCCGTTGTCCTGGTGCTCGTCATCCCTGCCTCCTATGCGTTCGCGCGGTTTGAATTCAAAGGCGCCGGGCTGCTGCTCGGCGCGTTCCTGGCCGTCAACATGTTTTCGGGCGCGGTGCTGCTCATCCCGCTCTTCCGGCTGATGCGAACGCTCGGCCTGCTGAATACCTATTTCGCCATCATGGTTCCAGGCGTTGCCTTCCTGATCCCTTCGGCGATCTGGCTGCTCAGAACCTACATGATGCGCATTCCGCGGGAGCTGGACGAAGCCGCATTCGTCGACGGCGCCAGCCATTTCTATACCCTGCGCCGGGTCATCCTGCCAATCGCCATGCCGGGCATCATGGTAGTCGCGATCACCACCTTCATCGGCTCCTATGCCCAGCAGTTCATCTTCGCGCTCACCTTCAATTCCAAGAGTGAATTTGCGCCCTTGCCGGTCGGGCTCTTCGCCTATTTCGGCCGCCAGGAAGTCGTGTGGAATGAACTGATGGCTGCAAGTTTCGTCGGCATTGCGCCGGCCATGATCGTGATTTTCTTCCTTCAACGGTATCTCGTCAGCGGTCTGACCGCGGGCGCGGTGAAACAGTAAGTCAACCACCAGAGAAAAAACGGGAGCTAACAACGTGACAATTCAATTCAAGACCGGGCTGATGGCCCTTGCCCTGCTCGGCTCTACCGCGCTCGGCGCAATGACCGCGCACGCCGCTGACAAGGAGATCAGCTGGATCTATTGCGGCGACAAGATCGATCCGATCCACGAGAAATACATCAAGGAATGGGAAGGCAAGAACCCAGGCTGGAAGGTCACGCCTGAGGTTGTCGGCTGGGAACAGTGCCAGGACAAGGCCACGACGCTGGCTGCTGCCGGCACTCCGGTCGGCATGGCCTATGTCGGTTCGCGTACGCTGAAGGAATTCGCCCAGAACGATCTGATCGTTCCGGTGCCGATGACCGACGACGAGAAGAAGAGCTACTACCCGAACATCGTCGACACCGTCACCTTCGACAACAACCAGTGGGGCGTGCCGGTCGCCTTCTCTACCAAGGCACTCTACTGGAACAAGGACATCTTCAAGCAGGCCGGCCTCGACCCGGAGAACCCGCCGAAGACCTGGGCTGAGGAAATTGCCGCCGCCAAGCAGATCAAGGAAAAGACCGGCATTGCAGGCTACGGCCTCCCGGCGAAGACCTTCGACAACACCATGCATCAGTTCATGCATTGGGTTTACACCAACAACGGCAAGGTGATCGACGGCGATAAGATCGTCATGGACAGCCCGGAAGTCCTGGCCGCCCTGCAGGCCTACAAGGACATCACGCCCTACTCCGTCGAAGGCGCAACCGCCTACGAGCAGAACGAAATCCGCGCCATCTTCCTCGATGGCAAGGTCGGCATGATCCAGGCAGGTTCGGGTGCTGCTGCCCGCCTGAAGGACACCAAGATCAACTGGGGCGTCGCACCGCTGCCGCTCGGCCCGTCGGCCAAGGGTGAAGGCACGCTGCTCATCACCGACAGCCTGGCGGTCTTCAAGGGTACGGGTGTGGAAGACAAGGCGATCGAATTCGCCAAGTTCATCACCTCGCCGGGCCCGCAAGGCGAATACGAACTTCAGGGTGGTGCCGGCCTGACGCCGCTGCGTCCGTCGCCGAAGGTCGATGAGTTCGTCAAGGCTGATCCGTCATGGAAGCCGTTCATCGACGGTATCACTTTCGGCGGTCCCGAGCCGCTCTTCACCGACTACAAGGGCTTCCAGAATTCGATGATCGAAATGGTACAGTCTGTCGTGACGGGCAAGGCCGAGCCGGCCGATGCTCTCAAGAAGGCTGCTGGCGAGATCGAAGCGTTCAAGTAAGCCTTTGTCGGGATCGCGGGCGCAACAACCGCGATCCCTTTGACTATCGCATACAGTGCCGCAGCGGCGGTGACCGGAGACAAGTTTTGGGACAGCTTCTTCTCAACAAGGTTCAGAAGTTCTACGGCGACTTCGAGGTTCTCAAGGGTGTTCAGCTTGAGGTGAGGAACGGCGAGTTCGTAGTTTTCGTCGGGCCATCAGGCTGCGGCAAATCCACCTTGCTGCGCATGATTGCCGGCCTGGACGCAACCTCCGGCGGCGACATCGTCATCGACGGGCTGAGGGTCAACGACCTGCCGCCGGTCAAGCGCGGCATCGCCATGGTGTTCCAATCCTATGCCCTCTATCCGCACATGTCTGTGTTCGAGAATATCGCGTTCCCGCTGCGGGTGGAAAAAATGGAAGAGCAGAAGCTGAAGGCCAAGGTCGAGCATGCCGCGCGCATCCTCCACCTGGATCAGCGCCTGCAGCAGAAGCCGGGGATGCTTTCAGGCGGTCAGCGCCAGCGCGTCGCGATCGGCCGCGCGATCGTGCGCGAACCGAAGATATTCCTGTTTGACGAGCCACTCTCCAACCTCGACGCTGCCTTGCGCGCCGACATGCGCATCGAGCTTGCCAAACTGCACCGCCAGCTGAAGGCGACGATGATTTATGTCACGCACGACCAGATCGAGGCGATGACCATGGCGGACCGGATTGTGGTTTTGAATGCCGGCGAGATCGCCCAAACCGGCGCCCCGCTAGAACTCTACCACAAGCCTGCCAACATCTTTGTTGCCGCCTTCATCGGCAATCCGAAGATGAACTTCTTGCCCGTCACCTGTACAGGTGTCAGCGATGCCGGCATCGAAATCGACTACAAAGGACAGAAGGCGGTGATCCCTGTCACGCCAAGAGGCGGCGCTATTGGCAAACAGCTGACCCTGGGCGTACGTCCGGAGCATATCCAGATCGGGTCTGGCGACATCGCCTTCACCGTTACCCCGTCTGTCATCGAGCGCCTTGGCGCCCAGACGGTCGCCTATGCGTCGCTCGACGGCGAAAGCGAGAATTTCTGCGCGACGCTGCATGGGCGCGCCGCTGTTCACCCGGATCAGCCACTCGTCACCGGGATCAATGTTGCCGACTGCCATCTGTTCGATGAGGCGGGCATCGCGTTCGAGCGCCATGTGGAGCTGACGAGCATCGACATGAACCTCCTCAACCCCACGGCTGCGTGATCACCAACCCCGTGCTGGTGCTCCACCTCAGAAGAGAGGATAGAAGAGCCTGTTGGCCGGATAGGAATAAGCCCCCCGGTCCACGACCCCGAATCGATACATGCAGCTTCTCAGCGCTGTGATGTGCCAGGCATTTGTCGGATAGGGTGAGCCGCGATAGTTGGCTTCGGGCAAGCAATAGCGATAGATCCTGTCAAACCGCGAAAGCAGCACGGGATCGGAATCCATCCGTACGCCGTGAAAGGTCTGCCATTGCCAGGGCGGCTCGGCCGCCGATATTGCCAAAAGACTTGCTGCCATTCCCACTGCAACTAAGACTCTCATCGACGTGACCTCCCGCGTGCCTAACGCCCACACAAAAGAAGATGCTTTTCAATCGCGTAAGGTCAAGTGTCCGACACCAAAGGAAGGCGCGGGGTCCGACATCACAGGTCATGTTGCGGGGGGCTTGTCAATTTCAGCCAACCGAGAGCGTGCGTCGACCGAGGTGGGCATTCGTCAGGACACCGCGCTCTTTTTGGCACCTGACCACTAACAATTGGCGTCAGCGAGCAAGTCGCTGCGTGTAAGGCATCCCACTTATCTCTTGGCCTCAGTCTGCCGATTTCGACCACGATTGTCGCCGCCTTCTGATGAAGGGAGGATCGAGATGTAGAGCTCGTGTCAGTTCCAATTACAACGACGTAGCTCTTCAAAATCCGAGCACGTGGTGCCGAGTACGGCAAGGTCGGCGGGCCAAGGCGTCTAGTCAACGAACGGAGATCACATGAGAAGCCTTTACAGACATGTCGGAAAGATAGATCTCGAATACGCGGCCGGAGCCAAGGGCATGGTGGAGCGCGACGTTAACGACGGTTTGCGACCCTCGCCAAGAACGGCGAGCAATATGTCGGATGCCGAGATCGTCTGTCGAAAGATTTATGAAGAAACCCGCTCCTGTTACGACAAACTCAAGCCGGCTCTCGGATCGGCAGCGTTGGGCTTCCGAATTCTCTATGGTCCGCCGATGGTGCGTGCGCCGTACATGTTCCTGGGTTTTCAGCCCGGCGGGCGGCAAGACGAGAGCGATGAAGGTCAGCATGACGGTTGGCCGGATCAATCATGGCATGCAAATGCGTCGTCACCCCTGGCGAACCATCTTCGAGCCGTATTCGGGATCGAAACGGTAAAGCATACTGGGCTCAACATGGTCTTTTTCCGCGCTCCCAATATGAAAGCATGGGATTCTATCCCGTCGACGCTAAGGCGCGAACTGGAGCAATTTAGTCTCGAACGAGCGCAGCGGATTGTTGAAGTATTGGAGCCCCAGCACTTGGTCGTGATTGGCCTGCGAACCTTCAAGCAGCTAACAAACACAAACGGCGAAACCGCCTTGCTAGGGCAACGCTGCAATCGCCTTGTTGTGAAGGGAGAATTCGGGGGTATCCCCACATCGGGTATCGTCCACCTGAGCGGTGCGCGCGTTAGTCGGCAAGACCGCGAAAAGCTCAAAGAACATTTCAATCCAACGATTTCAAGCTGAGCCCGCGACAGGTACGTGCGGCCTGGGTATTCGCGTCAGGATGTGGCAAGGGATAGAACGTATGACTGACTGGTTCGAAAAGCTCACGGGATTCAGGGAGACCGGCTACGAAGAAACCCGTGCACGGCTCAAGATCGTTGACGGGAGACTGCACTCCCGGGTCAATAGCGCGAGTTATGCGACTGGCGACCTTGAACTGATTTCCCTTGAGGAGCTCCGCGAGAAGGCAAAATCTGGGGGCGGTTTGCCGGGTCGGATCCGAACGAATGTGGTGACCGGTGACATACGGAGCATGCACCGGTCCCTCGAAAATGCCGGCGCATTGTTCCAAGTTGCATCACAGTTCAATCTCCTCGAGATGGTGTCGCCAGAAGTGACCCCGGAACAGGGCATTACCCGATATCAAAGCGACCATACTCAAGGGCCAGCTTGCGCCATTGCGGCGGGCTCAGCGACCATTTACCGAAACTATTTCGTTCCTATCGAGGGTTGCGAGGGCCAGACCGCCACGAGGCAGCTCGACGGGCTCGCAGACCTTGGCGCGGCTTTGAGCAGCGGGATCAAACTACCTGTCAGCGATCTTTGGACCATGAAAAACGGTTACGCGCTGTGCAACAAGGCGGGACTTGATGCAATCACGCGGCATCTTAAATCGCTTGCTCCGGACGAGATCGACATTCTGCGTGGGAAGCTTCGCATTGGGCTACACAGAGATGTGGAAGCCACCGAAGCGGAGGGGCCGAAACGGCCGCAAGTCTCACAGGCGCTCTGTTCGGCGCTCCCCGTTGCCTATAGTCGCGTAGCGCCGCCTTTTTGGGAGTTGTTCGGATCGCTAGTCCTGGAGGCTGCATATGAGGCCACCATGTGGGCTGCGGTTTTGAACGCGCAACGCGGCGTTTCGAACGTAGTCTTCCTGACGCTTCTCGGCGGCGGCGCCTTCGGCAATCCCAGCAGTTGGATCCAGGCCGCCATACGGCGAGCCCTTTATTTGATGAAGACGTTCGACCTAGATGTGAAGCTTGTAATCTACGGGACACCCTCGAAGGAGATTCAGGCTATCTCTCAAGAGTTCTGCTGAGCGTGATTTTCGCCGCGCGACTTTAGCAGGCATGCAATCCGCAAATCCGCCCTCGAAACAGTTATGTTATCTGCCATGCCTTGGATGTAACCCATGGACTCCGCAAGCCGCCTCCTCGCTCCGGCCCTAGTTCTCATACATCTTTTTCTTTCACAGAGCTTTTTGGCGGTCAGGACACCGCCGGACGCTGGCGCGGCCGCGCCGAGGATCTGACACCTAAAGATCTAGCCCTCGCCGCGAGATTGAGGACCGCGAGCTGTCTTGTCAGCGCTCCAAAGTGGATCCCACCGCGCAAACCTCCACACGACCGAGGCTGATAGGGAAAGCACCCCAGGGCTCTACCAGACAAGACCGCGCGCAGCCACGTCTTCGACACGTGTGACCACGCCGTCACGATGAAACACCATCGTGTCGAAGAGATTGGAGACAACGCAGGTATGGTTCGGAATGATGCGGACCTTCTCGCCGATCTCAGGACGCTTGTTGCCGCATTTTGAAAGGTCGATGACGCCATGCTCCTCGGAGAGACCAGCAATCACCGCCTCGGGATAGCCGACGACTGTTCCGAAGTCGGAGAAGCCAAGCAGATCGGACGTAAGGGCCTTCGATCCGGCGTCAATGACGGCGCGATCTGCGGTCGGGCGCGACACGACGGTTGCCAGTACATGCATGGCGCAGTCGGCCTCGCTGCAGTGGCCGGCACGGACCATGGAGCGATCGTTGTAAATATAGGTGCCAGCGCGGTGCTCGGTCGCAGCGCTCACGAGATGCGCCTCAAACAGGCTTGGCGTGCCGCCGTTGCTGACAATTGGACAGGCAATGCCGTCAGCGTTCAAGAGCAGCAGTGCTTTGCCGAGGAACGCTTGCACAGCCTCGGCGGAAGCGGGCTTCGGGTAGTTGAGGAGGCCGCCGAAGGAAAGCCCTGGCGCGTCGTGAATGCGCTTGGCAAGGTTCTTGGCTTCTTCGGGCGTCTGGACACCGCAGCGCCCGCCACCAGTGTCGCATTCGACAAGAACGGTCAGCGGCTTGCGGGATTGAAAGGTAGAGGACAAGCCGTCGACCGTCACGGCGCTATCGGCAACGACCTTCAGAGCCGAGATCCTGTCGTTGAGCGCGACAAGGCGCTCGAGCTTTTGCGCGCCAAGGATATTGAAGGTGATCAGGATGTCTTCGAAGCCGGCCGCGGCGAACACTTCCGCCTCGCTGATCTTCTGACAATTGATGCCCTTGGCACCTGCCGCGATCTGCTCGGTGGCAAGCGCGGGGATCTTGTGCGTCTTGATGTGCGGACGGAAGTTTAGGCCGTGCCTGTCCATGTAGGCCTGCGTGCGGGCAATGTTTGCCGCCAGTCGCTCCTCATCGATGATCGGCCGCGGCGTTGAAAGGTCGGCGACCCTGTCGCCCGGCTTGGCGACGACGGCAAACGAATTCTGCTGCATGTGACGGCTCTCCGCGCTAGCGGCCGTGGGGATCTTCGACCATCGGCCAGATGTTCTTCGGCGCCCGACGATAAGGTGTCTTGGCCGGATTGTTGGGATAAGGCGTTCCGGCAGAGCAGTAAATGATCTCCGCAGCGATTTTGGAGAAGGATGCGTAGAAATGATTGGTCGATTTGATCACCAGGATTTTCCTGGACATCGGATCGATGCCCATGACCGAGAAAAGGCTTGGGTCGAAGCTCTGGGCGCGGGTCGAATTCAGAATGATATCGATGCCGTCGAGTACGATGTGCGCTGCATCGCCGAATGGCGCAAAGCTCTCGCCGAAACGCATCTCAGCATTCGTGACGAGCTTCACGACCTTGACGACGCCATCGACCGGGTTGCCGGTGCCGGGTGCGGACTTGGCACCAAAGCGCAGGGGAATTTCGGCCCCCTTTCCCGCCGCCATGCAGATCTGCACCGCCATCGGGTCCCAGATCGTGCCGATCGCAACATCTCTCACATCCCTTGCGAGGAGTTCCTGCAACAGGACGGTGGCATCGCCGGCAGTGCCGCCGCCCGGATTGTCCCAGACGTCGGCGACGACGACCGGCCAGGACGTTGCTGCCACTGCCTGCGTTACGGCCTCAATCTCGTCGATCTGCGGCATGATGAAGGTACCACGCTTCGAAAACAGCTCGAGGCCGAGTTCACGCGCCAAGGCTTCACCCTTCTCCGGTTTGTCGTCGGTGACGACAAGCAGCTTCGTACCCATTTCCGGCACGTCGCCTGCCATGAAGCCGTGAATGACCGAGATCGAGAGGATATCAGCGTCCTCCTTCTCAAGCCGCATGATCTTGTCGACAAAGGAGCGCATCGGATCGCGCGAGGTGGGAAAGACATCGATCATCCGGCAGTCGAAGACGGACATGACCGGTTTTGATCGACCCTCCAGCGTCTGGCTGGCAATGCGCCA
Source organism: Rhizobium sp. RHZ01 (assembly GCF_014851595.1). Classification (NCBI taxonomy): domain Bacteria; kingdom Pseudomonadati; phylum Pseudomonadota; class Alphaproteobacteria; order Hyphomicrobiales; family Rhizobiaceae; genus Rhizobium; species Rhizobium sp. RHZ01. Next base: position 111,058 of record NZ_JACUZZ010000015.1, read on the forward strand.
TAAATCCTCCGCGCGATCGACGAAATCGGTGTGCGGGAACTCCTTGAAGTAGACAAAGAAGTCGGCGGCCTGCAGCCTTCTGGCTGTAAGATGACTGTGCGGATCGAGTTCGGCGCAGACAAGGACATCAGGCCCGACAATCGCGCGTACACGCGCCAGTATGTCGCCCTCAGTATCCTCGTAGCCGGCTGCGACCATGGCGCCGTGCAGGCCGAGGATAACGGCGTCGACCGGCATCGCGGCCTCAAGCTGGGTCAGCACCTCATCGCGAAGCCCCTCATAGGTCGAGCGGTTTACCAGTCCGGCCGGGTCCGCCCACGCCGCCGTACCCTCGATCAGCTCCCATCCCTTCTCGGCGCAAACACGCCGCCCTACGGTGATTGGCGCCGTGCAGAGGGTCGGGGTTTCCGGGTGCTGCCCTGGAGGCGCATAAAGGGACGCCTCGAACGCCCGCCGATCGACGCAGATCGGGGAAAACGTATTGGTCTCGGTTGCGAGCGCCGCCGTAAAAATGCGCAAGGGTTTGCCTTTGTGTTGATCAGCCCATCGGGTTCGGCAGGTAGCCGGTGAAGCCGCATATCTTCCAGCGGCCTTCATGCAGGCGGCAATAATAGAGCGTCTGCCACTGCATCACATCACGCGTACCATCGGCCTTGGTAAGGCCGCCATCGAACTTCTTGCGCACCAGCGCCATTTCACCTTCGATCTCGATGTCCTCAAGCGTGGTGGTCGTGAAGATGGCGCTACGGGTGTCCTCAGAGAAGGACTGTGTTGCAAAGTCTCGTGCCTGACGCAGCCACTCGTCACGGTAGGCCGACAAAGTCGGAAACGCCAGGCGCCACTTGTCGGGGCTGACTTGCTTGCGTCCGTCGATGCCGAGGAAGCCTTCCTCGACGAAATCATGCTCGACCATCGACCAGTCGGCAGCCAGGAATGCATCGATATCGCGCGCTACCAGCATCTCCCAGATCGAGTGGCGGGCAGCGTCCGAAGCAGGAAACGGATTTTTGAAAGGATCGCGCATTATCTCCCCCGCATTGAAATTCTTTTCATGAACGCTGTTTTTCGCTGGTCAAATTCCGCTTTCTATGGTGACTTGTCAACTTAATACGAAAATAATTTGCAAGGATCGACCAATGTCCATCAAGCGTTATGGCACGGTTCAAAAAGGTGCCGGCGGCAAGCCCCTCCCCTTTGCCCGCGCCGTCGAAGCAGACGGATGGCTCTATGTTTCCGGCCAGGTTGCCATGGACAATGGCGAGATCATTGATGGAAACATCGTCGCGCAGACGCACAAGACGATCGAGAACGTGATCGCTGTTCTCAACGAAGCCGGCTACGGCGTCGAGCATGTGGTGCGGTGCGGCGTCTGGCTCGACGACCCTCGCGACTTTTGGACCTTCAACGCCATCTATCAGCAATATTTCGGCGACCACCCGCCGGCGCGCGCCTGCGTCCAGTCATCAATGATGGTCGACTGCAAGGTTGAAATCGACTGCGTAGCGTATAAGCCGAAGGATCAATAGCGCAAACGACGGGAGAGCTCGGTTGGACATTTTCTCTACATTGCAGGAAGAGAAGCCCCGGCTTTCGCCCTCGGAAAACCGTATCGCGGATATCCTTCTCAATGACTTCGAGTTCGCGGTGAACGCCTCGATCATCGAGCTTGCCGAAAAGGCCGACGTATCGCCGCCGACGGTCACGCGTTTCTGCCGGCGGCTTGGCTGTGAAAGCTTCTCCGATTTCAAGGTCCAGCTTGCCCGAACAGCCTATGTCGGGATGCGGTACCTGAAACCTGAGCCGAAAAGCACTAATCCGGGCGATGTCGCGCAAGACATCATAACAAAGGCGCAGAACGCTCTCTTCCTGCTTCATCGTTCACTTGATCTTGCTGCCATCGAGCTTGCCGCCGGGCGACTTGCACGCGCCGACATGATTTATGCCTTCGGCTCTGGTGGCAATTCATCAATGATTGCCAGTGAATTGCAAAACCGCCTGTTTCGCTTCGGCCTGCATGTCACCGCAAGCTCCGATCACGGCATGCAATTGATGATGGCCGCCGCCGCCAAGCAGAACGACGTGCTGATCGGCTCGTCCTTCACCGGACGCAACACCGAGCTCGTGCGTGCCTTCGCTCTTGCGCGCGAGTCGAAGGTGACGACGATCGCGCTCACCCAGAGCAATAGCCCGGTCGCGCAAGCAGCCGAAATCGTCGTGCCGATCGATCTGCAAGAGGGCAACAATATCTTCCGGCCCACCTCGACCCGCATCGCCTATCTGGCGGCGGTCGATATTCTCGCCAGCCTCGTTGCCTATGCCATCCAGCCAAAGGCGGCAGTAGCGCTGCGCCGCATCAAGCAGCAGCTCGTTGCCCACCGCGATGGTGATGACCGGCAACTGCTCGGGGACTGACCATTCCATGCCAAAGAGGGGTAGAGAATGACAAAGACGGTAGCAATCGTGACCGGTGCTGCGGGTGATATAGGCCGTGCGATTGCCGAGCGGCTTGCCGAGGATCACGATGCCATCCTGATGGTCGACATCGACTTTGCCGCCGCCGAGAGGGCCGCCCATGCGCTGGGCGCGGCCGAACGCTTCATCGCCTGTGGCTGTGATGTAACGGACGAGGCAAGTGTTGCCGAGATGGCGAAGCGTGCCGAAACGCTTGGTGCGGTCAGGACGCTGGTCAACAATGCCGGTGCTGCGCGCGCCGTCAGCCTGCACGATACCACTGCGGAAATCTGGCGGATGGACAATGCCCTCAATCTCGAGGCGGCGTTCCTCTGCTTCCGCGCCGTCGAGGGACAGCTCGAAGCGACGAAGGGCTCGGTGGTCAACATTGCATCCGTCAACGGCATGAACGTCTTCGGCCATCCTGCCTATAGCGCAGCGAAAGCCGGACTGCTGCATCTGACCAAACTGATTGCCGTGGAATATGGAAAGCTCGGGATCCGCTCGAATGCGGTTGCGCCCGGCACCGTGCGTACGCAGGCCTGGGAGGCGCGCGCTGCCGCCAATCCCAATGTCTTTGAGGAAGCGCGCCGCTGGTACCCGCTGCAGCGGGTTGTCGATCCCCGGGATGTCGCCAATGCCGTTGCATTTCTGGCTGGCCCGCAGGCGGCTGCCATCACCGGCGTCTGCCTGCCGGTGGACTGCGGCCTCACCGCCGGTCAGGCGGAACTTGCCCGTACCTTTTCGCAATCCGAGCACTACTGAAAGACATAGCAAGAGAGGAACAGATATGACTGTGGCGCCCTACCGCCTGGAGAGTTCGTGGCAGCCGGATGGTGGCCCGAACGGCCGCTTTACCTTTTCCCTTTTCAATCTTTCCGATGTTGCGCTTTCCGGCTTCACGCTGGTCTACACCTCGCTGACGCGTGTCATCGATGCCAAGGCCTGCGAAAATGCCACCTTTGTGCGCCGCAATGCCAATTTTCACGAGTTTGCACCGCCAACCGACTTCGTCCTCGAACCGGGCAAGAGCTGGACTTTCACCGTCAGTGGCCTGCACAGGCCCGCGCGCCACTGCACCGATGGCGCCAAGTCCGCCTATGTGACGCTGGCTGATCGCAGGCATGTCACGGTTTCCGTCTCCGATCTGCTGCTTGAAGGTCGCGTCAATGAACCGCCGCCGATGCTTCTCCCGGAAGGCAGGCTCACGCTTCCATTCTCGTTGCAGCCATGGCCGGCAGAAATCGACGCCAGGCCCGGCGATGGCTTTCCTGTCGTTCTCTATCCCGCCGAAGGATCCTCGGCTGACGACGTGCGCGCCGTCGCAACTGCCCTTTCGCTCTTCCGGCGCCTCTTTGAGAGCGACCACGCACCCTTCAATCTCGTGGCCTCGCCGCAGGGCCGGGCCCTGCAGTTTTCGGTTGATCCGACGATAGCTCCGGAAGGCTACAAGCTTGCCTTCTCGCCCGCGACGATCACGCTATCCTTTGCCGATGCTGCCGGACGTCAATACGGGCTGACTTCGCTCTCGCAACTCCTGCATGGCGCCCGCAGCCATCCACAGACGTTCCGCTTTCCCGTCTCCGGGACAATTTCCGACAAGCCGCGATACGGTTGGCGGGGGTGCCATCTCGACGTTTCGCGGCAGTTCTATCCGGTCGCCGATATCAACCGCCTGATCGACATCCTTGCCTGGCTGAAGGTCAACATCTTCCATTGGCATCTGACTGACGACGAGGCATGGCGGCTTGAGATCAAGGCCTATCCGGAACTGACGACGACAGGCGTCTTGCGGGGGCCGGATGAGCCGCTCCTGCCTCAACTCGGCAACAGTGCCGAACCGGTTGGCGGCTTTTATTCCCAGGAGGACGTTCGCGACATTGTCGCTCACGCTGCAAGCTTGAACGTCGAGATCATCCCCGAAATCGATATTCCGGGCCACAGCACGGCCACCTTGACGGCGCTGCCTGATCTGTCCGACGGACAGGAGGCGCCGGAGAGCTATCACTCCGTGCAGGGCTATCCGAACAACGCGCTCAATCCAGCCGTGCCCGGGACCTACGAATTCCTCGAGAACGTGCTCGACGAGATGGTCGAGCTTTTCCCCTCCTCCTATCTCCACATCGGTGGTGACGAGGTGGCGAACGGCTCGTGGCTTGCCTCCCCGCTTGCCAAGGCGCTGATGGAGAAGGAAGGGATTTCAGGAACGTTTGCGCTACAGTCCTATTTCCTCAAGCGCGTGAAGGACATGCTGAGCGCGCGTGGTCGCAAGTTGGCCGGTTGGAACGAAGTGGCCCATGGCGGCGGTGTCGCCGCAGCAGACACGTTGCTGATGGCTTGGGAGAACCCGCAGGTCGGGATCGATCTCGCCAGACAAGGCTACGAGGTCGTCATGACCCCTGGCCAGGCCTACTATCTCGACATGGTGCAAGCGGAGGCCTTTCAGGAGCCCGGTGCAAGCTGGGCCGGGACAGTGCCGCCGGCCCACACCTATGCCTATGAGGCAGAAGGTGAATTTCCGGAGGAACTGAAGGACAGGATGAAGGGCGTTCAGGCCTGTATCTGGTCGGAACACTTTCTGTCGCGCGGCTATTTCAACCGGCTGGTCTTCCCACGGTTGCCGGCAATTGCCGAGGCCGCGTGGACGCCGCGGGCGATGAAGGACTGGCATCGCTTCGCCGCGATCGTTCCCCTTAGCCCAAAACTGTGAGGCCGGCGATGCGGATTGCGGTTGGCGGAATTCATACGGAATGCAGCACCTATTCGCCGGTGCTGATGGCGGTCGACGATTTTCGCGTCCTGCGCGCAGCCGATCTCCTTGCTTCCGACTATTTCAGTTTTCTCGATGCGGAAGGGGTTGAACATCTCCCGCTACTTCACGCACGCGCCGTGCCCGGTGGTCCGGTTTCGGCTGTTGCATATCAGGCGTTCAAGGCGGAGTTTCTTGATCGATTGAAGGCTGTCCTGCCGGTCGACGGGCTTTACCTTGCAATGCATGGCGCCATGAATGTCGAGGGCATGGAGGATGCCGAAGGCGACTGGATCGCGGCGGCCCGCTCCGTCGTCGGTCCGGACTGCGTGGTCGCTGCAAGCTATGACTTGCATGGCAATGTCAGTCAGAAGATCGTCGACCAACTCGACATATTCGCGGCCTATCGCACCGCACCGCACATCGACGTCAGGGACACAATGATACGTGCCTGGTCGATGCTTGTGGACGCCTTGAGATCCGGCAGACGACCGAGTGTCGCCTGGGCTCCGGTGCCGGTGCTCTGGCCGGGCGAGCGAACCTCGACCGAGGACGAGCCAGCAAGAAGCCTTTACAAGGCGCTGCCCGACATCGACCGGCGCGCCGGCATTCTCGATGCAAATCTGATGATCGGCTATGTCTGGGCGGACGAACCGCGGGCGAGCGCCTGCGCGGTTGTCACAGCGACCGACAGACAGGCGGCGGCACGGGCAGTTGAAGAGATCGCCACATCCTATTGGAATGCGCGGGAAAACTTTGTTTTTGGGCCGGTGACCGGGCCGCTCGAACAGATGCTTGAACTGGCGGAGGAAGCCTCTACAGCGCCTGTGATCCTAGCGGATTCAGCCGACAATCCGACAGGCGGCGGTGTCGGGGATCGCGCTGATGTGCTCAAGGCTTTGCTGGAGCGGCGGTTTGACGGGGCACTGCTTGCCGGCGTTACGGATCGGCCGGCTGTCGAGGCGTGCTTTGCCGCTGGCAAGGGCGCAAGGATCGGGCTCGATATCGGTGCGACGCTTGACCCGTCGAGCTCGCCTGTCCACGTGGTAGCAGAGGTTGTCTTCCTCGATGATCCCGGTACCTTTGACGAGCGTCAGGCGGTGGTGCGGACCGGAGGGATTACGGTCGTGCTTGCTGGCCGCCGACGGCCCTATCACAACATCGCCGATTTCACGCGCCTTGGGCTCGATCCAAAGTCTGTGCGCATGCTGGTGGTAAAGTCGGGCTACCTCTCTCCGGAACTTGCGCCGATCGCCAACCCAAACCTGATGGCGCTGACTGAGGGGGTGGTGAACCAGGACATAGAAGCTCTGGTGAGCAACCGACGCATCCGGCCGGTCTTTCCCTTTGACCGCGACTTTGCCTATACGCCGCAGGCACGCCTTTCGGCGCGCTGGAAAGACTGATTTATTTCCTGGCAGGTTTCGGCCTCGCGTCGAACCTGTTAAGGCGTCTCGATCCGCATCGCCGGTTGATTTCCTTCCCTCGACCCATCATGACCCGTTTTCTGCCTGACGTATTCCGCAACCCGACAGTTCGGGTCAGCATGCTTGCGATCTTCGCCTTTGGCTTTGCCGGCGCGGCGACCTCGCCGTATCAAGCGGTCATCGCGATCCGCGAGCTTGGCCTGAGCAATGGGCTCTACTCGGCGCTGATCTTTGCTGCAGCAGCCGTCAATGTCACCGTCAGCATCCTGCTCGGCAATCTTGCGGACAGACTTGGTGAGTTCCGCAGGCTGATGCTGTCGGTCGCCGTGTTCGGCATCTTCGGCTATGGCGCGGTCTACGTCTTTCCGACACAGGCAACCTTTGTCCTCAGTGCGCTGTTGCTGCTGCCGATCTACAACGCGCTCAATTCCCTGCTCTTTGCCAATGTGCGCGCCACCACCAACGGGATGCCACGCGGTGACGTGGCGACGGTAAACTCGGGCGTGAGAGCGATGATTTCACTCTCCTGGGTGCTGGTCCCAGGGTTTGTCGGCATACTCCTTTCGCGGTCAACAAGCATGCTGCCCGCCTATCTCTTCGCAAGCCTTGCCTGCCTGGTGTGCCTCTGCCTGATCGCCGCGTTCCTGCCACGCCAGAGCGGAACCGACAATGCAGCCACGCATCATCTTTCCTATCTTGCTGCACTCGCAGAAGTCATCTCACCTCGCGTCTTCGTCCGCGTGATCGCGGTGGCGCTCATCAGCAGCACCCTTCACGTGAACGGTGCCATCCTGCCACTGATCGTTACGGGCCCCGCACGCGGGACGGTCGGCGATATCGGGATCCTGGTTGGCATCGTTGCCCTGCTCGAGGTGGTCTTCATCGTCGTCTGGGGCCGTGCCCAACGGATCATGAGCCACGTTACGGCGCTGGCGATCGGCACGATCATCTATGTCGTGTACCTTCTGTTGCTCGGCTTTGCCTCTGCGCCATGGCATGTTTACGCCTTGACCCTCATCAGTGGTGTCGGCGCGGCAGCGCTCATCAGCATTCCGATCACCTACCTGCAGGATCTGATAGCCGAGCGGCCGGGCCTTGGCAGTGCGCTGATATCCGTCAACATCTTTGTCAGCGCGGGGCTGAGCGCCCTTCTCTTTGCGATCGGCACTGGCGTCAGCGGCTATTCCGGTACGGCAATCATCGGTGCTGCAGCAGGGCTTTGCGGGCTTTTCCTGCTGCTTTTCTTTGACGGAGACAAACGGCGCTGAGACCGGCATATCTCCAACCAGCGCCCTTCAACTGCAAATGCCCGCCGCGGAGCGCGGCGGGCATTTGCTCTCTTGGCTTGGGAGAATAAGCCTCAGATGTTGGCGAGCAACTCGTTGATGCGCTGTTCCATATCGGTGAGCGCTGCATCGATCTCCTTCTGACCGGTGATCGCAGCACTCATTTCCTGGCCGATAATGTCCTGGATCGCAAACTGGCGCTGGACGGTCGACGGTAGCGGAGTGCCGAGCGTGGCGATTGCCGAAATCGTGTCGCGATGCGGCAGAGCCTTGAACTGATCGGAAGCCAGAACCGCCTTGACAGCTGGCAGGTGGCCGGTCCTCGACCAGTCGAAGTCGTTGTCGTGGAAGAACTTCAGGAACTTGCCGATGGCAGCTGTCTGCTCGTCGCTGCGATCCTTCTGCGACACTGCCCAGCTGTGACCGTCGGCATATTGCGCCTTCTTGCCCGGGAAGAGCTGCGGATAGGGATAAACGGCATAGCCGCCGGCGTTCAGCGCGGTACCTGCTTTTTCGGAGGATGCCGTATAGTCGCCGATGACCCAGGTGCCGTTCAGGTGAACGCCGCCCTCGCCTGCGAGGAAGGCGTTGATGCCGGCCGCATAGTCGAGATCCTTGGTGGTATAACCGTTGTCGTAGATCGCCTTGTACATCTCGAGGACCTTCTTGGCCTCGGGCGTATTGATCTTCACCTGCTTCGGATCGGCAAAGAAGTTCGAATCCTGCTGGAACAGGTAGGTATAAAGATTGCGGGTATAAAGCGCGACTTCGTTCGCCAGGTTCTGGACAAAGTATGGCTTGCCGGTCTTTTCCTTGAACTGCTTGGCCTGGGCCATGAGTTCATCAACGCTGGTCGGCAACTTCGGCGTGCCGTCGGCGTTGAGGAGATCGGCCTTTTTGAAAAGGTCCAAGTTGATGTGGTACAGCATGGTCCAGTTGTCGATCGGCAGACCGTAGATCTTGCCGTCCTTGGTCACGCCGTTCAAGCTGGCATCGGTGAAGTCGGAAGACGCAACGCCAACGGACTTCAGGACGTCGTCCAGCGGCATTAGCAGGCCCTTGGACTGATAGTCAGCTAGTACCGACTGGTGGATAGTAACGATATCCGGCGGGTCGCCGGCAGCGAACTGTGCCGTCAGCTGGTCATAACCCGGCCATTCCACGGTCGTCACCGTCACATGCACATCCGGATTGTCCGCGTTGAACTTGTTAATGAGCGAGGTGATGATACCGCATTCCCCGACAGCCTTTCTGACATCGGTATTGGTGCCGAAGTCGGCATCGCACGCGCCGAAGAAGCGCTGAACCGTCAGTTCGGTGGCGGCAAAGGCCGGGCTTGCGCCGGCAAGGGCGATCACCGAGGCCGCCGCAAGCATGTATTTTCTGAAAGTATGCGTCATTCCAACTCCTCCTCTTTGGGGTTCCCCACCCCTTGACGTGAGCCCCCTCCTCGGGAGCCGGTTGCACTTAAAACGTGGTCCCTGTCGCCAGCCCTAGCGCACGGCAGTGCCGGATACGGCCGTCACGATGTATTTCTGGAAGAACAGGTAAAGGATCAGGATCGGCGCGCTGGCGAACACTGCCTGGGACATCAGGAAGCCGAGACCTTGAGACTGCGCGAAATTCATCTGGGTCGAGGCGATCCCGACGGTCAGCGTAAACATCTCCTTGCGGGTGCCTGAGATCAGCGGCCAGAGATAGTCATTCCAGGCGCTGAAGAAGGTGAAGATGCCAAGTGTTGCCTGCGCCGGAATGGTGAGCGGCAAGAGCACCTTCCAGAAGATCTTGAAGCGGCTGGCGTTGTCGAGCAGGGCCGCCTCGTCCAGCTCCTTGGGGATGGCGCGAAAATACTGCGTCATCAGGAAGACACCGAAGGGTGCCGAAAGCCCCGGCAGGATCAACCCAGGATAGGTGTTGTGGAGCTTCAGCCAGCCGAAGATCTGCTGGCGGGCAATCAGCACGGCCTGTTCCGGCACGGCAAGGCCGAGCAGCACGATGACGAAAAGCACGTTGCGGTAAGGAAAGTTCAGCCGCGCGAAGCCATAGCCGGCAAGCGAGGAAAGGACCAGCGTCGCGAGCGTCAGGCCGCCCGAAACGATGGTGCTGTTTAACACCCAGCGGAAAACCGAGGAGGTGCCGATGACATCGATATAGTTCTTGATCGTGTAGGGCGCGCGGAAGACGGAGTTCATGTCCAGCATGAGTTCCTTGTTGTCCTTCACGGAGAGCGCCACCACCCAGACCACCGGCGCCACCATGACGAGGGCCAGCGCGATCACCAGGCCGAGGATGATGCGGTCACCCAAGGTGCGACCGACGATATTGCCCGAGACAGATCCGCTCATCCCTCTTCTCCCTTGCGCCGCGTGGCGATGTACTGCGCCATGGCGGCAATCAGGATCATCATGAACAGGACTTCGGAAGCGGCAGCACCGAGGCCGAGGTCCCACTTGGTGAAAGCGGCCTCGTAGATGTAGAGGACGACCGGCTTGGAGACGTTGTTGGGGCCACCGTTCGTCATCAGCCGCGCCTGGCCGAAGAGCTGGAACTGCAAGACGATCTGGATGATGACGACGAGGACGAAGGTGCGCTTGATCGAGGGCAGCGTGATGTACCAGAGCGTGCGCCAGCGGCTGGCATTGTCAAGGGCTGCCGCCTCGTAGATCTCGCCAGGCACCTGCTGCAGTGCCGAAAGGAAGAGCATCATCGGCAGGCCGATGCACCACCAGACGGTGGCGATCGCAATGCCGATCATGGCAATCCGCGGATCGGAGAGAAAAGCGGGCGCAGTCGCTCCGAACCAGCCGTAGATCGTCGCCAGCAAACCGAAATTGGCGATGAAGACGATCCGCCAGATCAGCGTCACGATCGTCACCGACAGGACCGAAGAGGAAAAATAGAAGGCGCGCAGCACGGCAGCGGTGCGGGTGCGGCGGTTCAGAGCCAGCGCCAGAAGCAGGCCGATGATCGCCAGCGCCGGCACCGTCAGGAAGACGAAATAGAAGGTGTTGCCGATCGCCTGCAGGAAGATGCGGTCGTTATAGAGGCGGATATAGTTGGTCAGGCCGACGAACTTGCCGACGCCAAAGGCGTCCGCCTTGTGCAGGCTCAACCAGATACCCCAGAAGAGCGGCACGACGAGAAGGGCCATGAAGACGATGAGATAGGGCGCGACGAAGAGGGCATTGCGCCATTGCGGCGCATTGATGTTCTGGATGTTGCGCCGTTCGGCGTCCGTAGCCGTCGCCTCGGCACGATCGAGTGCCGCCTCAGCCATGACCGGCCTCCTCATTGTGCCAGGCGTGACCGGTATCATCAAAGAGATGCGTGCGCGTCCCGTCGAGCGTCAGCCCCACCTCGTCGCCGATTGCCACGCGGCTGTTGCCGATGTCCTCGGCAATGACGACGCTGCCATCCTTGAGACGCGTATAAAGAAGGGTGCGATCACCAAGACGCTCGAGGACATCCACCTTGCCCGTCGTCGTCGCAGCAACGCCGTTGGCGAGCTTGACGGCCTCTGCACGAATGCCCAGCGAGTACTCGCCACCCTTGACCCCAGCTGCGCGGATGGCGGTCTTGAGTTGCGTGCCGTCGGGAAGACTTGCGCGCAGGAAACCGTTTTCTTCCGACAGGGCGACGGTCAGGAAGTTCATGGTCGGAGAGCCGACAAAAGTGGCGACGAACCGGCTTGCCGGACGCGAGTAGATCTCCATCGGCGTGCCGATCTGCTCGATCTTGCGATTGTTCATGACGACAATGCGGTCGGCGAGCGTCATTGCCTCGATCTGGTCATGCGTCACGAAGATCATCGTCGATCTCACCCGATTGCGCAGCTGGGCGAGCTCGACGCGGGTGCGAACGCGCAACGCCGCATCGAGGTTGGACAGCGGTTCGTCGAAGAGGAACGCCTTCGGTTCCTTGACGATGGCGCGGCCAATGGCGACGCGCTGGCGCTGGCCGCCGGACAGCTGGCCGGGCTTGCGCTCCAGGAGGTGGCCAATCTCGAGCATGCGGGCTGCTTCGGCAATTCGCTTCGAGATCACATCGCTCGATACGTTGATGTTGCGCAGTCCGAAGGCCATGTTGTCGGCAACCGTCATATGCGGGTAGAGCGCATAGGACTGGAACACCATGGCGATGTCGCGTTGACCGGGCGGCAACGTGTCGATGCGCTCGCCATTGATGGAGATCGTGCCGCCATCCACGCTTTCGAGCCCAGCGATCATGCGCAACAGCGTCGATTTTCCGCAACCCGACGGCCCCAGGAAGACCAGGAACTCGTTGGCCTTGATCGACAGCGACAGGCCGTCGAGGACGGTCATCGAGCCGTAGCGCTTGGTGACATTCTGAATTTCGATATTCGCGGTCATCCGGCTGCTCCTGGATTGCAGTCAGAACCCGAAAAACCGATATGGACACATGGCAGGCATGCTGAGAGCGAGTTTGCATCCGCTTTTATCGGCGAATGTCCCTCAGTCAGTGATAGTGCCAGAACAGAAGCTGTCGCTCCCATCTCTTCCTCCCAGTGGCACGTCAAAACCGGTGCGCTGACGTTAAATCATACAATTGCTTTGTCAACACATCGTTTGATATGTATCAGCAAAGCGGATTTATATTATGCCTGCAGGCGGATCATCCTGTAGGAGAGTGGCGCGATCCTGGCGCTGAGCTTGCCATCGGCGAAGCTCGTTCCCGTAACGGCCTTCGCCACGACGTTGTCGGGCTTGTCGGCGGTATTGGTGATGTTGAGATCCGCATGGGCCACGACCTGATCGTCGATGACCCGCAAGGCGCCGAATTCGAGGAGGCTCGCATCGAGATCGAGCGTCTCGGTTCCGTGGCGGTTGACGATGAAGAAGGTCACCGTCTTCTTGTCCGCATCATGGACCGCCGATACGTCGAGGTAGGGCACATCTCCAAGGTCGTCGACCTTGTAGCTCGGGCTGTCGACCATCAGTTTCAGCGCAGTTCCACGCCCGTAGACGGAAGCGAAATAGTAGGGATAGAAGATCGTCTGACGCCACGCCGGGCCGCCCGGGACCGTCATGATGGGTGCAATGACGTTGATGAGCTGCGCCAGGCAGGCAATTTTGACGACATCGGCGCGATTGATGAAGGTATTGAGAATGCAGCCAACCTGGAGCACGTCCTCGAAGTTGTAGTCGTCTTCCAGAAGGGCCGGCGCATGCGGCCAGCCATTGGCGCCGGCAAGCGTTGCCTTGTCGCGCTCCTTGGAGTGGTACCAGACGTTCCACTCGTCGAAGGAGATATAGACGTTCTTTGCCGAGCGCTTCTTCGCCTTGACGTAATCGATGACGCCTGCGACCGTGCCGATGTAATTGTCCAGCTCGATGCTGCGGGCGAGATAGTTGGCCGTGTTCTTTGCGCGGTTTTCGAAGTACATGTGCAACGAGATGTAGTCGACCTCATTGTAGGTGTGGTCGAGGACGGTTGCCTCCCACTCCGGGTAGGTCGGCATGTGTGCGTTGGACGAGCCGCAGACGACGAGTTCGAGGGAGCTGTCAAAGGCGCGCATGGCCTTGGCGGTTTCATGTGCCAGACGGCCATATTCGTCCGCCGTCTTGTGGCCGATCTGCCAGGGTCCGTCCATTTCGTTGCCGAGGCACCAGAGCTTGACGTCCCAGGGCTCCTTTCTTCCGTTGGCAATGCGCTTGTCACTCCACTCGCTGCCGCCAGAATGATTGACATATTCGAGGAAGTTGCGCGCCTCGTCGAGACCACGCGAACCGAGGTTGACGGCAAGCATCATCTCCGTATTCGCCGAGACACACCAATCGGCGAATTCGTGGATGCCGACCTGGTTGCTTTCGGATGTATGCCAGGCAAGGTCGAGGCGGGTCGGACGATCCTCCTTGGGGCCGATGCCGTCTTCCCAGTTGTAGGCCGAGACGAAATTGCCGCCGGGATAGCGCACGATCGGAACATTCAATTCCTTGACGAGATCGATGACGTCCCGGCGCATGCCGTTCTCGTCTGCGGTCGCATGATCCGGCTCGTAGATGCCCGTGTAGACGGCCCGACCGAGATGCTCGATGAACGAGCCGTAAAGGCGCGGGTCGATGTCCGAGATCGTGTATTTGCTGTGCGCTGTAACCGCGGCCTTCATGAGATCCTCCACTGTATCGCCATTTGTGATTTGTATCACAATTTGAGATGAATAAAGCGGAAGCCCGGGGCGTGGTCAAGACCAAAATGCAGAAAATCGGACAGACTTACCGAGTCTTGAGACGCAGCAGAATGTCCTGGTCGTAATTGCCGAATCCGCGCCCGAAGATGTTGATGCCGCCAGGATGTTTGGCGTTGTCGCGCACACCGATGCGCAAGCGGATCGAATGATGTTCGTCGAGCTTCAGGTCAGCGAGCGTGATCTCGGAAATGCGCAATCCATCGACAAAGGCGCCGTCGTCATTGATGCGGAAGTTCTTCAACTTGCCGTACTGCGATCCCTTCAGTTTCCACCAATCCGGGGTGAATACACCGCGTTTGTCGCCAAAATCACCCGGAGACGTCCAGGTTCCGATATCGACCCCGTTGACCGTCAGGGTTATGTCGGAGGGCCAGTCGGCGCTGGTACCGGGAACCTCGGAGCTTAGCTCCATCAGGAACTCGATTTCGCGGATGCTGGTATTCGTCAATCGCGCATTGTTGGGAAACTGATATTCAACATGCCCGCGTGTGAACCAGATGAGCCCCGCCTTCATGCGGTCGGGATCAAGGAAGGTATTGGGCACATCGAGCAACCCGATGATGCCGTCGGCCGAGCAAAGTCCGCAAGGCGCCGTCACCTCGAAGCTCGTATAGAGACCAAGCGGCATCGATACCTCGATCGCGTCTGGTTCAGTTTCCTTGATTTCATTCTTGAAGACCACCAGGATCTCGTCATAAACACTGCGGCAGACCTTCTGATTGCCCTTGCGGGCCTTCTGGGTTTCTGTGTGGATAAGCCCCGCCTCTTCCAACATCTGGACGTTGGTCGACACGCTGGATTGCGGCAGATCAAGGATATCAGCTATTTCGTTGACGTTGAGCGCGCCCTTCTCGTGGAGAAGCTTCAACACCGCCACGCGAGCCGGCGATGCCAGTCCCTTGAGGATAGGCATACCCTCTTCGGGGTCGACGACAAGGAAGCTGCGGCTCATGGGGCTCCGATCGGCACAGGAAAAGATTACGCAATTGGTTCTATATCAGAGATATTGATTTAATCAATCGGGCCGCCGACTTTATGTGCCCGATAGCAAAAGTCCCGCGGCGATGCCGCGGGACCTCTTGGGGCCGTGACCGGGAGAGAGATGGTCAGGCGGCCTGAACCTTGCGGCCGGTGCGCGCCCATGCAGGCAGCCAGTCACCGTGGGCGGCCAGCAGTTCGTCCACCATCGACCAGATCTGGTCGAGGTCGAGTTCGGCCGCTGTATGAGGGTCCATCATGGCTGCATGATAGATGTGCTCGCGATTTTCCGTCATCAGCGCCTGGACCGTCAGCTCCTGGACATTGATGTTGGTGCGCATGAGTGCTGTGAGCTGCGGCGGCAGGTTGCCAATGAACGTCGGCTGGATGCCGGATGCATCAACGAGGCACGGCACTTCGGCGGCGCAATTGGACGGCAGCGACGTGATGCAGCCATTGTTGCGGACGTTGCCGTAGATGACGGACGGCTCACCCGTCCATACCGAATTGATGATCGAGGACGCGTATTCCTTCGACTGCTTGACCTCGATCTTGTCGGCCGAACGGTAGGCCTCGGCCTGCCCCTTCCAGCGCTCGATCTGTTCGATGCAGCGCTTCGGATATTCGTCGAGCGGAATGCCGAACTTCTCGATCAGATCCTCGCGGCCCTCCTTGATGAAGTAAGGCGTATATTCGGCAAAATGCTCCGAGCTTTCAGTGACAAAGTAGCCGAGACGGGTCAGCATCTCGTAACGGACCTTGTTCGGGCAACGCGGGTTCCAGCCGGGCTTCGGCGCACGGCCTTCGCGATAGGCGCGCACGAGATCCGGATAGAGATCCTTGTAGGAGCCATCTGGCTGGCGATGTTCGAATTTCAGATAGAAGGCCATGTGATTGATGCCGGCCGAACGGTAACGGATATCCTCGTAGGGAATGTCGAGGTCGTGGGCCAGTTCCATTGCCGTGCCCTGCACGGAGTGGCAGAGACCGACCTGCCTGATCGTGGGATATTTTTCCGCGATCGCCCAGGTATTGATCGCCATCGGGTTGACATATTGCAGCATGATCGCCTCGGGGCAGACAGCGAGCATGTCCTCGCAGATCTTCCAGAGATGCGGCACTGTTCGCAGGCCCCGCATGATGCCGCCAACGCCAAGTGTATCGGCAATCGTCTGGCGCAGACCGTATTTCTTCGGGACTTCGAAGTCGGTCACTGTGCAGGGCTCGTAGCCGCCGATCTGGAAGGCGACGACGACGAAGTCGGCGCCAGCAAGGGCCTTGCGCTGGTCTGAATAGGTTTCCGCCTTGGCCTTGACGCCAAGCGTCGAGATCAGCTTGTTGACAACGATGGCGCTTTCTTCAAGCCGCTGCGGGTTGATGTCCATCAAGGCGATGGTCGCACCCGACAGCGCCGGGCGCTGCAGAACGTCGCCGACGATGTTCTTCATGAAGACGGTGGAGCCAGCTCCGATGAACGTAATCTTTGGATTTCTTGCCATTATAACCTCCGGCATGTGCAATCAGGCGACTTCGAAAGCGGCTTTGACGAGCCGTTCCGTGTAAGCGGTCTTGGGATTGGTGAGAACTTCGTTGACGGGCCCCTCCTCCATGATCTTGCCATGCTGCATGACGATCACACGGTGGCAAAGGGCGCGCACGACCTTGAGATCGTGCGAGATGAAGAGGTAGCTGAGGCCGCGCTCATCCTGCAGCTTGCGAAGCAGTTCGATGATCTGGGCCTGGACGGAAAGGTCGAGCGCCGAGGTCGGTTCATCGAGCAGGATGAACTCCGGCTCGAGCGCAATGGCGCGAGCTATCGCGATGCGTTGGCGTTGGCCGCCGGAAAATTCATGCGGGAAACGCGACAGGATATTGCCCGGCATGCCTGCCGCAATCAGCGCCTCGCGAACACGATCGAGCCGCTCTGCCCTGGTCGCGCCCAGTTGGTTGACGACCAACCCTTCCTCGATGATCTGGCCGATCGTCATGCGCGGGTTGAGCGAGGAGAACGGATCCTGAAAGACAACCTGCATGCGTGAGCGAAGCGGCCGCATCTCGGCGCGGGATTTGCCATGGATCGGCAGCTTGTCGAAGAAGATCTCGCCGCCATCAGGGTCGTTCAGTCGCAGCAGCGCCTGTCCGAAGGTCGTCTTGCCAGAGCCGGACTCGCCGACGAGACCCAGCGTTTCGTGACGTCGTAGCGTCAGGTTCAGGCTGTCGACGGCGACCAGTTCCTTCAATTGCGGTTTGAAGAAACTGCCGTGGCGCATCATGAAGGAGACCCTCACGTCGCGCGCCTCGAGGATAATGTCAGATCCTTCGGGCAACGGATTGGCCTGCCCACGCGGCTCGGAGCCAAGAAGATGCCTGGTATAGGCGTGCTGCGGATTGGCAAAGAGGCGTTCCGTCGTGTTGTGCTCGCGCATTTCACCATGCTGCATGACGTAGACATAGTCGGAGAACTTCTGCACCACCGTGAGGTCGTGAGTGATGAGGATCACCGCCATTCGCAGTTCCGTCTGGAGGCTGCGAATGAGGTTGAGGATCTGGGCCTGCACGGTAACGTCAAGCGCCGTCGTCGGTTCGTCTGCAATCAGCACATCAGGATCGTTGGCAAGAGCCATGGCGATCATCACACGCTGGCGCTGCCCGCCCGACAGCTGGTGCGGATACTGCTTCAGCCGCGCTTCCGGATCGGGAATCTGCACATGGTTCAACAGCTCCAGTGCCCGTGCCTCGGCTTGTTTGCGGCTGATCTTGCGGTGGACACGGATCGCTTCGATGATCTGGCTGCCGATCGTGTAGATCGGGTTCAGTGAACTCATCGGCTCCTGGAAGATCATCGAGATCCGGTCGCCCCGCAGTTTGCGACGCTGACGCTCCGAAAATGTCAGGATGTTGTTGCCGTCATAGTGGACGCTCGACTTGTCCGAGACGGTTGCACGCTTCGACAAAAGACCCATGACCGTACGGGCAGTCACGGACTTGCCGGAACCCGATTCGCCGACAATGGCGATCGTTTCGCCGCGGTAGAGCTGAAAGGATATATCCTTCACCGCGTCGACGATGCCGTGCTCGACCTTGAACTTGACGCCGATATTGCGGGCGTCGATGACGGGTTTTTCCTGATGCGCCTCGTGGTCGTGGCGCACCGGCGGAGCGAAGGAATTGACGAGTGAGAGAGCCATCTTCATCACCTCAATAAGGATCGACCGCGTCGCGCAGACCGTCGCCCAGTGCATTGAAGGCGAAGACGGTGACCAGCACGAAGCCGACAGGCGCCAGGATCCAGGGGTAGGTCCCGATCACGGAATAATTTGCGGTATCCTGCAGCATCAGGCCCCAGGAAATCAGCGGTGGCTTTACGGCGAAGCCGAGGAAGCCGAGGAACGATTCCAGCAGCACGACGCTCGGGATATGCAGGGTGACAGCAACGATCACGTGGCTCATCACGTTCGGGAAGATGTGCTGGAAGATGATGCGCCGGTCAGTGGCGCCAACCGCCATGGCGGCGCGCACATAGTCTATACGGGCGAGTGCCAGCGTCTTCCCGCGAACTTCGCGCGACATTTGCGCCCAACCGAGTGCCGACATGACGACAATGACAAATGCCAGGAACACATTGGTTGGTGCGGTGACCGGGATCAGCGACGTCAGGGCCAGATAAAGCGGCAACTGCGGGAAGGCCAGGACGATTTCCACGAAGCGCTGCACCCATGCATCGAAGGTTCCGCCGAAATAGCCCGACACCATGCCAACGGTTGTTCCGACAATGGTGACGATGAAGACCACGGTCAGCGCGATCATCAGCGAGATGCGTGAGCCGATAATGGCACGCGAGAGGATGTCACGACCAAACTTGTCGGTTCCGAGGAAATGGACCGGTTGACCATCGACCGATCCGAAGAAGTGGCGGTCGGCAGGAATGAGGCCGAGGAGCCTGTATTCAGCGCCTCTCACGAAGAAGCCGAGATAGCGTGGGTTGTTATAGTCCGGCCCGACGATTGGCTGGAACGTGACCGGATCGAGTTCCTCGGATTCGCCGAGCGCATAGACGCGCGGCGGAAAGGCGAAGTTGCCGTCCTTGTCGCGCAGGCTGACAAGCTGAGGCGGGGCGAAGCCAACATCGGTCGCCTTTGGATCCATCGGCGCGAAGAAATCCGCAAAAATTGCCATGAAGAGCAGCAGACCGACGAGGATCAGGCCCATCATGCCTGTCCAGGAACGCCGCAGCCGGCGCCAGACGAGCGAAAGATAGCTTTCATTGCCGTTATGCGGGTGCTTGGTGATTTCCTCGTGCGGTGGCGGAGGAGCTGAATCGAAGGCGAGCATGTCAGGCTCCTCCGTACTGGCGGACGCGCGGGTCCAGCATGGCAAGCAGCATGTCGGCGATGATGTTGCCGACGATCAGCGTGGCGGAAAGCACCATCATGAAGGTGGCCGTGACATAGACGTCGCCGATTGCCATGGAGCCGACGATCGCCGGTCCGACGGTTGGCAGCGAGAAGATGATCGCGGTCTCGATCTCGCCGGTCAGCATGTAGGGAAGCACGACGCCCTGATACATAACGAGCGGATGCAGCGCGTTCGGCACCGCGTGGCGCATGACAACAGCACTGCCGGAGAGGCCCTTGGCGCGAGCCGTTTCAACATATTGCGCGTTCAGCGTATCGAGCAGATTGCCGCGCATGACACGCATGTTGTAGGCGAGCCCGCCGAAGGTGGCGATGGCGACGACCGGCCAGACATGGCTGACGAGATCGACGAACTTTGCCCAGGACCACGGCGCCCCGCCAAATTGCGGCGAGAAGAAGCTGCCGATTTCCGAGACGTTGAACTGGAAGACCAGGAGGTAGACGATGATCAGCGCCATCAGGAAGCGCGGCACCGTCATGCCAAGGAAGGAGATGCCGGAAAGAAGGCTGTCGATCCAGCTATACTGGCGGGTTGCGGCCCAGATGCCGAAGCCAATGCCGAGCACGGATGCGAAGATGTGGCAGACCAGTGCCAGCGCCAGCGTGCGCGGCAGGCGTTCGGCCACGACATCGGCAACAGGCTTGTTGTAGAACATGCTGTAGCCGAAATCGCCGCGGGTAATGATGCCCTTGATCCAGTTGACGTACTGGATGACCATCGGTTGGTCGAGGCCGTGGGCGATCCGGTATGCCTGGGCCTGTTCATCCGCCTGCGCGAATGAGGCACCACTCTGATTGATCAGCTGCGAACGGATGTAGTCGGCATAGTCACCGGGCGGAGCCTGGATGATCGCGAATGTCACGATGCTCAAAATGATGAGGACGGGAATCGCAGAGGCTATGCGCACGAGCAGGAATCGTAACATCGGACGGTTCGCTTCTCCTTGCCGCCGGTCGCGCCTGTCGGTGCGGCTGGCTTGTTGATATTGCCCGGCCGCGCTTCACGCGCGACCGGAGTCCTCGTTGGGAGGGGAGTTCTTAGTTGTTCGGACCTTTGTCGCCAGGCTTGCCAGGCAGCTGTTCGGGGAACAGCTCGTATTTGCCCTGCTTGTCGGCGGCCACCCACAGACGCTCGCGGATGACGGAATCCTCGGCCCAGTTGAACATGAAGATCGGGGTACCCGCAGGGACGTTCGAGAAGCGCTTGTTGACGATCAGGGCGCCCGGATATTCCGTGAGGCCAACCGTATCGACATTCTCGGTCGCAACCTTCTGGTACTGCTTCATCAGCTCGACCTTCTCGTTGTTGTCCTGACTGCTCTGGAACTTCGTGATGATATCGACCATCTTCTGTTCGTAAGGCATCAGGTCAACCTTGCCGTCCTTGCCGGCACGATGTTGCCAGCTCGTCCGCGGACCGACAGGCGCCAGCTGCTCGGTGTTCTGGACGACCGAGGCAAGCTCGGGCGAGCTGCGCTGGATCAACCAGTCGAAACGGCCGGCGTAATGGGCGTCGTCACGCTTCGGGCCATCCAACGCATTGAGAATGACCTTCAGGCCGAGCTTTTCCATCTGGCCGATGACACCCTCGGCAAGGCTCTTGTCCGTGGCGTAGCCATTGTTGACCAGAAGCACGATTTCGATGTTCTTGCCGCCTTCCGTTCCCGCCGGGAAGTTCAGGAAGCCATCGCCATCGGTGTCTTTCAGGCCGACCTTGGCGAGCAGTTCCTTCGCGCCCTTGAGGTCGAACGGATAATAGACCACGGACTTGCGATCATAGAAGCTCGTGCCCGATGAGAGGCCGCCGGGATAGATCGCCGTGAATGGACCCTTGACCAGCGAGTCGCCGATTGCCTTGCGGTCGAGACCCATGGTGACTGCCTTGCGGAAGTCTTCGTTCCGGTTGAGTTCACGGATGGCCTGGCCGCGGGCATCAGGGTCGCCCCATCCGTTTGCGGAGAGGTTCATGCGCATGTTGTAGCCGATAAGACGTGGGCCGAAGGCCAAACGTGCCGGTGCCGTCTTTTCGGCTGCGCGCTTCAGCGAAGCCACGAAATTTTCGGGCTGCTCAAGATTGGAGAAGTCGCCGGAACCGGCAACGGCCTGCACGTCGCGATCAGCCCAGGTGGACAGCTTGTAGTGCAACTCGTTGAGATAGGGCAGCTGGTTGCCCTTTTCGTCGACCTTCCAGTAGTAGGGGTTGCGGCGCATGACGATAATGTCGTCGGGACGGTATTCGACCGGCACCCAGGCACCCATGACCGGCATGTTCATGAATTCCGGCGGGAAGGCATTCTTGAACTGGTCGTAAGTGTTCTTCGAATACTTCGGATGCTGCGGCTTCAGGATATGCGACGGGCCCGGGCAGAAGCTCGGATAGGCCATCGTGTAGAGATACTGTTTCGGGAAAGCATCCTTGAAGGTCCATTCGACGGTATAATCGTCGATCTTCTTGAGCGTCGTTCCCTCGCCGAAGGCCTCAGGCGATGCGCCGCCTCCAAGCGGCGAAACGTTCGGATCGATGACTTCGTCGTCCCAGTAGAACATGATGTCGTCGGCGTTGAACGGCGCGCCATCCGACCACTTGGCACCTTCAACCAGATGCATGGTCAGCTTGTGGCCATCCGGCGACCAGTCCCAGCTCTTGGCGAGGTTGGGAAGCGGCTCGGTATCCTTTGCTTCGACCTGGAAGAGCGGCGCGGTGCGCGTCAGGCACTCCGACAGGCCGATATCGATGCCGCCCCAACCCTGTGTCTGGCCGGCGCCATAGTTCCAGCCTTCCGGCCGGCCGCCGATGACATGGCGCATCGTGTCGCCATAAACGCCGATGCCGTCGACCATGTTGTCGGTCTTGAAGACGAGAGGTTCCTTGGGCAGTCGATCCTTGACGGGCGGCAGCTTGCCGCTGTCGACGAAGTTCTTCGTGACCCAGTCCGGCTCATGATACGCCGGAAGAGCCTTGAATTCCTCGATGGAGTCTCTCGATACGTATTTGATCTTGCCTTCCGCCGGAAACTGCGGCGGAACAGGCGGTGTCGTCGGCTCGGAAGCATAGGCGTTCAATGCCGAGACCGAGACGCTCAGCGCCAGTCCGGCAAGAATGCCAAGGTTGCGGATATTACTCATCGTCTCTCCCTTTGTTTTTCGGGGTGCTTGTGGCAGCCCCGCTTCTCCTCAAACGATCCGGCGACGGGCCTTCGGCGATGAGTTCCCTCCCGGAGCCCCATCGCCACCCGTGTCCGGAAGCTTTAGACGGCCTGCTTGAGTGCAGCCTTTTCGGCACGCAGCTCGTCGATGGAACGGACATTGCGGCGGGCGGCACCTGCCCAGTCGCGGGTCTTGACAGTCGATTTCGCCAGACGTTCCTTGGCAGCCGGGATTGCATCCGCATATTGCGGCAACCAGCTCGCCTGGGCGACAACCATCTCGTCGACCATCTGCCAGACCTCCTCCGGCGTCGCGACGGCACCGACCAGCGGATCGTGCAGAACGGCGAGCTTCAAAAGGTCGATATCGCCGCTGACGGCCGCATGAACCGACATGCGTTGAACGTTGATCGACGCCATGCAGGTGGCTGCACATGCTTCGGGGATCGTGATACCGGAAACCATGTTGATGCCGAAGCGGTCGACGAAGCCGGGGGACTCGATAATCGCATCGGCTGGCAGGTTGGTGATGATCCCATTGTTCTTGAGGTTGAAGTGGCCGCGGTAGACACGTCCGGTTTCGAGGGCTTCAAGAATATGGCTCGCATGCTCGTTCGAACGCTTGGCCCGATCGATCGGTTTCGATGCCGACTCCAGGAATTGCGGGAATTCGGTTTCGAACCAGTTGCGGGTCTCGGTGGAGTGACGAAGATAACCGCCGGTTTCGCCATGGATCCAGTCGGACATGTCGATCCACTTGGTGATCTCGTCGGGGCGCTTGCGGTACCAGGGAAGATACTCGGACAGATGGCCGTTGCTTTCCGTGGAGTAGACCCCGAACCGCTTCAGCACGTCGATGCGCAGCTTTTCCTGCTGCGAGAAGACGGGATGGGCTTCGAAGGCGGCAACCAGCTCGTCCTTGCCGATCTTGCGACCGTTGAGTTTGAGATCGACAAACCAGGTCTGGTGGTTGATGCCAGAGCAGATGTAGTCGAGTTCGGAAGGCGATTTCGCGCCGAGCACCTCAGCGATCTGTTCGGCGCCATGCTGGACCCCATGGCAGAGACCGACCGTATCGACCTTGCCGTATTCAATGGCGGCCCAGGTATTCATTGCCATCGGGTTTGCGTAGTTCAGGAACTTTGCACCCGGCTCTGCGACTTCACGGATGTCTTTGCAGAA
The DNA here is from genome assembly GCF_014851595.1 of Rhizobium sp. RHZ01. Classification (NCBI taxonomy): domain Bacteria; kingdom Pseudomonadati; phylum Pseudomonadota; class Alphaproteobacteria; order Hyphomicrobiales; family Rhizobiaceae; genus Rhizobium; species Rhizobium sp. RHZ01. Next base: position 134,900 of record NZ_JACUZZ010000015.1, read on the forward strand.
ATCCAGAATGACAGGAATATTGCGCTGGCCGTAGAGAATGCCGCCGGCGCAGATCGTATCGCCGACGCACTGGTCGATGCCGTACTTCAGCGGAATGCGGATGTCATCGGCATAGGCTTCCAGGCCGCCGACGCGCACGCAGCTGATGATATAGCGCGCACCCGTCAGTGCCTCGCGGCGGTTCGTCGTCGCCGTAACCCTGGTTGGCAGCTTGTTGGACGAAACGATCGTGTCGAGGATCTGCTTGATCATCTGCAGATTATGTTCGCTCATGTCGGTAAGCGCGAACTCGACGTCCTGGAATTCCGGCACACAGAGGATGTCGGTGAACAGTTTTTTTGTGAAGCCGACGCTGCCTGCGCCGATGATAGCGATTTTGAAACTCATGATCCTTGCCTCAATGCGATCAAATTTGCCGGCGCTGAACGATGAGAAGAAGAAATGGACCCGGACTTGCGCCCGAAGCCAAAAAAGGCCAGAAATCCGGCTTATTCTCCTCCCTGCCGCTCCTCGGTGCAGGCGGTGTTCTCTCTCTTGGGGGCGGATTATGCGCATATTCGGCGGGGCCGCCAGAGAAGGATTATGCTTTCATGGGTAATTTTGTGCTGCAAAAATTGATTGACAACGGGCCGGTCATGAGGACCGTGTCGCTGCCGCGCGGCCGCCAGAGCCTGCACACAATGCCGACCAGCACAGGCTACGAGATCCGGGAGAATGCGACCTACGACTGGGATGGCAGAAAGCGCGGCCAAACACCGTTCACCGTCCTGCAGCATACGATCAAAGGCGCGGGCAACCTGCGTTACGAGAATCGCCAGCTTCGGGTGAAAGAAGGCGAGACACTGCTCGTGCTCGTCCCGCACAATCACCGCTATTGGCTTGAAGATGGGGACCGCTGGGAGTTTTTCTGGATTTCGATGAATGGCGAGGAGGCGCTGCGCATCCACCGCTCGATCCTCGCGGTGACCGGACCGATCCTGAAACTGCAACCGCAAACGATCGAGCATCTGGCAGATTGCAGTCTCCGGCTGATCAATGGCGCGGAGACGCCGGGCCTGGCTTCGGCAATCGCCTATGAGGCGGCCATGGCGCTGTATGACGATGTCTTCGGTTCGCATCCTGTTTTCAGTGAAGAATACCGGACGATGCAGCATGTCATCGACTACATCATGGCGAATTTGGAGCGTCCTCTGCCGGTCGAGGATCTTGCGCGGGTCGCAGGCCTCAGCAGGGCACATTTCTCGCGAATGTTCGCAGCCAACGAGGGCCTGCCGCCGGCCGAGTTCGTCCTGCAGAAACGACTGAAGCGGGCCGTCAAACTGTTGACCAAGACCGCGAACATGCCCGTCAAGGAGGTCGCAATCCGCTCAGGCTTCGAGGACGCGAACTATTTTTCCAAGGTCTTTCGACGCATCTATGGCACGAACCCGACCGAGTTTCGGACCACGGGCATGTATGCGAGCGTCGGCAGGCAAGGCTGACGCCCGCCTTACAGGCGGCCCTGCCCTACGGCCCACTGCTATAGGTAAGGCTCGGATACCAGCTCGGCGGCCGCCCTTCCGGCGTTGTGTCGAGCACGGTCCACAGCGGCATGAAATCTGGCGCGCCGCGCGGATCCTGGCCGGGATCGGCAGTTGCGGGACCCATTTCCGGGTTCCAGAAGTGATGGATGACGCCATCCTTGACCGTGAAGACGTTATAGGCAGCGTCATCGCCGCCATCAGGACCAATGGCGTAATAGTCGCGACTGAATTCGTCTGTCGTGTCGGAGTAGAGTGGCAAGTGATGCCAGCCGCGCTCCTTCTTGAAGGCCACTAAACGTTCAATCGGCGAGCGTGCGACGACGGCAAAGGCGACCTGCTGGCAAATATCGGGGATTTCTCCGTCGAGCGCCGACAGCATGGACGTGCACATCGGGCATGGTCGTTCGCGTTGCGGCCCATACATGTAGCTGTAAATCACCAATGTGGATTTATCCCCGAACAGGTCTCTCAAGGTAACCTCGCCATCGGGTCCCTGGAAGCGGTAGTCCTTCCGGACCTGACCGCCTGGCGGCAGCGCGCGGCGCTGCTCTGCAACGCGTTCGATATGTCGGCGCAACTCGATTTCCTCGGCGAGCAATTCATCGCGGGCCTGCCGATACTCGGGGCTTTCGTTCGGAAAGCTGAGGCCGTTTCTTCTGGCCAGCTCCCGCGCGGAAACAAGATTGTTCGCATCCATCACATCAACTCCTCCTGATATTGAAAGGACGACTGGGCGGATTTCGAAACCGCCGTCCAACAAGGAACGTTTGGGGACGGCAAAAATCGACAACACGTTCTGACTTTTTGATGATCCGGCAAGAGTTCATTTTGCCAGGTGCTTGATTTTGCTATCCTACTATGCGCCTTGCAGATGGACCATATTCGCTTGTCTCAGGCTTTGGCCCCCTTCCCCGCTCCGATTTGCGACCTATGTCCTTCTTGTCCTTCATCTCCTGGAAGGACGAGGGAGGCTTCGAGGCATCGTGGCAACCGGTGCTTCGAACCCTCCCTCCAATGGAGGCCCTTCACGCCCTGGCTCGAAGCAGTCGCACTTTTCTGGCTCATGCGATAGCGGCGGGTTTGCGGCGCTGAGCTATGACGTAGCTTTCGGCGTGAGCGTCAGTTCGGATCCATAGGCATCGCGCAACGCTTCTTCTCCGGTTCGGCGGTCTTCGGCCTTGTGCAACAGGGTTGATCTGAAGCCGCGCGCGTGTGTCCCGGCGATTAAAGTCACGTCGGAATTTCCCGGATTGTCGGAGCGCTCGAACCAATCGACGGCGTGGTGGAGAAAGTTCATTTCGAACGCCCTGTTGGTGACACCATGGCCAACGACGATCAGGTCGTTGTTGCCATCGCGCACGTCATTCGTCACGGTTTGAAGGAATAGACGAAGCCGCTGGGCCACATCCGCACGGCTCTCGCCATCCGGTGGCCTTGCGTAGAACTTCCCGCTGTTGCTCCGCAATCTCGCCCATTTCGCGAACTCATCAGGAAATTTCTGTCTTCGCTCCGCGTGGTCATAGATTTCGGTGAAGAGACCGAAATCCTGCTCGCGCAACAGGTAGTCCTCACGAACGCTCCCGACCAATCCGGGAGGCAGCGCCTCCAGCAAGGCGTCCTTGCTTTGCCGCGTCCGCATATAGGGAGAATACCAGACGTCAAGTTGTCGTATCTGTCCGCGCGGCAATTCGGCAAGATAGGCTGCGATCGCTCGCCCGGCCGCCAGTGCTTGCCGATACCCCCACTGCGTCAACGGAACATTATGGTCGCCGAACTGACGGTAGGCTTGTTCATTGATATTGCCTAGCGATTCGCCGTGTCGAACGAGGAAGATATGCATTAGCCGCCGCTTTCGATATCCGATGCGCTTATCATGAAGTGAGAGCCGGCTGGCTGCAATGTAGAAGACGCAGCAAGCTCATCTGCGCCACCAGGGCCGGCTCTCGGGGAAGACGGGACGGATAAGACCTCCAGAGCCTCTCGCAAGAGGGCTGCCCGGATGGAACATCCCCGTATTGGCACAAAGAGATTTGTCGGCATAAGGATCATCGAGAATGTCAAATTTCCGCCGCGCGCCAATTCTCTGGCTAGGCTCGTTTGGATAACACCACGGCGGCCATGTAGGGTTCGTGAGGCCGGGGACCTTCAACCAGTCTACGCTCAAACCGGTTGAACAGTTCAGCGACAAATGCGGCCGGATTGCGAGATGGCTCGATCAAGCTCGCGATTGTCGGCTCGCACCAGGCTTGCATCATTGCCGTGTGACGCTTGGCGAACGCCAACACATCGCCGGTCCTTTCGAATTGCTCCCAACAAGGATCAGCAAGCCTGACGAGATCGAGATGCTCGAGTTCTAGATCGGCGAAATTTTCGACTTTCAAGAACGGTTTCCTGATCTCATCCAAGGTCCGTATGCCGATCGGTATTGTGATGCGGGTCTGCTCTCGTTCCGAAAGCCAGCCATCCGTCCTCATGTCACACAATGCCGACCAGAGTTCGCCAAGGAGCCATTCCCAACCCGTGATGTCGGCTGTGCGAGCCGTAAAGCCCGCCACGAGTTTCCCGCCAGGGCGCGTTTCCCGTGACCGTAGGACCAGGAAGCGCTCCCAATCTTTCGCCTGTTGTCGCTTTACCGCAGAAATCACTTCAGGCGTGGCACTCATTCCCGCGAGAATGTGATCAGGCGCTTCGATCATTCCGGTACTCATCCACTGTAATGACCACGTCGACCATCCGAGATCCACGCGTTGACGTGGGAACAATGGCTCGAAATACGACCTGCCGATCGCAGAGGGAAAAACATCAGAAGCTTCATTCATGTAGCTGTCAGGGCTGGAAGAAAGCGCTTCGAACAGAGCCGAAAAATCATTCGTGGGAAGGTCAGTGTGGACGACTTCGATTGGCACGGACGGTCCCGACCGGAGCCTCAACGCCTTAATGGCCACGCGCATGGGGGTCATCGAATTGCGGCCTTGTGAGGAACCATAATCGACGATGGTGAAGGGACCTTCGCCCGCGGCGATTGTCCGGCACGCCGTTTCCCACAATGAAAGGAGTGCTGAAATGCCAGTGGCCTGCATTGAGGAATGACGGTTGTAGAAGCCGTCTCCTTTCATTGCCGCCAGATGAGATCGCGGTGGATCGTTTGGCATGTCCGAGCCTCGCTTGGCTTAGCGGCAGCTTAACAAACCGACCCTAAATTGGCGAGCCAATCCCAAACAGGGGCTGAAGGCTTTGCCAACACAGAAACGCCTTCATCCCACGTCTTGCGCGTCACCACGACCTCTGCGCACCACTTCCCTGCGCCCGGTCACAAGATTTGGTTCGTCATCCCACCCTCGCCCGCAGGCGAACTGGCTCGCATAGCTGCATCGACCGGTGTGCGGTTTGAATGGCGCCTCACGCTGCGTCCAGCTCGGAGTCGGTGGCGGGCCCCTTGAACTGGAGTTCGGCCAGCCGTTTGTAGAGGCCGCCGTTGCGCATTAGAGAGGCGTGCGTTCCTTGCTCGACGATCCGGCCCGCGTCGACCACAAGGATCCTGTCGGCCTTGAGAACGGTCGCAAGTCTGTGAGCGATCACGATGGTCGATCGATTGTCCATGAGCTGTTCCAAGCCCTCCTGTACGAGCTGCTCGTTCTCGGCGTCAAGCGACGCGGTTGCCTCGTCGAGCAGGAGGACAGGGGCGTCCTTCAGTATAGCGCGGGCAATCGCCAACCGCTGCCGCTGTCCTCCAGAAAGGGTCAGACCCCTTTCGCCAACGACAGTGTCGTATCCATTCTCAAGGCCAGTTATGAAACCATGCGCCTGGGCCTTGATCGCCGCTGCGACGACCTCGTCCCGCGTTGCTTCGGGTCTTCCGAACGCGATGTTTTCGAAAATGGTGGTCGCGAAAATCGTCACCTCTTGTGGCACGATCGAAATCTCCTTGCGGAGATCTCGCGGGGCGATGGAGCGCACGTCTCGTCCATCGATGGAAAGGCGTCCGGCGCTGCCGTCATAGAATCCGAGCAGAAGCGAAAAGACCGTGCTCTTTCCGGCACCCGATGGCCCGACGAGAGCGACCGTCTCTCCCGGAGAGACCGTCATGGAAAGTCCGGCGAGGATTTCTTTCTGGGGGGTGTTGGGATAGGAGAAATGCAGATCGGATACCTCGATGCCACCGCGGACGGGGCTGCGAAGCGGCATGCTTGCCTCAGGCTCGCGATCATAGGTTTGTTCATTCAGCAGCTCGAAAAGCCGACCGGCGGCTCCTGCTGCCTGCGCCAGCTCACCCCAGACTTCCGATAGAGAGCCCAAGGAGCCGGCTGCAATCACCGAGTAGATCAGAAACTGACTGAGACTTCCTGGCGAGAGCGTGCCGGCGAGGACCCTGTGCGCCCCAAGCCAGAGGACGCCGACCACGCTGCCGAATATGAGTGCGATGGCAAAGCCTGTCAGGCAAGCGCGCGAGCGTGCCGCCGCAATGGATTTGCCGTAGGACATTTCGACGTCGCAGACATACCGTTGACGGGCAGCATCTTCGGCGTTGAAGGACTGCACCGTCCGGTTTGCCGCGATGATTTCGCTGGCATAGGCGGAGGCGCTCGCAAGCGAGTCCTGGGCCGCTCGGGACTTTTTCCTGACTGAGCGGCCGAAGACAATAAGCGGTGCGAGGATCAAGGGAATCACCGCGAGGGCGATCGATGACAGGCCAGGGCTTGTCACGAACATCATGCCGAGGGCGCCCGCGCACAGGATTGAGTTTCTCAACGCCACCGAAGCTGTCAGACTGACCGCCGTCTTGATCTGGGCAGTGTCACCGGTGAGACGCGAGGCAATTTCGCCGGAGTGGTTCGAATCGAAAAACTGGGCGGGAAGTGACAGGACGTGGCCAAAGACCTTCTTCCGGAGATCGGCAACCAGGCGTTCTCCCAGTGCCGTCACGAAATAGTATCGAAGAGCGCTGGCAATTGCCAACGCCACGGCCAGAGCCATTGCCATCAGGAAGTAGCGGTTTATGAATTCGCCATCGCCCTGCCCGAAGCCGTTGTCAATCATGCGCCGAACGGCCATCGGTAGCGCAAGCGAAATCAAGGCTGCGGCGGTGAGGGCAAGCGTCGCGCAGCTTGTCAATCGTCGGTGGCTTCCAAGAAGAGGAACAAGCCGCCGCAGGTGCGCCAAGGCCTGCCGCCTCGACGGCGCCGGACCTTCCTTTCCATCTGCTTGATCATTCTGCGCGATGGCAGCTTGCCGGTCGTGTTGAGCTATCATCAAGGCCGTCTTCTCCTGAGGAATTCGATAAGGTCTTGTCCACCGGAAGGACCAACGCGTCTTTGATCGCGATCAATTATTGGCGAGCCTTTTGGCCATGCCGGGGCTGCCGAACGGCTGTGGTTTCCTCGCCCGCCGGCGACTGACACCTTCTTCAGGTTGGCAGGAGGCGGTCGACACGGCCGGGAACAGTCGCCAATACTTTCTCCAAGCATCGTCGCCCTGGCAGAGCCTTGTTCGTCGCGGGTTGCGTCCTGGTTTCCGTGGCGTATGGCTCATTTCGAACGAGCGAAATCCTTGACCATCCACGGGCAATGACGAGCACTATCGCTCGCAATTGCCCTCCGAATAGCGCTGGCTAGGCCACGTGCCGCGCGAGCGCGCAGCGCGCCCAGAGCGAATGCAGCGCCTCGACGAGATGTTCGATGTCGGCGTCGCTATGCAGCGGCGTCGGAGTGATGCGCAGCCGCTCGGTCTTCTTCGGCACCGTCGGGTAGTTGATCGGCTGCACGTAGACACCGCAATTGTCGAGCAGCAGGTCGGAGATCCACTTGCACTTGGCGGCATCGCCAACCATGACAGGCACGATGTGGCTCGGGTTCGGCATGTGCGGGATACCCTGCTGATCAAGCAGCGCCCTCAGCTTGCGGACCCGATCCTGATGGCGCGCACGCTCGAACGGGCTGACCTTCAGATGCTGGATCGAGGCAACCGCACCGGCCGCCAGCGCCGGCGGCAGCGCCGTCGTGAAGATGAAACCAGAGGCAAACGAGCGGATGAAGTCGCAGAGCGCCGTCGAGGCGGCGATGTAGCCGCCCATGACGCCGAAGGCCTTGCCGAGCGTGCCTTCGATGACCGTCAGGCGATCCATCAGGCCTTCGCGTTCGGCAATGCCGCCGCCGCGCGGACCGTACATGCCGACGGCATGGACTTCGTCGAGATAGGTCATCGCGCCGTACTTGTCGGCGAGGTCACAGATCTCCTTGATCGGGGCGATGTCGCCGTCCATCGAATAGACCGATTCGAAGGCGATCAGCTTCGGCGCCTTCGGATCGGCAGCGGCCAGCTTGGCTTCGAGATCATGGATGTCGTTGTGCTTCCAGATCACCTTGTCGCACTTGGCGTAGCGAATGCCTTCAATCATCGAGGCATGGTTCAAGGCGTCGGAGAAGATGATCAGGCCGGGGATCTTGGCGCCGAGCGTGCCGAGCGCTGCCCAGTTGGAGACATAGCCGGAGGTGAAGATCAGCGCCGCTTCCTTGCCATGCAGGTCGGCCAGTTCGTGCTCGAGCAGAACGTGATAGTGGGTGGTGCCAGAGATATTCCGGGTGCCTCCCGCACCCGCGCCACAGTGATCGATGGCATTCTTCATCGCCTCGATCACCTTCGGGTTCTGGCCCATGCCGAGATAGTCGTTGGAGCACCAGACCGTGACTTCCTTCGGGCCGTCCGCCGTGTGTCGCGTGGCGCGCGGAAAGCTGCCGCGGTGACGCTCAAGATCAGCAAAAACGCGATAGCGACCTTCGCTGTGAAGGCCATCCAGCTCGCTTTTGAAAAACGCCTCGAAATCCATGTCATGCTCCTTGATTCTGCAAGCAGCGATACACCGGCTCCCGAGCCCCGTATTTGATCTCCGTCAAGTTGCTGAACATCTCGCAGGCTCCGTGAGGAAGCACGGCAACATTTGAAACGTACCATGCTGTCGCGCCTTTTTTGCTGCCGGCCAGGCTTCGTGCAATCGGGGCGCTGAAGGAGTCTTCAAATATTTTCGATCACTCCGGGTCGCTTCGAGATGTTTGACCAGGATCAATTATCGAGGCGCAATCAGGCGCTATGGCTCCTGGCATGAGTTCATATTCAAACGTCGCAAAATACGTCAAAGGCCTCGCGCAGCCCACCCGGTTCGTCGAAATGTCAGATCGGGCAATCCCCGTTCTATCGGCACTGACGATGCTGTTCTTTCTGATTGGCCTTTACCTCGCCTTCAGTTCCGATGTGGATTACCAGCAAGGCGCGACTGTCAGAATAATGTACGTTCACGTTCCTTCGGCGTGGATGGCGATGCTGTGCTACACGGTCATGACGCTCAACGCCGTTGGATCGCTGGTCTGGCGACACCCTTTGGCAGACGTTTCAGCCCGCGTGGCAGCGCCTCTCGGCGCCGCGTTCACTTTCGTGTCCCTTGTCACTGGCGCGATCTGGGGTAAGCCGATGTGGGGGACCTGGTGGGTCTGGGACGCTCGGCTGACGTCCATGTTCGTGCTGTTCATCATGTACCTTGGTATACTGGCGATCAATCGCGCCGTTGACGAGCCGACGCGGGCAGCCCGCGTCTCCGCGGTTCTCATCATCGTCGGGTTCGTGAACATTCCGATCATCAAATTCTCGGTCGAGTGGTGGAACACACTCCACCAGCCCGCAAGTGTCCTGAGATTTGACGGGCCCGCTCTCGACATCGAATTTCTGCGACCGCTGCTGATCATGGGCCTCGCTTTCACCACGCTCTTTGCAACGCTTTACGTCGCATCGATACGAAACGAGATCTGGCGAAGAAAGTTGATCTCTCATTACAGGCTCGCAGCAAGGGCCGCGTCACAAAGGGATAGTTGAGATGACGCATCAGGAGTATGTTTTCGCCGCTTACGCGCTGGCCTTCTCGGTGATGTTTGCGATGGCGGCGAAGGTTTGGATTACCAGCCGAAGCTACCGCCGACAGGTCGAGGCGCTCGCGGTCGTGCGTCGCCGGTCAAATCGCGAAGAACGCTAGGATGCGGAGTTACCTCGTAGCGGCAATCCCGCTCGTCGCATTCCTCGGAATCGCAAGTGCTGTGGGCAACGTGCTGTACCGGGAATCGGCCGACGGATACACTCCTTCTACACTCCCCTCCTCCCTTATCGGCCAACCACATCCACATGTGGATCTTCCGCCGCTCGCCGGTTCATCAACGCCAGGACTGGCGGACGCCGGCATCCGGGGGCGGGTGACCGTCGTCAACATCTTCGCCTCATGGTGCATTCCATGCCGTCAGGAGCACCCGGTCCTGATGGAACTCGCCAAAGACACCCGCATCACCGTCGTTGCGATCAACTACAAGGACGCTCCCGAAAAGGCGTTGCCATTTCTACGCGAGAACGGGAATCCTTTCGCCGCAATCGGGATCGATGCAAGAGGCAGGGCTTCGATCGACTGGGGCGTTTATGGTGTTCCGGAGACATTCGTCATCAACCGGGATGGACGCATCGTGGCCAAGCACGTTGGTCCACTCGACGCAGCTGCGCTTGCCAAAGATATTCGCCCGTTCTTGGACCAGGCCCTCGCGGACGGGTGACGTTCATCTTGACTTGCGACTCGCCTGGCCGATGTCCGATCTGTGGCCGCCACCCGAGCGCCAATCGGAACTTGCCATCTTTGACATCGGTCAAAGATTTCGTTCCGGTGCTGTCCTATATTGCTGTCGCGGGTCGGGCGATGCCCGTGTCAATGCTGGGAACTTGACAGAGGCTTGTTCGATTTCGGGGCGCGAAGCGAACAAGCCTCCTCGTCCCAACGGCTCCAGTAGAGGTGCCATTCGCGACCGCTCCTCAAGATCATGTTTGCGAAACAAACCGACTGGTTGCTACTGAAGATCGATGTTAGCCCGAGGCAATGTCGGAGCGGTCTGCACTGTCGGGCGTGATGACATGCAGTCGGTCGCGATAGCCGCCGATTCCCAAGCTTTCGACAAGCGTGCGCACTGCTTTTCGCTTCAGATCCGATTCCAGGTGGCCGTCCAGGGTCACTTCGCCGTTCTTGACAGAAACTTGCACCCTTTGCGGCGTCAAACCGAGGTCGGACCTCAGACGCGTACGTACCGCCAGACGAATACTCTCATCCTCCCGAGGAAGCGTGGTCGGCGGCGCGTCGAGAATGATTGCCAGAATGTCGCGCCGGCTCACGATCCCGACAAGTCGCCCGTTCTCGACGATGGGTAACCGCTTTATTCGGTGGGCCTGCAGGCTGTCGGCGATGTCTGACACCTCGCTGTCCGGCAATGCGACAATGACGTCGGGAGACATGACATCTGCCACGGACCAGCCATGAGTGCGAATGTAGCGCTCAAGGTCAAGTTCCGAGGTGACTTCGGACACGCGAGATGACCGCAGCGAAACCCGGATTTCCCGCCGGAGGAGAAGATCGCCTTCCGTCAGCATACCACAAACGCGTCCCTCGTCGCTGACGACCGGAAGGCCGCTGATGTTGTCTTGAAGCATGACCGCGACTGCATGCCGCACACTAGCCGCTGGGCTGATTGAAACCACGTTGGTGGTCATTATGTCCTTGGCCTGCATCTCATGCCTCGCTCTTCCGGAATGCTGCTGGCACGACGGTAGAATGAGCAAAGCAGTTCGACATTGATCTCAGTCAAAGACCATCGCCATGCATAAGTCGGTCGAGTTTTTTCTCTTCCTCCTCGCTGAGGCGACTGCCGGTCGGCACCTCCACGCGACGCCGTGCGAAGACGATCAGCGACAGCCCGCCTGCGACGGCGAGCAGGAGCGGCGCGCCCCACAGAAGGATCGTCTTCGTTTCGAAGCGCGGCTTCAACAGCACGAACTCGCCGTAGCGCGAGACGATGTAGTTCATCACCTGCTCGTTCGTATCGCCATCGGTCAGCCGCTCGCGCACCAGCAGGCGCAGGTCCTTGGCAAGTTCCGCATTGGAATCGTCGATCGACTGGTTCTGGCAGACCATGCAGCGCAGTTCGGCGGAGATCGCCCGGGCGCGCGCCTCGAGCGCCGGATCGGCAAGAACCTCGTCCGGATTGACGGCAAAGGCCGGCGCGGCCGACAGAACTATCGCTATCACCAGGAGCAGACGCCTCATCATTCGGCCGGCTCCATGGCAGGACGCAGCGGCTTTGCCCTGCGGTTCGGCGCCCCGACACGCAGGCGCCGGTCGCTCAGCGACACGAAGCCGCCGATCGCCATGATCACCGCGCCACCCCAGATGCAGAGAATGAAGGGCTTCCACCAGATGCGTACGACCATGCCCCCGTCGTTCGTCGGATCGCCGAGCGACACATAGAGCTGGCTCAGCCCGAACGTCACGATGCCGGCTTCCGTCGTCGGCATCTGCCGCGCCGTGTAGATCCGCTTGGACGACCAGACATCGGCAACCTCGACGCCGCCGCGGCCGATGGTGAAGTGACCGCGCTCTTCGCTGTAGTTCGGTCCGGTCGCCGGCTTCATGCCGTCGAACCGCACGGCGTAGCCGCCGGCTTCGACCGTCTGGCCGGGCTTCATCTCGATGACATGCTCGGTTTCGAAGGTGGTCACCGCGACGATGCCGAGGACGGCAACGCCAAGCCCGGCATGCGCGAGCGCCGTGCCGAAGGCCGAGCGCGGCAGGCCGGCAAGGCGTCTCCAGGCGACGGAGGCAGCGACCTTGCCGACGCCGGCGCGATACCACAGATCGGCGATCGCGCCGAAGATCAGGAACAGCGCCGCAGCCAGCCCGAGCACGGCAAGCACGGGACCGCCGTGCTGGACATAGAAGAAGACCACCGCAACAACAAACGCCAGGATCGCGACCAGATAGAGCCGCTGCAGAACAGCGAGCAGATCGCCGCGCTTCCAGGCAAGCAGCGGGCCAAAGGGAACGATGACCAGCAGCGGCGCCATCAGCAGGCCGAAGGTCATGTTGAAGAAGGGCGGCCCGACCGAGATCTTGTCGCCGGTCAGCGTCTCCAAAAGCAGCGGATAGAGCGTGCCTGTCAGCACCGTGCCGCAGGCGACGGTGAGGATCAGGTTGTTGAGGACAAGCGCCCCTTCGCGCGAGATCGGCGCAAACAAGCCGCCGGCCGAGAGCTGCGGCGCGCGGAAGGCAAAGAGCGACAGCGACCCGCCGATGAAGATCAGCAGAATGAACAGGACGAAGACGCCGCGGGTCGGATCGCTGGCAAAGGCGTGCACCGAGGTCAAGACCCCCGAGCGCACGAGGAACGTGCCCATCAGCGACAGCGAGAAGGTCAGGATGGCAAGCAGCACCGTCCAGATCTTCAGCGCCTCGCGCTTTTCCATGACGAGCGCCGAATGCAGCAGCGCGGTCCCGGCAAGCCAGGGCATGAAGGAGGCATTCTCGACCGGATCCCAGAACCACCAGCCGCCCCAGCCGAGCTCGTAATAGGCCCAGTAGGAGCCCATGGCGATGCCAAGCGTCAGGAACGTCCAGGCGGCCAGCGTCCAGGGCCGCACCCAGCGCGCCCAGGCGGCATCGATGCGGCCTTCGAGAAGGGCAGCCACGGCAAAGGAGAAGCAGACGGAGAAGCCGACATAGCCGAGATAGAGCAGCGGCGGGTGGATCGCCAGACCGACGTCCTGCAGCACCGGGTTGAGGTCCTTCCCCTCGGCCGGGGCCGGATCCAGCCGCATGAAGGGATTGGAGGTCAGCAGGATGAACAGGATGAAGGCGACCGATATCCAGGCCTGCACGGCGAGCACGTTTGCCCGCAGCGTATCGGGCAAATTCCGTCCGAAGACCGCGACCAGGGCGCTGAACAGCACCAGGATCAGCAGCCAGAGCATCATCGAGCCCTCGTGATTGCCCCAGACGCCTGACAACTTGAACAGCAGCGGCACAAGCGAATGGGAGTTCTCCCAGACGTTGGCGACCGAGAAGTCGGAGACGACGTGGGCGTAGGTCAGAACTCCGAAGGAGAACGCCACCAGCGCGAACATCGCCAGGGACCCTACAGAGGCCAGATCCATCATCGCACGGTCGAGGCGCCTTGCACCGATCACCGGCACGATGGAAACCACGAGCGCCGTCGCCAGCGCCAGGATCAGGGCATAGTGGCCGATCTCGATGATCATTGCGGTTCTCCCGCGTGTTGCCACAGCCCCTGCTCTTTCAACTTGTCGGCAACTTCCTTCGGCATGTATTTCTCGTCGTGCTTGGCGAGTACCGTATCGGCGACGAATTCATGGCTCGCCCCTTCGAACCGGCCTTCGGTCACCACGCCCTGGCCCTCGCGAAAGAGGTCGGGAAGAATGCCGGTATATCGTACCCTGACCAGATCGCCGGTCGCATCGGTCACCGCAAACTGCACTGTCGATCCCCCCCCGCGCACGATGCTGCCCTCGCCCACCAGGCCACCGAGACGTATGCGCGTTCCAGGCGGCACCGGGTTCTTGGCGATATCCGCAGGCATATAGAAATAGGCCACCGACTGGCTGAAGGCGAACATGACGAGCAGCACCGCCGCAATGATGAAGCTCATGCCGCCACCGATCACCGCCAGGCGCTTCTGCTTGCGCGTCATTCCGTCATTCCTTCTGTCGCAATGTCGAGCTCTCGCGCCAGCGCCAACAGTTGCTTGCCTTGCTCGCCCGTCGCAGGGAAGACCGCGAGTCCACGCTGCAACGCGTCGACCGCGTGCGCCTTTTCGTTCAATACGGCATAAGAACGCACAAGCCGCATGAAGCCGTCGAAATTGTTGGGCTCAGCCCGAAGCCTGCTATCAAGGCTTTCGACCATCGCCTTTATCTTGTACTGCGGCTCTGCCGCATCAGGGCTCTGTGTGGTCGAAAGGCCGCGTTCGCCTTTTGGTCGGTCCGACCCCTCTCTCCCTGTGGCGGCAATAGGGCCTCCGTTCTTGGCAATGTGCTCGTTGACGAGCGGCAGCCAGGGGGCATCTGCCGGAGAACTCCTGGCTATGGCCTCGAAAGCACTCCTTGCTTCAGCCTGACTGCCAGCCTGCTCCTGGCCGAGTGCCAGATAGAATTTTGCGCGTGGATTGTCAGGTTCAATAGCCAGTATCTGCAAGAGGACCACATGAAGGTCCTCGGTAACCGCCCCGCCAGACTGCGTTATCAACGCCGCCGCCAGTCCCTCGAGCCTCGAAACCTGAGGTCCGAGGAGACGAAGCGCGTTCCGGTAAGCTCGCTCCGAATCGGCGGCACGGCCCATTCGGAGATAGACAGGTGCTATAACGTCCCATCCGCGGCCGTCATTCGGGCTGCGAGAAAGATGGTCTTCGGTCTTCCTTACAAGAATTGCAAAATCCTGTCCCGGATCTGCCAGCCTTGCTTGCAGGGGGCGTGAGGGCATATCAGGTGATCCAAGGGAGACGTACAGTCCGACACTCAGCAAGGGAAGAAATGCGACGACGACAGGACGGAGCCAGTAACCGGGCCGTTTTACCGATAAACGGCGTTCCGCCGCTTCGCTCTCCTTGAAAAGGCGCCGCGCTGTCTCTGCCCGGGCCAACTCGTATTCAGTTGGCAGAATGTCTCCGGATGCAAGCTCGTTTTCGAGTTCCAGAAGCTGCTTTCGGTAGAGGTCGTCGGCTCCCCTTGCTTGTATCGGCCGAGCGCGCCCCGAAGAAAGTGGATGCAGCAGTATGGCTGTTGTTGCGGTCGTCATCACCGCGAAGAGGATCCAGATAGTCATTTTTCCTGACGCCGTTGCTGGCCGGAAAATAGCCAAACCCGCAAGGCGCACATTGACGAAGATCAAATACTGGAAGAGTAGCTTGGCCGCCCCGTAAACACATAACCCACGCCGCGTACGGATTGTATGAGCTCCGGGCTCTTGGGATCTGTCTCGATCTTCTTGCGAAGCCGGACGATCTGGGCGTCGATCGCGCGGTCGAAGGCCTCGAGATTCCGGTTTCGGGTCAGGTCCATGAGCTTGTCGCGCGACAGCACACGACCACGGTTGCGGACAAACACGAGCAACATGTCGAACTCGCCGGTGGTCAGGGACACGTCGGCGCCCAAAGGAGAGGTGAGCCGCCTTCGCGAGATGTCGAGCCTCCAGCCTTCGAACTCCAGGCTTTCCTCGTCGAGGGCGCCGGACTTGGAAGGCAGGCCCGAGGAGGTGCGCCTTCTCAGCACGGTCCTAAGCCTCGCAAGAAGCTCCCTGAGATGGAAGGGCTTGGCGATGTAATCGTCGGCGCCGACCTCAAGGCCAACCACCTTGTCGGTGACATCGTCCTGCCCGGTCAGCATCAGGACCGGCACATCAGAGGTGCCACGAAGCTCACGCAGCAGTTCGAGACCGTTCTCTCCGTTCGGCAGTACGAGGTCGAGGAATATCGCCGCGTAGGATTCCCTTGCCAATTCGGAGCGCATGGCTGTGCCGTTACCGACGGCCGTCACTCGGAATCCGTTGTCCTCAAAATAGCGAACTAGCATCTGTCTTATGCGCGCGTCATCGTCGACGACCAGAATACGGTCAGCGTCCATCTGTGCCTTGTGCCCTGCTATCATCCTTGCATCCAGATAACGTAGGATGAGGGACAATGCCACCGGTTCGCAGACAGTTAATGCCGGTTGCGCTTTTCTGTCCGCAAAACATCGGGCTACACGCTTCATCGAAATCAAATAGCCCGGAAAAGGGTCGAACTGGATGAGTTGCGTAGATGGAGCTCTCTCGCAACAGCGGCCCCGGGAACCGCAACCAAAAGTCCCCTGGATGTCGAATGGGCGGGGAGCGGCCGCCTCTTCCGGCACTCAAGCAAGTATGGCCGCCACTGGAACTGCTCTCATAGCTGACGGCTTCTCGACGATGAAGCGCGATGTCCGAGCCTGGATATCGCCGGCCGAGATAGCGCCGGCTTCTGCTGATGCGACGCGTGACGAAGCCGTCTCCCCTGGATACCGTGGCGCTTCTGATTGCCGCAGCATGCGATCCATCTACAGGAGAACGTCAACGATACTCTCATTGGTAGTTCTACGGATATGAAAACCGAAAATCCTGAAGACACTATTTACGGCAAATCTGGATGAACGAGCAGAAGAAGCCATAGCGGATATTTTGTCGGAGATGACCATCGCCCGCATTGTGATTGCGCATAGGCCAGCACTGATGAATCGCGATGCAACGCTGATCGAAGTCAATAATGGCCAGATATCGGTAGTGCCCAGGGACGTCAAAAAATCCTACAGAAGATATGACTGAGCGATAGAATTTGGAGTTGCCATGAATATTGACCACTCCTGCCTCGCAAACGGCCTTCAAGTTGTCTCGATCGCGTTCAGGGATTTTGAAAGCGCCGTGGTCGCAATTATGATCCGGGCTGGTTCCAGGGTGGATCGAGCCGCTCATGGAACCGCCCATTTTCTCGAACACATGGCATTCAAGGGCACACGGCACCACCCGTCCGATGAGATTACACAGCGGATTGAAAGCCTCGGGGCGACAATCAACGCAGTTACGGGCAAGGACTACACGCTCTATTATGTTGAGGGGCTGAAGGAAATGCTTCCTGAAGCGGTCGCGATCCTGACAGAGGTAGTGATATCCCCTCGACTCGACCCTGAAGATATGGATGTCGAGAGACAGATCATTCTACAAGAAATTCTGCAAGCCCAGGATGATCCCGCGGTCAGCGCGCTGGCGGGGTTGGCGCAGAGGGCCTATCCCGATCAGAGCCTCGGAAAATCAGTTCTGGGCACCCCAGAGACAGTGGCACGGCTAAGCCGAGCAGATCTGATGGACTTCGTCGTCGAGAACTATCAGCCTGAAAACATGATATTGATGGCGGCTGGCGGCATATCCCACCATGATTTGGTTGTGCTGGCCAACCGGTTTCTGGATCCTATGCAGGTCTCCAGCCGAACGCGCAAAGAAGCACCCAAGGCGGCCTACTCAGGCGGACTTTTTTTGCAGACCCGATCGGAGTTAAGTCAGTCTATCGTAGCCTGCGCATTCCCAACGGCATGGGCAGGTGACGGTCAGCGCTACGCGGTTCAAGTCCTTGCGGAGGCATTGGGAACGGGAATGTCGTCCCCCTTGTTCAGATCAATCCGGCGGGACCATGGTCTGGGGTACGAGGTCGGAGCGTGGTCAGAACACGGTTCCGATTTCGGTTTATTCGGCATGTATGCGGCGACATCGGCAACTCATGTTGAAGATGCCCTCCGGCTGATGGGCATTGAACTTTCGAAGATGGCAGCGGCGGACAATGACGAGGCCGTACATCGTGGAAGAAACAAATGCCTCGTCAACCTCGTCCGCGCCTGGGAAACACCGTTTGACGCGGCCCGCATGGTCGGCACGGCTATGCTGACATTTGGCACGATCGTATCCCCGGAAGATGAGATCAATCGAATCCGATGCGTCACGACGCGAGATGTGAGGGACGCCGCATCGACACTGATCGATATGGCGAAACCCACAATCGCTGTTGTCGGTCAACCAGAACCCATTGACTACGAAAAGGTAATGCTGACCGCAATCAGATCGGTGCTCGGGAGCACGTCCTCCGATCGGTAAATTGGATATGGGGTGACGGTTGGCGACCACAGGTCGGCCGGATTGATGTCGCGTGCCTTGCGGGTAAGCAGGAAGTGCTGGCCGAATTCGTCCTTTGGGATCAGGCCGGGAGCATCGAAGGGTACGGGACGACGGACAAGCAATACGTCATTGTTCGATCGGCTGATGACGGAGCTCGCAACCGTCAGGAGCGGCGTCGCCGCCGCTGGGGCGCAACGCGGCCCGGTCGTCCGAGAGGTTGTAGAGCGCCTGCAAGACCCGGATCTTGAACATCAGCACCGCCGGAAACGGCGGACGTCCGCCCTTCGATCCGTCTGATCGCTTCAATGCCGTCGCCAACGGATTTTCGAATAAAGCCCAGGGTGGCTTGCGCAACAGCGGTCAATCAACGGTGTCGATCGTTGCTTACATCACGACGAAATCCGCATGCGTCAGCACCAGCCCGGTTCCGAGGGTCGCGAACTGGAGTTCGATGCGAAAAACCGTGAAGGTCGATTGCCGTAACCTCGACCGGAAGATTCGCCCCTTTCCCCGTCGGATCAATAAGATAGTCAGTTGAATTCGCAATACCGATGAAGACGCAGCGCTTTGGCTGCTAAATTTCGTTTCACAACCACGGCCGGAGCTTGCGACTGACTGGAAAGGAAGCATTGAACAAGAGCGTTCAAGTCCACAATATCAGACCTTAGTCCGAAACAGATCGGACTCGGGTCTGATGGCTTCAGGACCTTTGTCCACTATCCAAGCCGCCCTGTCCCACATAACTTGTGCCGTCCAAACCCACCGGACACCGGGATGCTCCGACACGCCCCCTCGCGTGTAAACCCCTCGGAGCTTCCGGAACCGGCCCAATTTTCTGCGCCGCCCGCGAGATTGTTAATTGGATATTAAGCATGACCACTCGCAGGCTAAGCGTATTCGCAGCGCTCGCTGTAAGTCCATGGCTGTTGAGTCTTCAAGCAAACATCGGTCGAGAGCAAGTGAACACACCTTTTGATAAAACCTCGCTCGGAAGGGAGTTCGATCTTTTCGCAACTGAGCTGACCAAGCTGCCAACGTCACCGGAAATCACCGCATTGGAGCTTCGCTTTGCTCTCCTACGAGAAGCCGTGGCAATCCGCCTGGCGGGACCGAGCCGAATAACTGTTGAGTTGCCGTCGTCGCTCTTCGACGCCTAGGATCGAAACCGGATCGCGTTCTGTGTACGGATGATGATCGCCAAACAAAAAGCAACGGTGTTAGGCGTCAATCACCGTTGCTCGATAGTCTCTCATTTTGGCATTGAGGATTATGATCATCCTTCGCATGACCGCGACGAGAGCGACCTTTCCGGGCTTTCCTTTCGCTTTCAGTC